>DXBY01000138.1 GCA_019116305.1 Candidatus Ruania gallistercoris | reverse complement strand
TACCCGAACACTCACGTGTTCTCCTACAGCCCGGAGACCGGGGAGGAACGGGACTACGGCTCTGTCCTCGAGGCCGGGGACAGCGACAGCTACGCCGAAGGCTTCGCCGTGCACGACGGAACGGCCTACGTCGGCACCGGTATGCAGAGTGCAAACTTCGTCACCGTCGACCTGGACTCCGGTGCGGTCACCGACGTGGACCTGCCCGCTGGCTACGAGCAGATCACCCGATTCTACCGGTTCCAGCAGGTCGGGCACCTGATCGCGATGGCCTTCTCCCCCGGCCTCTCCGGCGGGACCAACACCCTGTTCTGGGACACCGCGAACGCCGAGTGGACCTGTGAGGGCGCGATCGACAGCTTCGTCAGCCTGAACAACCCCTATAGCGAAGCCACTGAGGACGGCCGCTTCTACTACAAGGCCAACGATGAGATCTGGGAGTTCGACTCCACCGACTGCTCGGTCAGCGCCACCGGGTGGATCGACACCGATCTCGAGGACACGGGTACCCACCGCACCTTGGGCCTGGTCAGCACCGGCGACGGGTCGGAGCACCTCGTGCTCGGCCTGAACCGCGACGGCTCGTTCTGGAACTTCGACCCGGCCACCGGCGAGCACGAGTTCTTCGAGAGCCAGGTGACCGGTTCCGCGCTGACCGCGCACTCGATCCACGTCGGCCCGGACGAGCAGGTGTACATGGGCATCTACCTCAGCCCACAGGTGCTGAGCCGGTTCGACCCGGCGACCGAGGAGATCGAGCAGATCAGCGGCCCGAGCCAAGCCGACTCCTGGCTCACCTTCGACGATCAGCTCCTCATCGGCAGCTACGGCAACGCCGTGATCCACCAGGGCGATCCGTTCGCCGAGTGGGACTGGGACACCAACCCTTCCGAGCAGTTCCAGCTGATCGGCGAGCAGCAGGACCGGGTGATCCAGATGGCCACCGACGGTGACCAGGTCGCGATCGCCACAGTGGCCGACTACGGCGTGCAGGGCGGCGGACTCACCCTCACCGATATGACCGACAGCGGCACCACCTACCGCGACCTCGTCGAGGCGCAGAGCACGACCTCGGTCGCCTACGGCAACGACGACCTCATCTACGCCGGGACGTCCATCCGCGGTGGTCTTTCCAGCGACAACAGCCCGTTGGATGCCCACCTGGTGACCTTCGACCCGGAGCAGGGCACGGTGACCAACGCCGTCGTCCCGGTGGAAGGTAACGACGTGGTGGCCGGGCTCGTCCCGATCGACGACACGATCTGGGGCGTGACCAACAGTGGCGACCTGTTCGAGTTCGACACCACCACCCAGGAGGTGGCCAACACCTACGATCTGGGCACCGAGCACAGCGCCTCCCCGTGGGGTCTGGGCAGCACTGTGCAGCGCAACCCTGCCGACGGGCTGCTGTACGGCATCGCCGGTGGCAGCATCTTCGCCTTCGACCCGGAGACGAAGGAGCACGAGGTCCTGGCTGCCGACACCGCCTACAAGCGGATGGACATCGCGGCGGACGGCACGATCTACGCTCTGGACGAGACGAACCTGTTCGAGATCACGGTGACCGGCGCGGCGCCCAGCTGCACCGACACGATCGATAGCGGGCACGCCGGGCCGCTGACCGTGAGCGAGGGTACGACCTGCATCGAGGGCGGCACCGTCAGCGGTCCGATCACGGTGCAGACCGCAGGCTCGCTGATCGTCGACGGAGCGGAGCTGCGCGGCCCGCTGCGCAGCACGGGTGCGGCCACTGTGGAGCTCGTCGGCTCGAGCATCCACGGACCGGTGACCATCACCGGCACCACCGGATCGACCGTGCTGTCCGACAACGAGATCCGTGGCCCGCTCAGCTGCTCGGGCAACGATCCCGCGCCGCTGGACCTCGGTAGTCCGAACACGGTGCGAGGACCCCAGTCCGGTCAGTGCCGAGACCTGTGAGCGCGTGAGTGTGGCGCCCTGCCTCCAGGTGGGGCGCCACACCTCTGCCTGGGGTTGACGTGCAACCGATTGCAAGCCAGGCTAGTTCTACTCACCCCCGATCGTGATTGGATCGCTCCCCCGTGACAAGCATCGGCTTCATCGGCACGGAAAACTCGCACACCGACCACTTCATCCGGTTCCTCAACGCCGAGGCCCGCCACCCTGGTTACCGTGCTGCAGCACTGGCCGGCGGCGTCTCCGAGCGCAACGAGAAGCTCGCTGCCGGCGAGCTGGACATCGTGGATACGCCGGAGGATCTCCTCGGCAAGGTCGACGCCGCCATCATCTCCACCCGGGACGGCGCCCGGCACCGCGAACAGGCCGAACCCCTCCTCCGCGCCGGGATGCCGGTGCTGGTGGACAAGCCTCTGGCCACCAGCGTGGCGGATGCCCAGGCGATCATCGCCGCGGGCCAGGAGTCCGGCTCGGTGCTGCTCTCCGCCTCGGCGCTGCGTTTTCTCCCGCAGATCCCTGAGCTCAGCGAGGGGGGCACCGACTCCCTGCGCCAGCTCAGCGTGATCGGCCCGGCGGATCCGGACAGCCCGTACTCGGGTCTGTTCTTCTACGGCATCCATCACGTCGAAGCCGCCCTGGAGATCCTGGGCAACCCGACCGTCGAGCCGGGCTCGGTCCAGGTGCACGTCTCCCGACACGGCGACACCACCGTGGCCCTCACCCGGATCGCCGGGGTGGAGCTGTCCTTCACCTTCGTGGTCCCGGGTGACGGTCAGCGGGTACCGTTCTACGCCGTCGCCACCCGCACCGACGCCGTCACCGCCCGGGAACTGGTGCTCGGACCGGACTACAACGCCCCATCCGTGGCACGGTTCGTCGAGTCGATCTCGGCCGGCCGCTCCCCGATGAGCGCCGCCGAGCTGCTCAGCCCGATCGTGATCCTCAGTGCCATCGTCGATGCCCTGGACAACGCAAAGGAGCTCTCGTGACCACACCAGCCCCGGCGACCACCGCCACAGCACAAGCACCCACCGACCGCCTTCGCCTCGCAGTGATCGGCGTGGGAGTCGTCGGCAAGGCGCACATCAAGCGTCTGCAGTCCGAGGCCTCCCCCGCCCAGCTCGTCGCGATCACCGACGCGAGCGCCGAGGCGGCCGAGGCGGTCGGAGCCGATCTCGGTGCCCCGGTGGCACCGTCGGTCGCCGACCTGTTGGCCCGCGAGGATGTGGACGCGGTGATCATCGCGATCCCCTCCGGTCTGCATGCCGATGTCACCATCGCGGCCTTGGAAGCAGGCAAGCACGTGCTGCTGGAGAAGCCGATCGATGTCACGGTGGACGCTGCGGACCGGATCATCGCCGCCGAGCAGGCCTCCGGAAAGACGGTCTCCGTGGTGAGCCAGCGACGGTTCGCCCCGGAGAACCAGTTCCTGCACGAGGCGATCAGGTCCGGGAAGCTGGGCCGGCCCACCGCCGCGAGCATCGAGATCGCGCTCTGGCGCACCCAGGAGTACTACGACTCCGGTGCCTGGCGCGGCACCTGGGCCCTGGACGGCGGCGGCGCGCTGATGAACCAGGGTGTGCACCTGGTGGACCTGGCCCTGTGGCTGCTCGGCGACGTCGAGGAGGTGTACGCGCACAGCGGCCTGCTCGCGCACGAGCGGATCGAGGTGGAGGACACCATCACGATCACTGCTCGGTTCACCAGCGGCGCCATGCTCACCTTCCTGGCCACCACCACCGCGTACGGCAACCTGCCGCTGCGGGTGGCGGTGATGGGGGACGGCGGTGCCGCGGTGACCCTCTCGGAGAAGTTCACTCACCTGGTCACCCGGGACGAGGCGGAGATCCCGGAGTTCGAACCGGTGGACCAGCAGCTCGCCCAGCTGACCGACTTCGTCACCGCCGTCAGCACTGGCACCGCACCGCTGGTGCGCTCCCATGAGGCACGCGCAGCAGTGGCATTCATCGAGGCGGCCTATGCCTCGGCCCGCACCGGTCAGCCGGTCCGACCGCGGTAGGCCGCCCCCCGGCACCAGCGGCGCTCTCGAGCGGGTCGCCGCCACCCGAGCGGTGGCGGCGGCTTATCCCGCCTGCTCCTGCCAGGCCTGGCGCAGCCGGGACCGGGCGCGGGAGAGCGCGGCGGCCGCCCCACCCCGGGTGAGGCCGAGAGCGTGCCCCAGCCCTTCGCCGTCGAGCCCCTCCCAGGCGTGCAGCAACAGCACCTGGCGGTCCTTCGCGCTGAGCTGGGAGAGCACCTGCTGCAGCGTCGCATCGGCGACCGCGAGGTCGGCCGGGTCGGGAGCGTATTGACCGCCCGGATCCTCGGGCAGGTGCTCGACGGGTTCGGCGCGGCCCTTGCGCCGGAAGTTCGCCAACAGATAGCCGGCGGTCCGGTACAGCCAGGCCAGCTCGTGCTCCTCGGGCAGGTCGGCGCGCCGGCGCCAAGCGGTGGCGAAGACATCGGCGCAGAGGTCTTCGGCGTCCGGCCCGGCCCCGCGGCGCTGGAAGTACCGGTGCACGGCGTCCACATGGGTGGCGAAGAGGTCGTCGAACCAGGCACGCTCCCGCAGCCCTCCGCCTGCGCGGGCAGGATGACGCGATGCACCGGCCTCCTCGGCGTCGGACATCACTACCTCCCCGGGACAGGTCGAGCGCAGGCCTCATCGTGTCTGTGTCGCCACCCACCCGATCGTTGCACGCCAGCTCTCACCCGATCCGCGAACGTTCTCGTGCGCGGCGAGAGCGGGTGTTCGCGCCGCAGATGGGAACGTTCGCGGACCCGACT
>DXBY01000137.1 GCA_019116305.1 Candidatus Ruania gallistercoris | reverse complement strand
ATCCAGAACCGACCTGAGGAGTTCCCATGGCTCTGACCTTTGACCCGTTCCGCGAGCTGAACCGACTGACCGGGGCCTACGCCCCCGGCAGCCGCGGCCCGCGCTGGATGCCGATGGACCTGTACCGCGCCGAGGACGAATTCGTCGTGGACATCGACCTTCCCGGCGTCGCCCCGGAAAGCATCGACCTGGACGTGGACGGCAACCTGCTGACCATCCAGGCCGAGCGCACCATCGACCGACCCGAGAGCGGTCGCTGGCTCGCCCAGGAGCGGCCCGCCGGTGGCTACCGCCGCCAGCTCACCCTGAACGACGGGCTAGACGTGGATGCGATCACCGCGTCCTACGCCCACGGCGTGCTCACCCTGCGCATCCCCGTCGCAGAAGCGGCCAAGCCGCGCAAGATCGCGGTGCAGGCCGGTGAGAATGCCACCGTGAGTGTCACCGACCAGGGCCAGAGCGCCGTCGAGAGCGGTGTGGACACCGCGGCAGCCTGATCGTCAGCAGTGACACCGATGCCCCGGGCGCCGCACAGGCGCCCGGGGCATCGGGCTGTCCGGCGGGCCGATTCTGCCCGCAGGCCGGTCCTCGCCGGGTGAGGTGCGCCGTCAGCGGATCGCGGCGACCGAGTACCCGGCCTCGTCCACCGCCCCGCGCAGCGCCGCCTCGTCCAGCGCGGCCGTCGAGGTGACGGTCACCGGCGAGACGCCGCCGGCGTTCAGGTCCACGGTCACGGCGCTGACGCCGTCCAGTTCGGCCAGCTCCTCGGTCACGTGGTTGACGCAGTTGCCGCAGGTCATGCCTTCGACGTCGATCACAGTCGTGGTCACAGGGTTCTCCTCGATCGTTGTTTCTCGGGCGGTCAGGACCGAACCAGTCGGGCGATGGCGGCCGAGGCCTCCTTCACCTTCTCCTCGCCAGCCTCGGGGGAGGTTCGTGCCGCATCGACCACGCAGTGGCTGAGGTGGTCCTCGAGCAGTCCGAGGCCCACTGCCTGCAGTGCCTTGGTGACGGCGGAGATCTGGGTGAGAACGTCGATGCAGTAGACATCCTCGTCGACCATCCGGGCGATCCCTCGTACCTGCCCCTCGATCCGGCGCATCCGTTTCAGGTAGGCGTCCTTCTCCGGGCTGTAGCCGTGCGGCGGCTGGTTCTCGAGCACGTCGGGTGCGGTCATCGATCCTCCTCGGTGACATCCAGTCCCTCCAGAGTATACCCCCAGCGGGTATGACTGTGTGGGTGTTGTGCACGCGGGACAACGGAATGATTACGATCTACCGCTGCCCGGTATCGATCCGATATCAAGTCCGGTTTCGCGCCCCACGCTCACATACGGTGGCGCCATGGGAGAGTTTCGGCGACTGCGGCGCGCCCTCGCGCTGGCGGGTTCGGTCATTGCGCTGGCCCTCGGCGGCGTGCTCGTCGCGAACCCGGCGCAGGCCTGCGCGTGCGGCGGTGCGGTCTTCCCCGAGGGCGAAGACGTCACCGTAGACCGGGAGGTCGCCGCCCTCGGCTGGGACGGCAGCGCCGAAGACATCGTGATGCAGCTGGACATGACCACCGACGCCGACGACGCCGCGGTGATCATGCCGACCCCCACGCAGCCCGAGGTGCAGCTGGCCGACGCTGCATTCTTCGATGATCTGGCCGAGATGGCCGCACCGCGCGAGGACGTCAGCTACACCTGGTGGCCGGAGTCGGCGGAGGACGCCGCGGCAGGGGGCGACGAGGGCACCGAGTCGAGCGAGGGTGTACAGGTCGTCGAGACCGTGCCGCTGGGTCCGTTGGAGGCCACGGTCCTCTCCGCCACCGACGCGGACGGACTCACCGACTGGCTGCGCCAGCACGAGTACGTGATGGACGATGCGCTCGCCGATGCGCTCACGCCCTACGTCACCGAGGGCTGGTACTTCGTGGCGATCCGGATGGTTGCCGAAGCGGGCACGTTGTCCGGTGCGGTGCAGCCGGTGCACCTCACCTTCCCCTCCAGCTCACTGATCTATCCGATGCGGATCTCGGCCGCCGCCGAGGTGACCCAGTACGTGGCCACTTACGTGCTTGCCGACGGCCAGGTGCAACACAGCGACCCCACCGCAGCGGCTGCCCCCAGTGAGCTGCGCTACGCCGGGCCGGTCGACGAGCAGCTGCAGCGAAGTCCCACGTGGGACCAGCTGGCCGCCGGCGGCGACTACCTGACGGTGATCGACCATGTGTTCGACGATCCCGCCGAGCAGATCACCTCCGACTTCACCTTCGCCAGCGCTCCGCAGGCCGCGGACTACCAGCAGGTGGTTCAGGTGACCCGGATGCGTGTGATCGCCGGCCTGCCGGCCGGGCCGGTGCTGCTGGGTCTGGGGGTGCTCGGCGCCGTGGCGGCCGCGCTGGTGCTGCGCCGGGTCCGTGCTACCGGCGACGGCGCAGCTCGCCCTGCTCCGGCCACGCACCCGGTCGGTGTTCACCCGGAGCAGCACTACAGCGCTTCGAGCTGATCGGTAGGCAGAACCGGTAGTGCTCTGCCGCACCATCCGGTAGCGGGCTTACATCGCCGCGCACCGGATCGCCGTTGACCGGTGACGCCACGCTGGGCCGGCGCCATCAGTGCGGGCCAGCCGCCTGGGTAGGCTGACCGCCGTGCGACTCGCAGTCCTGGACATCGGCTCGAACACTGTGCACCTGCTCGTCTTCGACGTGCAACGCGGTGCCCGACCAGAACCCCAGGTGGACGAGCGGTTCACGATGCGGCTGATGCGCTATCTCACTGCGGAGGACGTGATCAGCGACGAGGGTCGGTGCCTGCTGCTGGAGTCAGTGGACAAGCTGCTGGAGCTGGCGCGGGCGCGGGCCGTGGACGAGACGCTGGTGATGGTCACGTCAGCGATCCGGGAGGCGGCCAACGGCGGCGAGATCCTGGCCGAGATCGACGCCCGCATCGACGGCGAGCTGCAGGTCCTCAGCGGTCCTCAGGAGGCAGAGCTGACCTACCTCGCGGCCCGGCGGTGGTACGGCTGGGGTGCGGGCCGGTTGCTGGTGCTGGACGTCGGCGGTGGGTCGCTCGAGGTCGCCACCGGGGTGGACGAGGTGCCCGAGGTCGCCGTCTCCGTGCCGCTCGGCGCCGGCCGGCTCACCCGCGCCTTCCTCCCGCACGACCCACCGGCTGCCGAGGAGCTGGCGGCGCTGCGCGAGCACGTGCAGACCGCGCTGGAGCCGCTGGTGCAGCAGGTGCAGGCCTGCCCGGCGCCGGACCATGTGGTGGCCACCTCGAAGACATTCCGGTCCCTGGCCCGGTTGGCCGGGATGAGCGTGGACGGCATCGGCCCGGGTGAACGCTGGCAGATGAGCACCTCGCTGCTCGCCGACTGGGTGCCGCGGCTGGCGAAGATCCCGGCCGAGCAGCGGATGGAGCTTCCCGGGATCACCGCTGAGCGCACCTACCAGATCGTGGCCGGCGCCGTCGTGGCGCTGGCCACCCTGCGCGCCCTGCAGGTGCCGATCGTGGAGATCTGCCCGTGGGCGCTGCGTGAGGGAGCCCTGCTGCAGCGGCTCGACCAGGTCTGAACTTCACACCGGGTCGAGCACGACCACCTCGGTGGGGGTGTGCCGCTCGGCCGCGAGCCGGTCCATCCCCGGATTGATCTCCACCCACCGGGCCCACAGCCGCTCATGCTCGGCACCCTCGGCGCGATGGGCGTGCACAGCGAGGCTGGAACCGTCGGGGAGCATCACCTCCGCGTGGGGATCGGCCTGCAGGTTCTGCCACCAGGCCGGATGACCCTCGCCCCACCCGTTCATCGCCAGCGTGTGCAGCCGGTCGCCGTCGAGCAGATAGGCCACGATCACTACGCGCTGCTGGCCGGAGAGCCGCCCGCGGGTGGTGAGCTGCAACGCCCCCCAGGCGTTGCGCTGGCCCGGCCGCCACAGGCCGCGGCCCGGTCCGCGGCGGGCGATCGCACGGTGGACCCGCCAGGCGGCCCGCACGATCGGACGAGGGGGGACGAACGGCTTCCTGGCCATCGGGGCTCCTCTGCTCGAGGTCATCAAAGCCGATGCCCGCAGCGGCGCGCAAGAGCCGGCGAGGAGCCTGACGCCCCGATCGGGCTTGGCCGAGGTTCCGGCCCGGCCTCGGTCAGGACAGCCAGATATAGCGGGCCAGCAGCAGGGCGGCGAGGAGGTAGAGCAGCCAGCTGGCCTGCTTCGCCTTCCCGCTGAACAGCTTGATCACCGCGTAGCTGATGATGCCCAGGGAGACGCCGTTCGCGATGGAGAAGGTGAACGGCATCGCCACCACGGTCAGGAACGCCGGCAGCGACTCGCCGATGTCGCCCCACGCCACGTCCTTCACCCCGCCCATCATCAGGGCGCCGACGAGGATCAGTGCCGGAGCGGTGGCGGCGCTGGGAACGGCGCCGATCAGCGGCCAGAAGAACATCGCGGCCAGGAACAGTCCACCGGTGGTGACCGCCGTCATTCCGGTACGGCCACCCTCCTCCACCCCGGCGGCCGACTCCACGTACGCCGTCGTGGTGGAGGTGCCGAGCAGTGCGCCGGTGATCGCGGCCAGGCCGTCCATCGAGAACACCGTCTTGGCGCGGGGCATGTTGCCGTGCTCATCGAGGTATCCGGCGCGCTGGGCCAGACCGGTGAGCGTTCCGGTCGCGTCGAAGAAGTCCACCACGAAGAACGTCAGCACCACGGTGACCATCCCGACGATCAGGCTCTCGCCGTTCATCAGGCCGGCGAAGTCGAGCTGGAAGGCCAGGTCGGAAGGCCACATCGGCAGTCCGAGCACGCCATCGCCGAAGCCCTGGAACGGGACCAGTCCCTCCTCACCGGTGTACACCGCGGCGCCGGTGAGGATCGCCACCGCGGTGGCGGCAAGGATGCCCCAGAGGATCGCACCGGTGACCTTGAGCTTCATCAGCACAGCGGTGAGCATCAGCCCGAGCAGGGCCAGCCACACCGGTGCCGAACGCATGTCTCCCAGCGCCAGGAAGGTCGCCTCGTCGGCGACGATGATCTCGGCGTTCTTCATCCCGAGGAAGGCGAGGAAGGCGCCGATCCCAGCGGTGATCGCCAGCTTCAGGGTGAGTGGCAGTGCCTGCACGATCGCGCGCCGAGCACCCACCACGCTGAGCACCACGAACAGCACCCCAGAGATGAACACCGCTGCCAGGGCGGACTCCCAGCTGTAGCCCATCCCGATCACCACGGTGAAGGCGAAGAACGCGTTCAGGCCCATCCCGGGTGCCTGGGCGAACGGGTAGCGAGCGATCAGGCCCATCACCAGCGAGCCGATCGCTGCGGCCAGACAGGTAGTCATGATCAGCTGGGTGAACACGTTGTCCACCCCCGGGATCACGATCGCGTTGCTGAGCACGTCCGGGTTCACGAACACGATGTAGCTCATCGCCAGGAACGTGGTCAGGCCGGCGCGAATCTCGCGGGGGAGCGTGGAACCGGCGGCGGAGATGCCGAAGTAGCGGTCGAGGAGGCCGCGCCGCTTCGGTGCCGACGGTTCGGTGGGGTCGGCGACGGGCCTGGACGTATCCGTAGTCATGGTGCTCCCTTGCACGGGCTCAGTGCTGATCGATCCCGGGGAGTCTAGACATTTTCCGCTTCGCGGTAAAGTGCTTTCAAAATATGAGTGTCGGTTCAGCTGGTCCAGGCACGCCACAGGGCCGCGTACTCACCGTCGGCGGCCACCAGCTCCTCATGGCTGCCGAGCTCGGCGATCCGGCCGTCGATCACCACGGCGATCCGGTCGGCGTCGTGGGCGGTGTGCAGCCGGTGCGCGATCGCCACCACGGCTCGGCCCTCCAGCAGCCGGGCCATCGAGGACTCCAGCGTGCGTGCCGTACGCGGATCGATCAGCGAGGTCGCCTCGTCCAGCACCAGGGTGTGCGGATCGGCCACGATCAACCGGGTGAGCGCGATCTGCTGGGACTGCGCCGGGGTGAGGGCGAGCTTTCCGGAGCCGACCAGAGTGTCCAGCCCCTCGGGGAGCTCCTTCACCCATGCCCACGCACCGGTGGCCTGCAGTGCCTCGATCACCACCTCGGCCGGGGAGTCCTCCCGAGCGAGCACGATGTTGTCCCGGATGCTGCCCACGAACACATGGTGCTCCTGGGTCACCAGGGCCACCTCCGTGCGCAGCACGTCCAGGGGGAGCGCGGTCAGCTCCACCGCCCCCACGGTGACCGAGCCGGTGCGGGGCCCGTTGACCCCGGCGAGCAGGCGCCCCAGAGTGGACTTCCCCGAGCCGCTCGGGCCGACGATCGCGAGCCGTTCACCGGGCCGCAGATCGATGCTGACCCCGTGCAGCACGTCCTGGCCGGTGCGGTAGGCGAAGCGCAGGTCCCTACCTTCCAGGTGTACATCGCCGGGCAGGTCCGCACCTGGCTGCCGGTCCGCAGGAACAGCAGCGATCCCGAGCAGACGGGTGGTGGAGGCGGCGCCGACCTGGAGCTCGTCCAGGGAGTAGACCAACCGGTCCAGCGGTTCCACCACCGCCTGGATGTACAACGTGGCGGCGGTGATCTGCCCCAGCGTCACCCAGCCGTTCATGTACCCGATACCGCCGAGCAGCAGGGTGGTCACCAACGGGGCTTGGTAGGCGAGGTCGATCACGGAGAAGAGCAGGTTCCGGATGGAGATCGTGTACCGCTCCGCCTGCGCGGACACCTCCACATCATCCTCACCGGCCCGGGTGCGCCGCCGCTGCAGCCCGAGCGCCTCCACGGTGCGGGCACCCTCCACGGTCTCGGTGAGCGTGGTGTTGATCGTCGAGTAGCTCGCACCCTCGGTGATGTACCCGCTCGGCGCGCGCTTCAGGTAGCGGGAGACCGCGATCACCAGCGCCGGCACACTGAGCAGCAGTGGCGCGGCCAGCAGCGGGGAGTTCAGCACCATCGCCACCACGGTCAGCACCGCGGTGACAGCGGCGATCACCGCCTGCGGCAATGCCCAGCGGACGCTCTCGCTCATTGCGGAGACGTCCCGGGTCACCCGGGTGACCAGATCACCGGTGGAGGCACGCTCCACTGTGCCCAACGGCAGGCCGAGCACAGTGTGCACCACGAACTCACGGGCCTCGGCGAGCAGGTCCTGGCCGAACACGGCGGCACTGCACCGGGCCGCGAAGGTCAGCAGCGACTGCAGGAGCACCACCCCGGCGACCGTCAGGGCGAGCGCGTTCAAAGTGGTGACCAGCACACCCTGGGTGGAGGCGACATCCACCAGGTGGCCGAGCACCCGGGGCACCACCAGCCCGGCGATCGCGGCCAGAGCATGCAGTACCAGCACGCCGACCACCAGCGTGCGGCGTTTGGCCATCAGCGTCTTGACGAAGTCCCAGGCGGCCCGGGCACCGGCAACCGGCAGGCCGCGCTCGGGGTTGCGGGACGCCTGGTACTCATCCCGGGCCCGCTGTTCGCGCAGCAGGTGCCGGCGCCGCCACGCGCGCAGCCGCTGCCCGGGCCCACCGGTGTGGGGGCGGCGCAGCGTTTCCGGGATCGGTGGCGGCGAGGCGCTCTCCTGCCAGGTCTGCGCCGAGCCGGGCAGCAGCTCCTCGCCCGGGGGAATCTGTTCGATCGTGTCAGCCGAGGTCATCTGCGCTCCCCTGGCGATCCTGCGCAACCCCTACGCCCCGGGAAACGCCTGCACCCGGGCGAGCTGCGCCGTCGTCCATGCTGCGTACCACCACCTGGCGATAGGCTGGATCGCGGGCCACCAGCTCGTGGTGGGTGCCTGCGGCCACCGCCCGTCCCTCGGCGAGGAACACCACTCGGTCGGCGTGGTGCAGCAGCAACGGGGAGACGCTGGTGATCACCGTGGTGCGCCCGCGCCGGTGGGCGGCCAGCCGCGCGGCGATGCGGGCCTCGGTGTGGGCGTCCACGGCCGAAGTCGGTTCGATCAGCACCAGCACCTCGGGGTCCGCGCCCACGGCCCGGGCCAGGACCAGGCGCTGCCGCTGACCGCCGGAGAGGCCGCGGCCGCGTTCGTCCAGCTCACCCTGCCAACCGCCCGGCAACGCCTCGTAGACGTCCTCGGCCGAGGCCACGTACATCGCACGCTCCGCCTCGGCGCGGCTCAACCGGCCGTGCGGATCCAACGCCTGCTGCAGCGTGCCGCCGAAGACCATCGAGGCGGCGTCCGAGACCAGGATCTGCTCGCGCACCTGCTCCAGCGGCACCTCGGAGAGGTCCACGCCGCCCACGGTCACGCCCCAGCGAGCATCGGCGCGCTCCCGGTCCAGCTCCGCCTGCCGGCGGCGCATGGCGGCCCGCTCGGTCCGCGCCCGGCGGGCGGCCCGGCCCTTGAGCTCCTCGGTCTCGACCGCTACCGGCTCCGCCGCCACCGGCAGGTACCGGCCGATCCGGTCGGCCAGTGCCGCCGAGTCGTCCGGGAGGGCGGAGACCACCACGGTCAGCTCGCCGGGGCGGAACTGGGCGCCGGAGACCTCGTCCTCGATCAGGCCACCGCGGGGCAGGTCGAGAGGGGCGGCGGGCTCGCGCCACGGCGGTTCGATCTCCAGCAGCGCGATCGTCTTGCGGGCCGAGACCAGTGCCTGTACCCACTTCTGCGCCAGCTCGAAGAAGGTGTAGATCGGCACCACCATGAAGGTGGCGAAGCCGAAGAAGGAGATCAGCTGCCCGATGCTGAGCTCGCCGGCCAGCACCTGCCGGGCGCCCAACCAGGTCAGCAGCACCAGGAAGATCCCGGTGAACAGCACACCGATCGCGTCCACAGCGCCCTGCCAGATCCCGGCGGCCACGCCGGCGCTGCGCACCCGCTGGGACTGGGCCGCGTAGTTGGCGCCGAAGGTGCGCTCGCCGCCGATCCCGCGCAGGATCCGTAGCCCGGCGACGATATCGGTGGCCAGTGAGGTCAGGTCGGAGGTTCGGCTGCGCTCTACGGCCTGGCGGCGTTGCAGCGGGCGGAGCAGTGGCGTCGCCACGAACACCAGCACCGGGGCGGCCACCAGGGTGAGCAGGCCGAGCGGAACCGAGGTGTGCAGCACCAGGCCGACCACCACCAGGTAGGCGAGGAACGCCGCACCGGCCCGGCCGGCCACCTCGGTGAGTGCGCCGTACTTGGTGGAGTCCCCCGACGCCACCGAGAGGATCTCCCCGGTGGGCAGGCGCTGGCCGAGCACGTGGCCCATCTGCGTGGACTTGCGGGTGACCAGCTTGATCGTGCGGTACTGCGCCAACAGCCAGCCGTGCACGGCGAACGTGTGCATCGCCACGCCCACCCCGGCACCGACGGCGATCACCCCGAGCAGGATCAGCGACCAGGTGAGCAGACCGGAGATCTCCCCGGCAGTGATGCCGTCGTCCACGGCTCGGCCCACCAGGTAGGGGCCGAGCGCACCGGGCAGGAACACCAGCACGCCGGTGCCGAACACGGCCAGCAGCACGTCCCGCTGGCGGCCCAGCAGCCACAGCAGAAACCGCGCAGGGGAGCGCGTGTCCGGGAAGCGGCGGTCACGCCCGCGGACCCCGGAGGTCTCGGTCGCCACCGAGGAAGTCGGGTACGCGGGGACCTCCGGGGGAAAGTCCTGCATAGCGGCTCCAGCCTAGAGAAGGTCGACGGCGTGCGGCCAGGTGATATCCGCCGTCGCCGTGGGCATGCGTGCCACCCCGAGACCGGCACCACCGGCCCCGACAGGTGCCTGAGGACCGGGTGTGCCACTGAGGCCCGAAACGTCGGTACTCAGCGCTTTTCATCCGGTACTCGGATCGGCGTGCAGGGGTGGAACCGCATACCGGTCCGGTTTAATCCAGGTGGTGCACCAGGTCCGGGGCCAGACCCACGTAGTCGGCCGGGGTGAGCTCGAGCAGCCGGGTGGCCACCTCCTCGGGCAGCCCGAGTCCGGAGATGAACTCCCGCATCGCGGGCCCGTCCACCCGCCGTCCCCGGGTGAGCTCCTTGAGGCGTTCGTACGGGTCCGCCATCCCGGTCGCCCCGGCGATCCCGGCGGCCCGCATCGCTGATTGCACCGCTTCGCCGAGCACCTCCCAGTTCGCGTCCAGGTCCCGGGCCATCGCTGCGGCGTCCACGTCCAGTCCGGCCAGCCCACGGCGCACGTTGTCCAGCGCGAGCAGCGAGTGTCCGAGCGCCACCCCGATGTTGCGCTGGGTGGTGGAGTCGGTGAGGTCCCGCTGCAACCGGGAGGTAACCAGCGTGGCGGCCAGGGTGTCCAGCAGCGCGCAGGAGACCTCCAGGTTCGCCTCCGCGTTCTCGAACCGGATCGGGTTCACCTTGTGCGGCATCGTGGAGGAGCCGGTGGAGCCCTGGGCGGACAGCCGCTGGGTGAAGTAGCCCAGCGAGATGTAGGTCCACACGTCGGTGGCCAGGTTGTGCAGCACACGGTTGAACCGGGCGATGTCCGCGTACACCTCCGCCTGCCAGTCGTGGCTCTCGATCTGGGTGGTGAGCGGGTTCCAGGTCAGCCCCAGGTGCTCCACGAACGAGCGCGCCACCTGCTGCCAGTCGGCGCCCGGCACGGAGATGCTGTGTGCCCCGTAGGTACCGGTGGCGCCGTTGATCTTGCCGAGGTACTCGGCCCCGGCGATCCGGCGCAGCTGCCGGCGCAGCCGGTGCGCGAGCACGGCCAGCTCCTTGCCGAGGGTCACCGGGGTGGCCGGCTGGCCGTGGGTACGCGCCAGCATGGGCACGGCGGCGTGCTCGCGGGCGAGGTCGGCCACCGCGTCGGCCACCGCAGTGGCCGCGGGGAGCCACACCTGCCCGACGGCGTCGCGCACCGTGAGTGCGTAGCTCAGGTTGTTGATGTCCTCGCTGGTGCAGAAGATGTGCACGATCTCACCCACCTGCGGGAGCGCCGTGTCCGGGCCGAGCACCTGCGCGGCGGCGGTGAGGCGGCGCTTGAGGAAGTACTCCACGGCCTTGACGTCGTGCAGTGTCTCCGCCTCGATCGCGGCGAGCTCGGCGATCTCGTCCGCGCCGAAGGTGGTCACGACCTCGCGCAGGTAGGCGATATCCGCCTCGGACAGCTCCGGCGCACCGGGGAGCACCCGCTCGCTGGTGAGGTGGATCAGCCACTCCACCTCCACGTGCAGCCGGGCGCGGTTCAGTGCGGCCTCGGAGAGGTGGTCCACCAGCGGTGCCACCGCCCTCCGGTAGCGGCCGTCCAACGGGCCGAGGGCGATCGGTGGGCTGAGGGTGGCCAGGGACACGGCATGCTCCATGGCTCCATCATCCCAGAGCGCCGGGCCAGCGCGGTGCGGGCGTGACGACGCGCAGCGCTGCTGGGTGTGGCGGCGAGCTTCTTGCCACGTTGTCCACAACGGGCCCCTCCGGTCGCCGCGCGGCCCGGACCCGGCTGCCTAGCGTGACGTGCGTACCGATCCAGGAGGAGGATGACGATGCATGGTGTACCACCGGCGATGCCGAGTGCGGGGGTGGGGGTACCCGATCTGGTCGCGGCGGCCGACAGTGTCCGGGCCTGCGCGAGTGCTGTCGTGAACCAGTCACCGCAGCACTGGCAGTCACCGTCGGCGCAGCGCTACCGCCAACGGCTGCAGCAGCTGGTGCTCAGCACCCGCCAGGCAGCCGCCCAGATCGACGCGGCCTGTGCCGCAGCGCAGCAGCACTCCGCCGAGCTGGAGCACATCCGGCTGGCGCTGCTCGGCGGACACCCGGTGCCCCGGTGAACGGCGGGATCGCCCCGGTCCCGGACGGGCCGATCGGGCACGGGCAGAGTCAGCTCGAGGTGCTCGGGTCAGCGATCGACGCCGATCCGCCCGAACTGCACGGTCTGGCCCACAAGCTGGCCGCGATCGCCGACTCGCTCACCGAGGCGGCCCGGCAGGTGCAGCATGCCCGGGCCGCGTTGGCGGGCTCCACCCCGTGGGCACCGGGCAGCGGCCGGCAGGCGCAGTCCCAGTGTCACCTCGGCGAGCTGGAGCTGCTCGGCACCATCCGTCAGGCCCGAGACCTGTCCAACTCGCTGCGGATCGCTGCCGAGGCCTACGCCGAGGCTGAGTCCGCTGCCGAACGGGCCTTCGTGTTCGAGCTGCCCCGCCCGCCGGCGACAGGACTGGTGGGCGCCCTGGCCCTAGCGCCCTTCTCGGCGCTCCGGGCACTGGCGCTGTACCCGGGAGCGCAGGTGATGACTGCGGCCCGCGGACAGACCACGCCGAGCGATCCACAGTTCGGATACCTGTTGGAGGAGCTGTCCTGGTTGGCCACCGGTGGACACCTGTACCCGGACTGGGCGCCACTGGCCGAGGAGCGCACCCAGCTGGTCGCCACGCTCGCCAGCGCCGCGCTCAGCACCGGCTTCCTCCTCGCCCCGGGCCGGCCCAGCCCCACCGGGGTGGCGGTGCACCGTCAGGATCCACCGGACTGCTCGGCGGCCGGTCCGCCGGTGAACACTCACGGTGCGGCCGGCGTGCAGGACCTGAGCACCGGGATCGCGGACCTCTACGGAGGCACCCGGGTGCCGGAGGGCACGATCCGCCTGGACCGGGTCACCGGTGCTGACGGTCAGGTGTTCTGGCAGGTGTATGTGCCCGGCACCCAGACTCAGACCGACGAGGCGGCTGACCTGATCAACGTCGGCAACCCCGCCAGCCTGCTCAGTGCCGCCGGTACTGCCCTGGTGAACCGGAACCCGTTCGACTGGGCCACCAACACCCGGGTGTTCACCGGGCAGGAGAACGCCGTGCAGAACGGGGTGGTGCGGGCCCTTGCCGAAGCCGGGGTCGCGCCCGAGGAGCCGGTGCTCATCACCGGGCACTCCCAGGGGGCGATGATTGCGATGGCTGTGGCCGACGACCCCCGGGTGCGGGACACCTACGATGTGCAGTCCGTAGTGACCTTCGGCGGTCCGGTCGGACATCTGCAGACCCCGGACGGCGTGGCCGTGCTGCATGTGGAACATCGCGACGACCTGGTCAGCGGACTGGAGAACAGGCCCAACCCGGTGGAGGGCGGCCGGGTGACGGTGCGGCGCGACCTGGCAGCGTCCGGGCTGCCCGCCGATGCCGAGGTGACGTCGGTGACCCAGTCGCACGACATGCCGGCCTACACCCGGACCGGGGCGATGGTGGACCGCTCCGCCGACCCGGCGCTGGCATCCTGGCGAGCCCAGTCCGAGCGGGTGCTCACCCGTGGCGACGATGCCCAGGTGCAGTCCGAGTGCTACACGCTAGTACGGGACGGATGAGCGTGCGGCGCCCACCGAGCCGGGTCAACGGGCGGCCCACCGAGCCGGGTCGACGGGCGGCCCACCCTGCCGGGTCGACGAGCGGCCCGCGCCAAGGGTGGCGGGGGCTCACCGCGCCTGGTCGCGGCAGTGCACCGGAACTTATCGGGCCTGGTCGCGGCGCTTCCCGTCCGGGAGGATCACGGTGAGGATCAGCGAGATGATCGAGATGATCAGTGCCGCCAGCACCGCCGTCCAGAACCCCTCCACCCGGAGCCCGTAGTCGGTGAAGGTGGTGATCCAGCTGGTGAGCAGCAGCATCAGGGCGTTCACCACCAGGAAGAACAGACCGAGGGTGAGGATGTAGAACAGGAACGAGACGACCTTGACGATCGGCTTCACGATCGCGTTCACCAGGGTGAAGACCGCGGCCACCAGGGCGACCACGATCACCGTGTCCAGTGCGGCGCTGTCGGTCAGGCCGGTGTCGACGATGAAGTCCATGCCGCTCACCCACAGCGACGTCAGCCACAGGGCGATCCCGTTGATCAGGACCTTGATGACGAAGCGCATGGTCCGATCATCTCATCATCCTGCTTCGGCGGCGGGGCTGGCGCCCCGGAGAGGGGCCCGCCCGGGTGAGGCGCTCGCCCCGGGATGCGCCGCCTGGGTGAGGCGCCCGCCCCGGGAACCGTTCCGCTCTCCCGGCGTGCGCCGTCGTCGGCCTGGGTGCCGAGGCCCACCCCGTTCCTCAGCTGATCCTGGTGGCCCCGGTGATGGCGGCGATCAGCTCGCTCTGGGCGGCCTGCGGACCGAACGAACCGTTGTTCCGCCCGTGCCGGAGCACCTCGATCCGGTCGGCCACGGCACGCACGTCGGTGAGGTTGTGACTGATGAAGATCACCCCGAGACCCAGGTCGCGCAGCCGCTCGATGTGAGTGAGCACCTCAGCGGTCTGGGCCACGGACAGCGAGGAGGTCGGCTCATCCAGCACCACCAGCCGTGGTGCGCCGATCAGGGTGCGGGCGATCGCCACCGCCTGGCGCTGCCCGGCGGAGAGCTGGAACAACGGAGTGTGGATCGAGGGGATGTTCGCCCGCAGATCGTGCAGCACCGAGCGGGTGCGGGACTCCATCAGGCCGTCCTTCATCATCCCGGTGCTGTTCAGCTCCCTGCCGAGGAACAGGTTCGCGGTCACGTCCAGGTTGTCGCAGAGCGCGAGATCCTGGAACACCGTGGCGATGCCCAGGCTGTGCGCTGCCGACGGGGAACCGATCTGCACCGCTTCACCGGCCATCTCGATCAACCCCGTGTCCGGGTGCAGCGCCCCGGCGATCACCTTCGCCAAGGTGGACTTCCCGGCCGCGTTGTCCCCGACCAGGCCCACCACCTCGCCGCGGTGCACCGTCATCGAGACGTCCAGCAGCGCCTCGACCGCGCCGAAGCGTTTGGTGATCCCCTCGGCGGCCAGCACCGGCAGGCGCGGTGGCGCCGGATCTGCCGGTCCTGCGTTCGCCGGCGGGGCGGCAGCTCTCGGATCGTGTTCGCTACCGGTCTGGGCAGCCGGGTTGGTCAGCCGACGGGCCGTCATTGTCCGTCACCACCTTGGGCGAAAACATCTGTGGAATCGAGTACGTGGACCAAAGCGCCCTTGACCACCTCGTCCCCGTGCAACGCGGAGGTGACCACGTCCACGGGAGCCACCTGGTTGGGCAGAGTGTGCTCATGCACCGACGCGGTCAAGGGTGCCAGAAATACCGCACCCGCGTCGGCCAGCTCCCCCCCGACACAGACCGCCTGCGGGTTGATCGACTGGCACAACCCGGCCACCACCGTGCCGATGGTGCGACCCGCATCGGTGAGGACGCGCGCACAGCCGGGATCGCCGTCGACGGCTCTGCTGATCACATCGCGCAAGGTGAGCGGGCCGTGACTGGTCTGCAACGCGGCGAGCAGTGCCTCGGCGCCCACCACCGTGTCCAGGCAGCCGCGCCGGCCGCACCGGCAGATCTGGCCCAACGGGTCCACCTGCACGTGGCCGATCTCCCCGGCAGTTCCGGCGAACCCGCGGTGCAGCCGCCCACCGAGGACGATCCCCGCGCCGGTGCCGTACGACGCGCGCACGTAGACGCTGTCGGCATACCGGCGGGTGGCACCGAAGGTCAGCTCGGCGAGGGCACCGAGGTTCGCATCGTTCTCCACGTACACCGGGCGGCCGAGCCGCTTGCCCATCACGTCCCCGATGTGCTCGGACTCCCAGCCGCGCAGCACTCCGCGCACTGAGAGCGAGCCGGTGGAGGCGTCCACCGGTGCCGGCAACCCGATGGCGATCCCGGCCAGCTCGTCCAGGCCGGAGGCGACCAGCTCGAGCATGTCCACGATCAACAGCGCCACCCGGTCCAGCACAGTGTCCATCGGATGCTCCCGCGGGAGCGGCATTCTGCGCTCGGCGACGATCTCCCGGTTGAAGTCGCCGAGCAGCACTCGCAGCGAGCGGTGCCCCACGTGCACTCCGGCAGCCAGGCCGGTGGCCCGGGCGAGGGTCACCAGCTGGGCCCGCCGGCCGCTGCGCGAGGTCGGGCGGACCTCGGCCACTCCTGCGCCGGTGAGCTGCTTGACCAGGGTGGAGACGGTGGCGGCGGACAGCCCGGTGGCATCGGCCAGCTCCACCTGGGTGAGCCCACCGAACTGCTTGATCGTGTCGACGAGCAGCGCCTTATTGGCTTCACGCAGCGAGGACTGGGATCCCGCGGTCAGGCGGCTCACGGCTGGAGTCTAACTGTCAGCGGCGGTGGGCCACCCGAGTGGGCCGCGCTCAGCGCGCGACGCCGGCGCGCTTCTTGTTGTACACATCGAAGGCGACGGCCAGCAGCAGCACCAGACCCTTGACCACCTGCTGCACGGACTGGTCCACCCCCATCAGCTGCATCCCGTTGCTCATCACCGCCATGATCAGACCACCGATCATCGCGCCGGTGACCCGTCCGACACCGCCGGTGACCGCGGCGCCGCCGATGAAGCAGGCGGCGATCGCGTCCAGCTCGAACATGTTCCCGGCGCCCGGCTGGGCACCGTTCATCCGGGAGGAGTAGACGATCCCGGCCACCGCGGACAGGAAGCCCATGTTCGCCATCACCCAGAAGTTCACCCGCTTCACCTTCACCCCGGAGAGCTGGGCGGCGTGCAGGTTCCCGCCGATCGCGTAGATGTGCCGGCCGAAGACCGACTTCTGCGCGACCAGGCTGTAACCGATGATCAGGATCGCCAACAGGATCAGCACGTTCGGCAGACCGCGACTGTGTGCCAGCTGCCAGGCGAACCACATCACCAGCACACCGACGATCGCGATCTTGACCACGAACAGCGGCAGCGACTCCACCACCTGCTGGTAACGCAGCTTAGCCATCCGGGACCGCCACTGGGTCACCGCGTAGCCGGCCACGGCGATCGCGAAGATCACCAGGGTGAACACGTCGAAGCCCATCCCGCCGAGCAGACCGTTCTGGAAGCCGTTGGCGATCTGGTAGTAGGTGCCGCCGAACGGGGACAGCGAGATGGAGTCCAGCACCACCCAGGTCAACCCGCGGAAGAGCAGCATGCCGGCTAGCGTGACGATGAACGCCGGGATACCCACATAGGCCACCCAGAACCCCTGCCAGGCCCCGGCGAGCAGACCCACACCGATCGCGGCGAGCACACCGACCCACCAGGGCATCCCGCCTTTGATCACCACCACGGCGGCGACCGCCCCGGTCAGTGCGACCAGCGACCCGACGGACAGGTCGATGTGCCCACCGATGATCACCAGCACCATCCCGATCGCCAGGATGAGGATGTAGGAGTACTGCAGGACGATGTTGGTGATGTTGCCGGGGGAGAGGAAGCTGGAGTTCAGTACCGAGAACAGCACGACGATCGCGACGAAGGCCACCGCGATCCCGCTCTGGCGCATGTTGCGTGTGGCCAGTTCCCACACGTTGGCGATTCCGGTCATGACACGAGATCCCTTTCCATGGTCATGAGGTGCATGAGGTCTTCCTGGGTGGCCTCGCGAGCGGTCAGCTCACCGGTGATCCGGCCGCCGGCGAGGGTATAGATCCGGTCGCAGACGCCGAGCAGCTCGGGCAGCTCGGAGGAGATGATCAGCACTGCCTTCCCGCTGGCCACCATCCTGTTCACGATCGTGTAGATCTCGTACTTGGCGCCGACATCGATCCCGCGGGTCGGCTCATCGAGGATGAGCACCTCCGGATCGGTGTAGATCCACTTGCTCAGCACCACCTTCTGCTGGTTCCCACCGGAGAGCTGACCCACCGGGGTGAGCACGTTCGGCGTCTTGATGTTCAGGCTCGCCCGGTACTCCTCGGCGACCTTGAGCTCCTCGTTGCTGTTCACCCAGCCACGCGAGGAGAGCTGGTGCAGCCCGGCGGAGGAGATGTTCCGGCGGATGTCTTCGATCAGGTTGAGGCCGTAGTACTTGCGGTCCTCGGTGGCGTAGGCGATGCCGGCGCGGATCGCATCGGCCACGGTGGCGGTGCTGACCTCCCGACCGTGCACCAGCACCCGGCCGGAGACGTCCCGGCCGTAGCTGCGCCCGAACAGGCTCATTGCGAACTCGGTGCGGCCGGCGCCCATCAGGCCGGCGATCCCGACCACTTCTCCGGCCCGCACGTTCAGGCTGACCGAGTTCACCATCAGTCGGCCGGCCTGGGTGGGGTGGTAGGCGGTCCAGTCCTCCACGCGGAGCACCTCCTCGCCGATCTGCGGGGTGCGTTCCGGGAACCGGTGGGACAGGTCCCTGCCCACCATGCCGCGGATGATCCGGTCCTGGGTGGCGTCGGGTCCGGACATGTCGATGGTCTCGATCGTCTGCCCGTCCCGGAGGATCGTGGTGCGATCGGCGATCTCGGCGATCTCGGCGAGCTTGTGCGAGATGATGATCGAGGTGATCCCTCGGGTCTGCAGTTCGCGGATGAGGCCGAGCAGGTGCTCGGAGTCGTTGTCGTTCAGCGCCGCGGTCGGCTCGTCCAGAATCAGCAGCCGGACGTCCTTGGAGAGGGCTTTGGCGATCTCGATGAGCTGCTGCTTGCCGACGCCGAGCTGGTTGATCGGCGTGACCGGGTTCTCCTTCAGGCCCACCTGCGCGAGCAGTTCGGCGGCCTCGGAGTTCGCCCGGTTCCAGTCGATCAGCTGGTTCCGGCCGCGGCGTTCGTTGCCGAGGAAGATGTTCTCGGCCACGCTCAGGTGCGGGATGAGCGCCAGCTCCTGGTGGATGATGACGATGCCTTCGGCCTCGCTGTCGTTGATCGAGCCGAAGGACATCGAGCGTCCGTCGTAGACGATCTCGCCCTCGTAGCTGCCGTGGGCGTAGACGCCGGAGAGCACCTTCATCAAGGTGGACTTTCCGGCGCCGTTCTCACCGCAGATCGCGTGGATCTCCCCGGGCTGGACGCTCAGGTCCACGTTCTGCAGCGCCTTCACCCCGGGGAAGGTCTTGGTGATGTTGCGCATCTCGAGGATGGGTTCGCTCATGGCGGTCCTTCGTGGATCGGGGGGTGGTGGGGGTGCAGACCGCGGGTGACGGGCCGGACCTGCGGGCGACGGGCCGGGCCCGTGGCACGCACGTGGCTGCACCCCCACACTCGTGGCGGGCTACTCGGCGACGCCGGAGGAGACCTCCTCGGCGGTCCAGTACCCAGAGTCCACCAGCAGCTCGGTGATGTTGTCGGAGTAGATGGTGTCGATCTCCAGCAGGTAGGAGGGCACCACGAGGACACCGTTGTCGTAGGTCTCGGTGTCGTTGGCCTCCGGCTCCTCACCGGAGAGGAAGGACTGCGCGGTCACCACGGCCTGATCGGCTAGCTTGCGGGTGTCCTTGAAGATCGTCGAGAACTGCACACCTTCGTCGATCAGGTGCACAGAGGCGATCTCGGCGTCCTGTCCGGAGATGATCGGCAGACCTTCCTCGATGGTCGGACCCATCCCGTCGTTCTGCAGGGCGGTGATGATCCCGCGGGAGATGCCGTCGAACGGGGAGAGGACCGCGTCCAGCTCGGTGCCGTCGGAGTAGGCGGAGGTGAGCAGGTTCTCCATCCGCTCCTGAGCGGTCTCCTGGGACCAGCGCAGGGTGGCGGCCTGCTCGATGTCCAGCTGCCCGGAGGGCACGTTCAGCGTGCCGTCGTCGAGGTAGGGCTGCAGGGTGTCCATCGCCCCCTCCCAGAAGAAGTGCGCGTTGTTGTCGTCCAGGGAACCGGCGAACAGCTCGATGTTGAACGGTCCCTCGGCGTCACCCTCGCTGCCGTCCTCGTTCAGCAGGCCGAGGCCCACCAGCACCGAGGTAGCCTGCGCCACACCCACCTGGTAGTTGTCGAAAGTGACGTAGAAGTTGACGTTCTCGTTGTCCCGGATCAGGCGGTCGTAGGAGATCACCGGGATGTCGGCTGCTGCGGCGGCGTCCAGCTGGCTGGACAGTGCGGTGCCGTCGATCGAGGCGATGATCAGCAGGTCGGCTCCGCTGGTGATCATCTGGTCGATCTGGCGGGACTGCGTGGGGATGTCGTCGTTGGCGAACTGCAGGTCCACGTCGTAGCCGGCCTCCTCCAGACCGGACTGCACGGCCTCACCGTCGGCGATCCAGCGTTCCGAGGTCTGGGTCGGCATCGACACACCGACGAGGACGTCCTCCGGCGCCTGGCTCTCACCGGGCTGCTCGTCGCCGCCGCTTCCCGCACCTTCGCCTGCGCATGCGGTCAGGGCGAGCATTCCCGCCACGCCGAGCGCAACGATCGGGTACTTGCGCATCCTGGGCTCCTTCGCTCCGTCGTTCACTATGGTCCACCGCGCGAGACGGCGGTGCTGGTCGTCCCGCTCCGGACCATCGCTGGTCATCCGGAACGAGCGGCCACCACTGTCCTTGAGTTCGAGACTCGAAGTCAAGGGGGTCGTCAGTGTTCGGTGGTCACAATTCGATCACGACGGCGGAGCGCGACTCTCGCTGAGTACGCTTCGTTGCTATTCCAGTGGTGGGAGCGCTCGCACCACCGGGTGGATGCAGGGCGGTCCCGTCATCGGTGACTGGTCGCGTTGCGTTCGATACCCGAAGCCGGTCGGCCGGCCGGCCTCGGCTATCCGGTGACCGGGGTGAACCCGTTCGCGCGGGCGTCCGGGCTCTCGCGCGGGCGTGGCACGCGGTCTGCCGCCCCGCCGGGCCGATCCATGGCGAATCGGCGGGCGAGGTGCCACTCTGGAGATGGGCCCACCAGGCCCGCGACCACTCTTCATCGACGCAGAGTTGGAGGTTTCCCACAAACCGCAACCCAGCAACGTGATGGCCGGTCTTGCGCTACAACCTACGCCTCCGTAGCCTACGCTAGCGTAGGTTACGCGCCAGCCATCCCACCCAGAAGGAGTTCGGTGTGATCACTACCGACACCACCGGGGCGATCCCCCCCGTCGGAGAGACGGATGACGACCTCATCCAGCTGCTCACCCCCGAAGGCGACCGCGTACACCATGAGGCCTACACGCCACGGATCGACGATCTCGATCGAGCTGCGTTGGAAGGTCTCTACCGCGACATGGTCCTGGTTCGACGTTTCGATACCGAGGCCACGTCCCTGCAGCGCCACGGGGAACTCGGCCTCTGGCCACCCAGTCTCGGCCAGGAGGCCGCCCAGGTCGGCTCGGGTCGAGCCCTGGCGCCGCAGGACTACGTCTTCCCGTCCTACCGCGAGCTCGGGGTCGCCTGGACCCGCGGGGTGGACCTGCGCAAGGTCCTGCACCAGTTCCGCGGTGAGGACCACGGCGGCTGGGACCCGGCCGCCCACAACTTCCACCTCTACACCCTGGTGATCGGCTCGCACGCGCTGCACGCCACCGGGTACGCCATGGGTATCCAGCGCGACGGGGACGTCGGTACCGGCGACCCGGACCGGGACCGTGCCGCCGTGGTCTACTTCGGCGACGGTGCCACCGCCCAGGGCGACGTCAACGAGGCGCTGACGTTCGCCGCCGTCAACGATGCCCCGGTGGTGTTCTTCTGCCAGAACAACCACTGGGCGATCTCCGAACCCACCACGCGCCAGTCCCGGGTGCCGCTCTCCCATCGTGGTCGCGGCTTCGGAGTGCCCTCGGTGCGGGTGGACGGCAACGATGTGCTCGCCTGCTATGCGGTCACCACCGAGGCCCTGGAACGGGCGCACAGCGGAGGCGGGCCCACGTTCATCGAGGCGGTCACCTACCGGATGGGGGCGCACACCACCTCCGACGATCCCACCCGTTACCGCACCCGGGCGGACGAGGAGGTCTGGCGCCGGCGAGACCCGATCGACCGGCTCGCCACGTTGTTGCGGGCCGAGGGCACCGGTGAGGACTACTTCGCCGACCTGGAGGCCGAGGCCGATGCCCTCGGCGAGGACGCACGCGCCTACTGCCGCACCATCACCACCCCGCCGTCCATCCGGATCTTCGAGAACATCTACGCCACCGAGAACGCGCAGGTGCACGCCGAGCAGGAGTGGTTCACCGAGTACCAGGAAGGCTTCGTCACCGAGGAGGTCGCCCGATGACCGCCACCGCACCCGCCCCCAGCAGCCAGCGCCTCGCCATGGCCAAGGCGATCAACCTCGGCCTGCGCCGGGCGATGGAACGCGATCCGAAGGTGCTCCTGATGGGCGAGGACATCGGTGCCCTCGGCGGCGTGTTCCGGGTGACCGACGGTCTGCAGAAGGACTTCGGCGGCGACCGGGTGGTGGACACTCCGCTGGCGGAGTCTGGGATTGTCGGCACCGCGATCGGCCTGGCCGTGGCCGGCTACCGACCGGTCTGTGAGATCCAGTTCGACGGGTTCATCTTCCCGGCGTTCGACCAGATCACCACCCAGCTCGCCAAGATGCACTACCGCTCCCGTGGCCAGGTGCAGGTCCCCGTGGTGATCCGCGTGCCCTTCGGGGGCGGTATCGGCGCCGTGGAGCACCACTCCGAGTCCCCGGAAGCGCTGTTCGCGCACACCGCGGGTCTGCGGGTGGTCAGCCCGGCGAACCCCGCGGACGCGTTCACCATGATCCAGCAGGCGATCACCTGCCCGGATCCGGTGCTCTTCCTTGAGCCGAAAGCCCGGTACTGGGACAAGGCCGATATCGAGGTGTCCGCAGCTGACCAGGCCCTCGACAGCGGTGCCGGGCTGAACCAGGCACGCATCGTGCGCCCGGGCTCCGACGTCACCCTCGCCGCCTACGGCCCGAGCGTGGCCACCGCACTGCGGGCCGCCACGGCCGCCGAAGCCGAGGGGCACAGCCTTGAGGTCGTCGACCTGCGCTCGATCTCGCCGATCGACTTCGACACCCTCACCGACTCGGTGCGCCGCACCGGCCGTCTGGTGGTGGTGCACGAGGCGCCGGTGTTCTTCGGTGCCGGTGCCGAGATCGCCGCCCGGGTCAGCCAGGAGTGCTTCTACCACCTGGAGGCGCCGGTGGCGCGGGTGGGCGGGTTCCACACCCCGTACCCCGTCTCCAAACTGGAGCACGAGTACCTGCCGGACCTGGACCGGGTGCTGCATGCCGTCGACGGCGTGCTGGCACACTGAGGGCCTGAGACCACGAGGAGAGTACCTGATGCCGCAGCACGTCGAGTTTCGCCTGCCCGATGTCGGGGAGGGGCTGACCGAGGCAGACATCGTCGGCTGGCTGGTCAGCGTCGGCGAGGTCATCACGGTGAATCAGAACATCGTGGAGATCGAGACCGCGAAGAGTCTGGTGGAGCTGCCCAGCCCGTACGCGGGCACCGTGGCCGAACTGCTGGTGGCCAGCGGTGACACCGTCGAGGTGGGCACACCGATCATCCGGATCGACACCGGTGCGGATGCGCCCGCAGGTGGTGGTGCTGCGGGCGGCGCAGCCGCCTCCGAGGCTTCCGGAGGGTCGTCGACGACGGCGCCCGAAGGGTCCGTAGGTGCCGCACCCGAGCCGGAGGGTAGCGGGGACGTGCTGGTGGGGTACGGCACCTCTCGTGCCTCCGCCACGCGCAGGCCGCGCCGGCCGGCGGGCGGGCCGCCGGCACCGGCGGCGAACGGTGCTCCCGGTGCCGGGCGGGCCGCTGACGCCGTGCAGGCGGGGGTCGAGGTCGGCCCGGGTGCGGTTGCTCAGGCGGCGCCGGTGCCCGAACCTGCTGCAGCACCGCCGACCGCGACTACTCCCATGGCGCCACCGGCTACGTCCACGCCGGCGCCGGAGCAGCCCGGCGCCCCGGCGAGCGAACCTGCCCGGCCAGGACCCGCCGTCGACGTGCGCGTGCTGGCGAAACCACCGGTACGCAAGCTCGCCAAGGACCTGGGCATCGACCTGAGCCGAGTGCCGGCGACCGGGCCCGGTGGGATCGTCACCCGCGCGGACGTGCTCTCCGCCGCGGAACGGTCCGCCCCCGAGCGGCTGGTGCAGAAGGCCGATGACGACCGGCCGTGGCTGGACGGCGGCACCGTCTCCGCCGATGGGCGCCAGACCCGCGTGCCGGTGCGCAGCGTGCGCGCACGGACGGCGGACGCGATGGTGGCCTCGGCGTTCACCGCCCCGCATGTGACCGAGTTCGTCACCCTGGACGTGACCAAGAGCATGCGGCTTGTGGAGCGGCTGAAGGCCGACCGGGAGTTCGCCGATGTGCGGGTGACCCCGTTGCTGATCGCGGCGAAGGCGTTGACGCTGGCGATCCGGCGGCACCCGATGATCAGTGCGTCCTGGGACGACGAGACGCAGGAGATCGTCTACAAGCACTACATCAACCTGGGCATCGCGGCCGCCACACCCCGTGGACTGGTGGTGCCGAACATCAAGGATGCGCACCGGCTCTCCCTGCATGAGCTGGCCACCGAACTGGCGGAGCTGACCACCACCGCCCGCGCGGGCAAGACCCAGCCGAAGGCGATGTCCGACGGCACGGTGACGATCACGAATGTGGGCATCTTCGGGATCGACACCGGGACGCCGATCCTCAATCCGGGGGAGTCGGCGATCCTGGCACTCGGCGCGATCACCGAGCGGCCGTGGGTGCACAAGGGCAAGGTGAAGCCGCGCTGGGTGACCCAGCTCGCGCTCTCCTTCGACCACCGGCTGGTCGACGGTGAGCTCGGCTCCCGGGTGCTGCACGACGTCGCGGTGATCATGGAGCACCCGGAGCAGGCGCTGGTCTGGGGCTGAGTGCCCGCTTGCGTTCGTGGACCCACCTTCCACTCGCGGACCCACCTTCCACTCGCGGACCCACCTTCTAGCTGATGTCGGTGCAGGGAACGTGTGTCGGCGGTGCCTCGGGGGGAAATGCCCCGCTGTCCACAGCCCCCTCCTCGTGCGCCGACCACTGCCGCAACGGTGTGCTCCGACACCACGATGGGTGCGTTCACCGATCTCGAGTCCCAACTGATCACCTTCGCCGATGCCGCGGAGGCGGGGACGGCGTCCCAGCTCATCCGCGCCCATCAGGCAGGTTCGCTGATCCGGATAGCCCGTGGTGCCTACGTGCCGGCCGCCCTGCTGGCGGACGGTTCACAAGCCGAGCGCGAGGCGAGGCGGTACCGACTCACGGTGCTCGCCGCGGCCCGGCGGATGTGGGCACCGATCTTCACCGGGCACTCCGCGCTCGCCCTGCTCGGCCTGCCCATCGTGGGCGCCTGGCCGGCGGAGGTGTACGTAGTGGCGAACCGGCCGCACGGCACCCGTCGCCGAGGCGTGGTGACCGTCGCCCGACGCACCGAGGTTCCGGTGACCGCTGTCGACGGCGTAGCGATCACCTCGGTGGAGTATTCGCTGATCCAGGTGGCCCGACACGCGCCGCTCCTGCCCGCGCTGGTCGCTGCCAACGCCGCGTGTTTCGTGCCGCGATTCGGGGGTGTTCCACCGCTGACCACGATCGAGGCGCTGTGGACCGAGCACGAACGGCTGATGCCGTACCAGGGGTCGCGCCGGGTCCGCCGAACCCTGGTCCGCGTGACGACGAAGAGCGAGTCGGTCCTGGAGACAGTCAGTGACGTGGCTATCGAGTCCGCCGGCCTCGCGTTCCCCGCCAAGCAGGCTCCGCTCACGCTGCCTTCCGGGCGAACGGTTCACCTCGACTACCTCTGGGAGGACGAAGGTATCGGTGGTGAGGCTGACGGCGACACCAAGTACCGCCAAGGCGATGGTGCCGAGCAGGTGATCGGGGAGAAGTGGCGGGAGGACGAGGTGCGCGACGAGTTGCGCCGTCTCGTCCGGTGGGGTTGGCAGGCGGCGTGGCAGCAGACCCCGCTAGCGACGAAGCTGCTGCGCGCAGGTGTCCCCAGGATCAGGCGTCCGCGCACCCTGTGATCCACCGCCGGCTGCCCGGGACCGCTGCCTGCCCCAACCCGGACATCACTTCCACGCGCGGACACACGATGGAGGGTGTGTCGGTGACTGGAAGGTGTGTCCGCGGTGCGGGCGGCTACCAGTTCTGGCCGGAGCCGTCGCCGCCGCCGGACTGCTGCTCAGCGGCTTCCCGGGACTCCTGAGCCTCCTGGTTGCGCTCCTCGAGCTCCTCCTGGCGCGGATCCCTGGACTCGCTCTCGCCGCCGGACTCACCGTCGGAGGGGGACTCACTCTCGCCGCCGGACTCGCCGTCGGAGGGAGATTCACTCTCGCCGCCGGACTCGCCGTCCGAGGGGGACTCGGACTCGCCCTCGTTCTCCCCCTCTTCGCCTTCTTCGCCCTCGCCCTGCTGCTGCTCCTGCTGTTCTTGCTGCTGCTCGGACTCCTCCTGGCTCTGCTGCTGGCGCTCCTCGGCCTCCTGGGACTGTTCGCCGCCGTTCCCGCCGGACTCCCCGCAGTCGGCGAGCATCGTCTGCGCCTGGTCGTAGTAGTCACTGGCCATCGCGAAGTCGCTGGCCACCATCGCCTCGTCACCGAGGCCCTCCAGCGCCAGGGAGTAGTTCGTGCGCACCATGCACTCCTCCTCCCCGCGGGGCTCACCCTCGGGGGCGGTGGGTACCTGCCCCAGCGCCACCTCCAGGTGGGTGGTGGCGGTGAAGAAGTCGCCGGTGGCGTATACGGCGGTGCCCTGGTTGAACGGCGCCTTCCACGGCTCGATCACGTTGAAGAACTCCAACGACTCGAACCGGTCGGTGGCAGTGACGTAGTTCTGCTTCTCGTAGGCGCTGGTGCCGGCCATGTTCAGCAGCACGGCGCTGAGCAGCTTCAGCGCGGCCAGGAACGCGATCAGCACCACCGGCGCCGACCAGAGCAGCATCAGCTTGCGCCGCCGGGCGAGCTTCGCCGCGAACTTCGCATCCCGGATCTCCTCGGTGGTGCGGAACTCACCGGGCGGAGGCAACAGGTCCACACTCATCGCCGACTCCCTCCAGAGACCAGCTCGTCCTCGCGCGACCGCTCCCGCGGTCCGGGGTCCTTCGGGCGTTTGCGCCCGGACTTGGGCACCTCCCGGGTCAGGTCCCAGGCCTCCCAGGCCAGCAGCAGGGCCAGGAGAACCGCGAACGGCCAGTACACGTCGGTGTAGCTGGTCACGTCCCGGCGGCCGTCGGCGCTGATCTGCTCCACGTCCACATCCGCCACCAGGTCTGCCACGGGGCTCGGCTCGATCCGGTGGGTGTACTCCACCCCGAGCTGACCGGCCAGGGTGCGCAGGCTGTCCTCGTCGATCCGGGACACCGCCGGGTTCCCGGTGTCGTCGGTGATGTACGGCGCGTCGGTGCCGTACCCGGTGTTGCTGGTGCCGTCGTAGGAACGCATGTTGCCACCCTCGGCGGTGCCGTAGCCCAGCACCGCACCGCCGTCCACCAGCGGTTCCAGCTCGGCGAACGAGGCGAAGTCGCCACCGTCCGTGGTGGAACCATCGGTGTTCTCGCCGTCGGAGAAGACGAACACCAGGCGCACGTTCCCGGGGTTGCGCTCCGCGGCCGAGTTCAGCGACCGGGTCAGCTCCTCGAGCGGGCGGTCGATCGAGGAACCGGCGGAGAAGTTGGTGAGCTCCTGGGTGACCGTGTCCGCCCAGGTTCGTACCGCCCGGGAGTCGGTGGTCATCGGCAGCTGCTGGGTGGCCTGGGAGTCGAACCCGATGATCGTGTACCGGGCTGCCGGCATCTCCTCGGTGAGTGCGGTCAGGTCGTTGCGGACCCCCTCCAGGCGGGCCTCGCTGCCGTTGTAGTCCTCGGCGGCCATCGACCCGGTGCGGTCCACCACGAAGAACATCTCCACGTTCGAGATCAGCGCCGCCTGGTCGGTGCGCGGGATCGCCGGGGTGAGCCCGATGCCCAGCACGCAGATCAGCATCCCGGTGCGCCGGAGCCAGTCCCGGCGCCGCCCACCGTGGCTGGTGCGGATCTTCCAGACGGCCAGCACCAGCAGCGGGGCGAACACCACGATCAGCAGCCACAGCGGCCACATCATCCGTAACGTCATGACCGCAACCTCCAGACCGCGAGGAGATAGATCCCCAGTGTCGCCACCAGCCAGGGGTAGTACTCCTCCGGACGGTCGGTGATGATCACATCCGGATCGGCTTCCAGATCCACGGCCTGCTGAGCGGAGATCTGGTCGATGATGCCGGAGACAGCCTCCGGGTCGTCACTGGCGAAGAACAGCCCGCCGCCAGCCTCCACGGCATCGCGGTACTCCTTCTCCTGCGCCGCGGAGGTCGAGGTCACCGTGCCGGCGTAGAACCCGTGCAGGGTGATGTCCCGCTCGCCGACCAGCTCGGCGGCCTCGGGCACGGTGTACAGCGGCTCGCCGAACACCTCGTTGTCGGTGGCCAGGATGATCGAGCGGGAACGTTCCTCGTCCTCCAGGTCGAACGCTGTGGCGCAGGTCGCCAACCCATCGCCCACCAGGGAGGAGACGTCCTGCCCCATCCCTTCGGTACCGGCGAGGAAGTGCAGCAGCCGGTCCAGTGCGGCGGGGTCGTAGGAGTAGTCGTCCAGGGAGTCGACGTCGAAGTCCAGCGCCTCGGCCGCCTCGGTGAGCTGTTCCTCCACCAGGGTGTAGTCGTCGGTGAGCGGGAACACGGTACGAGAGGTGGAGTTGAAGATCGACAACGCGATCCGCTCACCGTGGAAGCTGGGCAGCAGCTCCAGGAACCGTTCCACGATCTCGGTGTCGTACTCGATCATCGATCCGGACACGTCCAGGCAGAGCACGATGTCCCGGGTGGCCAGCTCCTCGGCACGGGTCTGCTTGTCCACCGGCCGGGCGGCGAGCACGCTGGTGACCACGGCGGCCCCGATCAGCACCACCGCCATGCCCGCCAGGAACATCCGGTAGCGGGACATCCGGGACTTGAACGAGGGCAGGCTGGTCAGGTACGAGGCGTTCGCCACCCACCTCACCCGCTGCCGCTCCCGGCGCGCCGACCGTGCGAACCAGCCCAGCACCAGCGCGGCCAGCACCACGGCGATGATCACCGGGATGGCCCAGCCGTGCATCAGGGTCGAGGTCACCACTGGCTGATCACCGCCCGGGCGGAGCGGGTGGCGCCGAGCGCCTGGGCGTCGGAGTCCGCGGCGAACGCCGGTTCCTGGTAGTCACTGAGCAGGTCGGTGAGCCGGTCGGTGCCCTCCAGCTGCGCCAGCTCGTTCACGGTCAGCGAGCTGGCGTCCATCCGCAGCCGGCCCCCGGCGAACTCGCGCAGGATGTGGTTCAGGTCCAGGTGCAGGTTCCGCAGGTCGGACTCCCCCTCCCGGTACCGCGTCTCGGCGGCATCGACCTCGGCCAGCGAGGCGGTGCGCAGCGACGCGTACCGGTCCCCGCGCCCCTTCTCGTCGGCAGCGGGCCGCTTCCGGGTGTGGTAGAAGACGAACCAGTACCAGGCGCCGATCAGCGCCAGCAGCACCAGGCCCACGATCCACACCCAGGTGGAGTAGGCGGCCGGTGGTACCGGTTCGTTGATCGGTGCCGCGAGCAGCGGCCCGGGAAGGGCCGCGAGATCGCCGACGGCGGAGCTCACCGAGGTCAGGGACTGCTCAGTGGCGAACACGGCGCTGCCTCCGGAGCAGGTCGATGAGGGCGTCGATGAGCTGGTCCTCACTGTTCGCCACCACGCCCTGCACCCCTTGCCGGCGCAGCAGGGTGCGCACATCCTCCCGGCGCCGCTCCGCCACTGTGCGGGCCTCCGCTGCCAGTGCCTTGTGCGAGCGCATGTACTCCGGGATCTCCAGGTGCTCGTCCACATCATCGATCGGCTCGTCGCCGAACATGGTCGGCACAGCGTCCCCCACCTGCACCACCATCACCTCGTGCCGGGTGCGCAGGCGTTTCAGCGCGAGCTCGTGCTCGGCGCCCGGGCGGGCCTCATCGGTGATCAGTACCACCAGGGAGCGGCGGTTGAACCAGGTGAGCACCCGGTCCAGCACGCGGTTCAGATCGCTCGGTGGTGCGTCCAGGCTGAGCATGGACTCCGCCCGGCGGAGCAGGGTCTCGATGTGCTCCGTGCCGCCGCGGGCCGGGATCTGCACCACTCGCTCGGCGTCCCCGGCCACCAGCGCCACCGTGTCCCCGCGGGAGCGGGCCAGGAAGCAGACCACCTCTGCGGCGAACATCGCGATCTCGGTCTTCGGGGCGCCGTCCGGGGCGGTGGCAGCCATGTTCCGCCCGGTGTCCACGGCGATCACCATCGCCAGGTTGGAGTCCCGCACGAACCGGCGGATCACCGGGAGCCCGTAGGAGGCGGAGGCCTTCCAGTCGATGTCGGAGACGTCGTCGCCGAACCGGTACTCCGCCATCTCGTCGAAGTCCTGGCCGTGGCCGGAGTAGATGGATCGGTGCCGCCCCTCGAGCAGGCCGGAGGCACGGCGGACCGTCGGCAGGTCGAGACGTGCTCGGACCTTGGCCAATCGGGACGTCGAGACCACAGGGTGCTCCTCGGGGTCGGGTACAGATGTGCAGCGGCTACTGGCTCAGCGGCCAGCCGCACCGGTCACGGGCTGGGGACGGCGGCGAACACGGCGTCGATGAGTGATTCCGGGGCCACGTTGTTGGCCAGTGCGTCGTAGGTGCGCACCAGCCGGTGCCGCAGCACCGAGTGCCGCAGCGCCTTGACGTCGTCCGGGACCACGTAGGCCCGCCCGGCCTGCAGGGCGAGCGCCTGGGCGATGCGCATCAGAGCGATGCCGCCACGAGGGCTGGCTCCCACCCGGACGTGCTGGTTCAAGTTCGGCAGAGGCCGCGGTCCACCACCCCGGGTGGTGTTGATCAGTGCCACGATGTACTGCTTGATGGAGGTGTCCACGTACACCTTGCTCACCAGGGACTGCAGGAAGACCACGTCCGCCACGGTGATCGACTCGGCGGTCAACGGTGCGGTCATCGACCCGGACTCGATCCGGTCGAGGATCTCCACCTCCTCGTCCGGGGCCGGGTAGGTGAGCACCTCCTTCATCAGGAACCGGTCCATCTGGGCCTCGGGCAGCACGTAGGTGCCCTCCTCCTCGATGGGGTTCTGCGTGGCCAGGACCATGAACGGCTTCGGCAGCGCGAACTCCTCACCACCGATGGAGGTCTGCCGTTCCTGCATCGCCTCCAGCATCGCCGACTGGGTCTTCGCCGAGGACCGGTTGATCTCGTCCAGCAGCACCAGGTTCGCGTGCACCGGGCCGAGCTGGATGGAGAACTCACCGGTGGCGTAGTTGTAGATCTGGGTGCCGACGATGTCGTTCGGCATCAGGTCCGGGGTGCACTGGATCCGGTGGAAGGTGCCGGTCACCGAGTCCGCCAGCGTCTGCGCTGCGGTGGTCTTGGCCAGTCCGGGCACGGACTCCAGCAGCACGTGCCCGTTGGCGAGCAGCGAGCTCACCAGCGCGGTGCGCAGCGCTTCTTGACCGACGATCCGCTGATCGAACACCCGCGCGATCTGGCTGAGCAGCCCGGTGGCGCGCTGACCGTCGTCGTAGGAGATCGGTGAGGTCGCGGGCGCTAGGTGCGCGGCTACGGGACTGGACATGATCTCCACACTCGGGACGGTTGCAGGTACGCGGTGCGATTATGCCAGCCAGAACCGGGAATCCCACGGGCGCCGATGGGAAGGTCTGCCCATCACCGAGCGGAGATTAGGCTCGATACGTGCCCGAGCAGCCTGCGCCGTCCTCGTCTGTGAGTCGGCCCACTCCCCTGCAGTGGGTCTGGTCCGCCCTTCCTGCGGCTGTGCTCGCCTGCCTGGCGGGACTGGCGTTCTCCGGGGCAGCAGCCCCCACGGCGATCGCCGACGCCGGTGCGGTGGTGCGCTGGGGCCGGCCGATGGTCACCGTGGCCTGGCAGCTCGCCGCAGCGGTCACGATCGGTGGGCTGGGCCTGCTGCTGTTCGCTCTGCCACGGGCCTCCCGGGCCTGGGCGACGGCGGCGCGTACTGTGGCGATCGCCGGTCCGGTTTGGGCGATGGTGCAGGTGGCCGACCTGTTCTTCGGGTACGCGAACGTGGCCGGCCGCCAGATCGGCGGGGAGAACTTCGGGGATGAGCTGGCCTTCTACCTCACCGAGATCTCCTCCGGACGAGCGTCGTTGGTGGCCGCGATCCTCGCTGCTCTCGCGTCGATTGCTGCGGTCGCGGTGGCCGGGTACGGCACGGCGGTACTGGCCGCCGTTGCCGTCTTGGCGGTGTTGGTGCCGATCGCGACCACCGGGCACGCCTCCGGGGCGGCGAACCACGAGCTGGGGATGACGGGGCTGTACTTCCATGTGCTGTTCGCCGCCCTGTGGCTCGGTGGGCTGGCGGTCCTGGTCCTGCTCTCCCGCCGGCTGGGGGCGGATCTGCCCGCGGTGGCCGGCCGGTACTCGTCTCTGGCGCTGTGGTGCTTCGCCGGTGTGGGGATCTCCGGCATCGCGAACGCCTGGATCCGGCTCGGCGGGCTGGACGGGTTCAGCACTGACTACGGTGTGCTGCTGCTGGTGAAGATCGTCTGCTTCCTCGCCCTGGGCGTCGCCGGCTACCTGCACCGGAAGCGCACGATCCCGGCACTGGTGCCGGACGGCGGCAGCGCCCGCCCGGGCGCGTTCTGGCGTCTGGTGGGCGTGGAGGTGGTGGTGATGTCCGCCGTCATGGGGGTGGCGGTGGCGCTGGCCGATACCGGACCACCGGTACCCCAGGAGGCACAGGAAGGGCTGAGCCCAGCGGCCGAGTTGTCCCAGTACCCGGTACCGCCTGCCCCCACGCTGGCCACCTGGTTCACCCAGTGGCGTGCGGAGCTGCTCTTCGGCTCGGTGGCGGTCCTGCTTGCGGTGATGTACGTCCGCTGGGTACTGCGGCTGCGCCGCCGCGGGGATTCCTGGCCGCTCTCGCGCACGATCATCTGGCTGGTCGGCACGATCGGGTTCGCCTACGTCACCTGCAGCGGGCCGGCGGTGTACGGCCGGCTGATGTTCTCCGCGCACATGCTGCAGCACATGACGTTGGTGATGGTGCTGCCGATCCTGTTCGCCCTCGGCGCCCCGGTCACCCTGGCGCTGCGCGCCCTCCCGGGCCGCAAGGACGGTTCCCGCGGGCCGCGGGAGTGGCTGCTCGGACTGGTCAGCTCCCGGGTGGCGCACTTCTTCGGGCATCCGGTGATCGCGGCGCTGAACTTCGCCGGCTCGATGATCCTGTTCTACTTCACCCCGCTGTTCGAGCTGGCACTGACCACCCACATCGGGCACATCGCCATGGTGGTGCACTTCAGCCTGGCCGGGTACCTGTTCGTGAACGTGCTGGTGGGGGTCGATCCCGGGCCCACGCGGCCGGCCTACCCGCTGCGGTTGCTGCTGCTGTTCGCCACGATGGCGTTCCACGCGTTCTTCGGTGTGGCGCTGATCTCGATGGAGTCGCTGATCGCGGCCGACTACTTCGGTGCGCTCGGCCTGCCTTGGGGTGTGGACGCGCTCGCCGATCAGCACACCGGCGGGGAGATCACCTGGGGCATCGGGGAACTGCCCTCGATCACGTTGGCGGTCGCGCTGGCGGTGGGGTGGATCCGCAGCGACCGGCGCACCGCGAAGCGGCTGGACCGCAGGGCGGACCGGGACGACGACGCCGAGCTCGCGGCCTACAACGCGATGCTGGGGCGGATGGCCGAGGAGGAGCAGCAGCATCGCTGACTCTGCTGCCGCCGCTGCCCCCACCCACCACTGCTCCGCTCACCCGCCACTGCTCCGCCCACCCGCCGCCACCACGGATGCGGTGAATCGATTCAGGGCTGACCTGGCGCGCTCAAGCGATACCCGCGGTATCGCCCGGGCGCGCTAACTGCCGCCGGAGTGCGCGGGCCAACTGTCGCCGGAGTGCGGTCAGGCGGGGTTCAGGTGAGCGCCGAGGAAGGCCAGCGTGCGCTGCCACGCGAGCGCAGCGGCCTGCTCGTGGTGGAACTGTGGCGACGGATTGTCGAACGCGTGACCTGCGCCGTCGTAGGTGAAGAACTGCACCCGAGGGTGCCCGGCGGACACTGCATCCCGGATCTGCTGCACGGTCTCGGCCGGGATGAACTGGTCTGCGGTGCCGAAGTGGTGCAGGCTCGGGGCGGTGACCTCGCGGGCGAGCGGGAGCAGAGTGGGCAGCGCGGAGCCGTAGTAGGAGACCAGGGCGTCCGGGACGGTCTGCGCGGCCAGGTTGAACGCCAGCCCGCCGCCGTAGCAGAAACCGACCAGGCCGATCGGGCCGGTGGCCTCCGGGGCGGCGCGGAGCGCATCCATCGTCGTGCGGGCATCGGCCAGTGCGTCCTCCCAGGGCAGCTGCTGGGCGAGTGCCATCCCACCGGTGACATCGTCCTCGCCCACCTGGGCCTGCGGCAGCCGCCAGTACAGTTCCGGCGCGAACACCACATAGCCGGCCGCCGCGAGGTCGGCGGCGCGGCTGCGGATGTACTCGCTGACGCCGAAGATCTCCTGCAGCACCAGCACACCGGGGCCGGTGCCGGACGGGGGCAGCCAGCGGTGCACAGGAAGGTCGCCGGACTCGGTCGGGAGGGTGAGGATGTCGGAGCTCACGGTGCCAGTCTGCCTGGTCCTGCGGGGGACCGTGCTCGATTCAGTGGGTCGGAATGCTCACAGCTGCTCGCTGAGCTGGAACCGGCCGGCGACCCGGTGCCCGACTCCGGCCGGCGAGCCGGTCCAGTGCCTGTGGCGCCGTTCCGGCCAGGCTCAGCAGGCGGCCGGTGCGCTGCCAGGAGACCTCGTTCCGCGCGGCTCTGGTGCTCGCCACCACCCAGAGATCGGCAGAATGGGACGAGCTCGACGTGCGCGCGAACCCGCTCCGGGACACGCTCGTGCGGGACAGGCTTCGCTCTGGACGAGTCCGGGCGGATGCTTGCCCCACGAGGTCTCGGCCTGGTCGGAGACCTTGACCATGAGCGGGTCGCCGCCCTACAGATCGCCACCGCAGACAGGAGTGCTCCATGACCGCAGCTGAGACCGTCGTCGCCGGTGCCCGCATCGCTGGCCGAACCGAACCGGGCGACCCGCGTCCCGTGTCGGCGCCCAGTACCGGGCAGGTGATTGCGCAGGCCGGCTGGGTGGGCGTGGACGCCGTGGACCGGGCCGTCAGTGCTGCCCGGGAGGCCTTCGCCAGCTGGGCCGCCACCCCGGCACGGGAGCGTGCCGCGGCGCTGCGCGCCATCGCGGCCGACCTGCGCGCCGAGACCGAGGAGCTGGGCGCCGTCATCTGCGCCGAGACCGGCAAGCGGCTGGCGGAGGCACAGGGGGAGGTGGGCGGATCGGCGAAGTACTTCGACTGGTTCGCCGAAGCTGCCGCGATCGCCGAGATCGAGACCGGGCGGACTGCGCCGGGGCGCCGGTTCCAGGTCCGGCACCACCCCGTGGGTGTGGTCGCGGCCCTGGGCACCTGGAACTTCCCGGTGTCCATCCCGGCGCGGAAGATCGCCGCTGCGCTCTCCGCTGGCTGTCCGACCGTCCTCAAGGCCAGCGAACGCACCCCGGTCTCCGCCGACCGCCTGGTGGCGATCTGCGAGCGGCACCTGCCCGCCGGTGTGATCGGCTCGGTGATGGGCGGGCCCGAGCTGGCCAACGCCCTCATCGACCACCCGGAGGTCGCGGCAGTCACCTTCACCGGCTCGACGGCGATCGGCCGGTTAGTCGCCGAGCGCGCCGCTGGATCGTTCACTCGCACGGTGCTCGAGCTCGGTGGGAAGGCTCCGTTCATCATCCGCCCCGACGCCGACCTCGACGACGCCGTGGAGCACCTGATGGTGGCGAAGCTGCGGAACAACGGCGAGTCCTGCATCGCAGCGAACAACGTGTTCGTGCACTCCTCGCTTCGCGATCGGCTCTGGGACCTGCTTTCCGAACGGGTCCGGGGCATCCGGCTCGGCCTCCCGGAGGACGCGCAGACCGATCTCGGCCCGATGATCGACGTCGCTGCAGCTCGGCGGTTGGCCGACCTGGTGGACCGAGCGGAGCAGGACGGCGCGAGCGTTGTCCGAGGCCCGGAGGACGTGCACGGTCTGAGCGATTCCCGCAGCGGCGTAGCTGGGGCGGCCAGCAGTGCGGCGGCCGACGGCTACCTGCCCGCGATCCTGGTCAGGTGCGAGGAGCCCACGCCACTGTGGGACGAGGAGATCTTCGGGCCGGTGTTCGCGCTGCGCAGCTACGACGACGAGGACTCCATGGTCGCCGAGGTGAACAGCTGGGGTGTAGGACTCGCTGGATACGTCTGCGGCACCGATCTGGCCGGGGCCGAACAGCTCGCCGAACGGCTCCGGGTCGGCATCGTGGGGATCAACAACGGCGCCCCGAACACACCGGAGATCCCGTTCGGCGGGTTCGGCGGCAGCGGCATCGGCCGGGAGGGTGGGCTGAGTGGCTACCTGGAGTTCGTCGAGGAGCAGACCATCGCCGTGGCCCGGTGAGCGGCAGCATCGCCCGCGTGCTGAGCGATGCCGCGCATTTCCCGGCCCGGTGATACTGGGGAGCACGCCTGGGCGTCGCAGGTGCCGCCTGGATGGATTCAGCGGGCGGGGTCGGGTGTCGGTGTTGCAGGGCAGACTGACCTGATGGCTGTGAACCAGGAGATCGCCCTGCAGCGCCTGGTGGCGCAACGTCTGGCCGGACCGCGGTGGGACTCCCCGACTGAAGTCGTCCGCCATCTGGGCGCAGTGCAGGCCCAGGACCTGCGCGGGGCACTGACCTCGGTGGCGCTGCGGGTGGCCGGTGGCACCAGCGCAGGTGTGCGCGCCGCGCTGGATGCCGGTGAGATCGTGCGCACCTGGCCGATGCGCGGCACGCTGCACTTCGTCCCGGCCGAGGATGCCGGCTGGATGATGGCGATCGCTGGACCCCGGATGGATGTCTCCCTTCGGCGGCGGATGGCGGAGTTCGGTTTCAACGACCTGGACCGCGCCAGGGAGCAGGCTCGGCAGGTGGCGGAGAAGGCGCTCGCCGGTACCCGCGGGCTGCCCCGTGCCGAGCTCGCCGCGCACTGGGCCCAGGCCGGGTTGGCTCCGGAACCCCGGGCGGCGCTGTTGTTGCTGCACGTGCTGTGCGGCACCGGCGAGCTCGCGCTCGGACCGATGACCGGGGACGACCAGCTGGTGGTCCGGCTGGCGGACTGGGTGCCACAGCCCGCCGACCGTGACCCGGAGGCCGGGCTCACCGAGTGGGTCCGCCGGTACGCGCTCAGCCACGGACCGGTCACCGATCGGGACACCGCCCGCTGGTTCGGGCTGCCGCTGGGGATGGTCCGGCCCGCGCTGACCCGGGCCGAGGGGGTCGAGCAGGTCGGCATCGAGGGCCGCACCTACTACCGCGACCCCGCGTTGCCCGACCTGCTCGCCGAGCACCGGCGCGAGGCGCGCCGACTGATGCTGTTGCCCGGGTTCGACGAGTTCATGCTCGGCTACACCGACCGCACGTTCGCCGTGCCGCCGGCGCAGATCGACCAGCTGGTCCCGGGCGGGAACGGAGTGTTCCGCGCCACGGTGGTCAAGACCGGCAAGGTGCTCGGCTTCTGGCGCCGCGGCGGCACGCCGGACCGGCCGGCGGTGCAGGTGGACCCGCTGGCACCGCTCGGCCCGCGCACGGAGGCCTCGGTGCGGCGTGCGTTCGAGCGGTTGCCCTGAGCGCTGCCCGGGGCGTCGGCGTCAGCCCAGGGTGAGCCGGCCGTTCGGCGTGTCCAGCACGATCTGCATCCGGACTTGCTCGCCGGGGGCCAGCTCGATCAGGTCGTAGGCGTCGACGGCGGTCAGCGCCGCGCGTACGTCCGTCGCCTGGGGGTGGTTGATCATCACCCGGACCAGTTCGACCTCGGGGAGGCCTTCGGCGGGGTGCGGACTGTCCTGCCAGTCGATGAGGAACGGGACGACACCGTCGTACCCGCCCTCCGGCGGGGTGAGCCGCCACCGGAGCAGCGCACCGTCCGGGGTGCGGCGGCTCATCGGGGCGACGGGGCCGGGGTCGTACCCGTCGGCACGGGCGGAGTCGACCAGGTGGTCGATGCTCGGGGTGCGCACCGCCCAGCCCACCATCCTCGGCGCGGACACCTCGTCCACTCGCAGCGGCCGGGCCCGGTCCGGTTCCCCCTGTGCCGGGTCCGGCCCGAGCAGCTCCAGGTAGCGCCCGGCGCCCAGGCCGAGGAGCGCGTTCGCCGTCCCGCGGCCCTCGTGGCTGCCGCCTGGCTGCGGAGCGACGCCGGTGGCGTCGTGCACCCCGGTGACCAGCGCGCCGAGGTCAGGTCCGGCGTACACCAGATGGTCGAGATCGATAGGCATACGGCCGACTCTAACCGGGGGCTCTCGGTCAACCGTGAGAAGGTAGCGGCGAGCAGGGGCGCAGCCGCTGCCCCGACGCCAGGACGACAGGAGATGGAGTACGGATGGAGAACGCGTGGCCGGCCAGCGGGCAGATGCGAGCTGCCCTGATCGTCGAGCGCGGCGGCCCCGAGGGGCGGATCGTGGGCGAGCACGTGGTGCCGGAGATCGGTCCGCACGACGTCCTGGTCCGCGTGCGGGCCTGCTCTCTGAACCATCTGGACGTGTTCGTGCGGCAGGGCGTGGCCGGTGTGCACCTGCCGCTGCCGCACATCTCCGGCGGCGACATCGCCGGTGAGGTGGTCCGGTGCGGCGAGGAGGTCACCGGGCCCGCCGTCGGTGACCGGGTGCTGATCGACCCACTGGTGGCAGGAAAGGCACTCGGTGAGGACATGCAGGGCGGGCTCGCCGAGTACGCTGCCGTGCCCGCCGGCAACTGCATCCCGCTGCCCGCCGACGTCAGCTTCGTCCAGGCCGCCGCGTTGCCGATCGCCTACGGCACCGCCCGCCGCCAGCTCATCACCCGCGGTGGGTTGCAGGCCGGTGAGACCGTCGCGATCCTCGGGGCGGCCGGTGGACTGGGCACTGGTGCGGTACTGATCGCCAAGGCGGTCGGAGCCCGGGTGATCGCCTGCGCCAGCTCCGCGGCCAAGCGCGACCGGCTCGCCGAGCTCGGCGCTGACGTGCTCATCGACACCAGCCAGGAGGACTGGGGGGCGCAGATCTGGAAAGCAACCGGTAAGCAGGGCGTCGACCTGATGGTGGACAACACGGGTGCAGCCACCTGGCAGAGCTCGATCCGAGCGACCGCACCCGGAGGGCGGGTGGTGACCTGTGGAGCCACCAGCGGGTACGAGGTGACCCAGTTCCAGCCCTACGTGTGGGTCCGTGAGCTGGACATCCGCGGCAGCAACGGCTGGCGGCGGGAGGACCTCGAAGAGCTCCTGGCGATGGTCCAGGCCGGCACGTTGGAACCGGTGATCGACCAGGTGTTCGCACTCGATCAGATCCGGGAGGCGGAGCGTCTGCTGGAGGAGCGTGCGGTGATCGGGAAGGTGGTCATCACCCCGTGACGGTGCCCCGCGGCGAGGTCAGCACGGGGTCGAATCTGGCGGTCCGGCTGCTGGCCGGTGCTGCCGAGCACCCCGATCGCGACGCCATCCGGCAGGGCGATGAGACGATCAGCTATCGGGGGCTGGAGACGGCAGTGCACTCTACTGCCGCACGCCTGCGCGACCTCGGGGTGGTACCGAAGGACCGGGTGGCGCTGCTGTTCGGCAACGACCATCGCTTCGTCGAGGCGCTGCTCGCCGTCATCTGGATCGGCGCCGTGGCCGTGCCGCTGAACACTCGTGCCGGTCGCACCGCCCTCCAGCACGTGATGGCCGATGCCCGGCCCACAGTGCTGCTCGGCCACGAGCCGCTCGCCGACCGCGCTGCTGAGCTCGCCGCACCCCCCGGCCGGGCGGCCGACGGCGGAGACCCCGTGGGTCACGCCGCCGAACCTGGCTCTCCCACCGGGACAGTGCCGGTGCTGCTGGCCTACCCCGGCGGATGGCGGGCGGGACCTGGCCACCGGGCGCCGTCGCCCCCACCGGACCGACCAGCCCACCGCGGTGCGGATGAGGTGAGCGACACCGCGGCGCCGACTCTCCACGGTGCCCGCGCCAGTGGTGAGCAGACCGCTCCGGCACCGGTGCGTGCCGAGGACATCTGTCTCCAGCCCTACACCTCCGGTTCCACCGGATCGCCGAAGGGCTGCCTGCTCACCCACGGTGGCCAGTACTGGAACGCGAGCACTGTGGCCCAGGTGTGGCAGCTGCAGTCCGACGACCGGGGTCTGATCACCGCACCGCTGTACCACAAGAACGCGATGATCTGTGTGCTGAAGCCGCTGCTGCTGGTCGGTGGCACGATCGTGATCGGGCGCAGCCCGGACCCGGCCGACATCCCCGCTGAGATCGCCACGCACCGGTGCACCTATACCACCGGCGTGCCCGCCACCTACGAGATGCTGCTGGCCGGCGGTGCCCACCGCACCCAGGACCTCACCTCGCTGCGGTTCGTGATCTGCGGTTCGGCGCCGCTCGCCGAATCGGTCGGGCGTCGGTTCGCCGCAGGCCTCGGAGTTCCGGTGATCGAGGCGTACGGCCTGACGGAGGGCGGCCCCCAGGTGCTGATGAACCCGCGTACCGACGCACCCCGCTACGGCGTGGCCGGCCGTCCCCTGCCCGGGGGCGAGGTCAAGCTGCTCGACCTGGTGCAGATGCCGTCGACGGCGGTCGCGGACCTGCCCGAGGTGCCGCACGGGGCGGTGGGGGAGATGTGGGTGCGCAATCCCGGCGTCACCGCCGGGTACCACCGTCTGCCGCAGGTCACCCGGGAGCGCATCTCTGTGGACGGATGGCTGCGTACCGGGGATCTCGCGGCAGCAGAGCCCGACGGCTACTTCCGGGTGCTCGGCCGCGCCGACGACATGATGAACGTGGGCGGAGAGAACGTCTATCCCCTGGAGGTGGAGCAGCTGCTCGCCACCATGCCGGGACTGGGCCAGGTGGCGGTGGTGCCGGTGCGGCACGAACGCAAGGGCCAGGTGCCCGTGGCGTTCGTGGTGGCCGACGGGCCGGCAGAGGACGAGGTGAAGCAGTTCGCGCTCACCCACGGGCCGGCTCACGCCCATCCCCGGCGGGTGTGGTTCCTGGAGTCCCTGCCGCTGGGTGGAACCGGGAAGATCGACTACGGTCGGCTTGCCGAGCTGGCCGAGCAGAACCTGGCCCGGAGCACACTGACCGAGAACACCCGGTCCGGACAGTCGCCGGCCGAGGAAGGACGAGGATGACCGTCGATGTGGCACTGACCGAGCACCTGCTCACCACACCCGCCTACCATCGCTGGCTCGGTCTGGAGCTGATCGAGGCCGAGCCCGGTCGGGTGGTGATCGGGTTGGCATGCCGTGCCGAGCTGGCCGCTGACGTCCACGGCAGCTATGTACACGGCGGCATCCTGGCCACCCTGCTGGACGTGGCCGCTGACTTTGCCCTGGTCACCGAGCTCGGTGTCGGTCTGCCGACGATCGACCTGCGGGTGGACTACCTGCGGCCTGCGCGGCCGGACGACCAGCTGCGCGCCACGGGCACTGTGGTGCGCCGTGGCCGAAGCCTGGGGGTCGCTGATGCGGTGGTCACGAATGCCGAGGGCAAGCAGCTCGCGGTCGGGCGCGGGGTGTACAGCACTGCCGTCGGCTGACCTCGGGTGAACGGGTCAGCGCCCGACGAGGTCCGCTCCGCCATCCACCGGTAGCACCGCACCGGTGATCCAGGCCGCGTCGTCGGAGAGCAGGAACGCCACCGCACCGGCCACATCCGTGGGTTCACCCACTCGGCCGAGCGGATACTCGGCAGCGCGGCGCGCGCGGAGCTCGGCGTAGTCCCTGTCGGCCATTCCGCCGGCTACCCAGATGCCCGTGTCCACGAGCGAGGGCCGCACCACGTTCACCCGGACCGGCGCCAGCTCGAGAGCAAGTGCCCGGCTGAACGACTCCACCCCGCCCTTCGCCGCCGCATAAGCCGTGGCTGATGGCTGCGGGTTGGTGGCGATCGAGGAGCTCAGCGTCACGATCGCGCCTCCGGACCGCTGCAGTGCGGGCGTGAGTGCTCGGCAGGCGAACATCGTGCCGAGCAAGTTCACCTCCACCTGGCGGGTGACCTCGGACAGCGCAGCCTCGGCGAGCGGGCTGCGGAGCACCATCCCCGCGCACGTCACCAGTGCATCGACGTGGCCGAAGGTGGCGAGGATGTCCTGGGCGACCTCGTCGAGAGCGCCTGCGTCGGTGACATCGGCCTGGTACTCCTGGTCGGGCCCCCAGGAGGTCGTCTCCGGACGCTGCCGGGCGACGCTGATCACCCGGTACCCGGTGCGGTGCAGCCGCTCACCCACTGCGCGACCGATCCCGGCCGAGCCGCCGGTGACCACCGCGACCGGGGCGCTCATCCGGCCGGCTCCCGCGTGAACAGGGAGAAGTGCCGGTCCAGATGTGCCCGCTCCGGTGGTCGGGTCGCCAGGCTCACCACGACCAGCACGGCCACGCCGACGATCGCCGCGGGTATGGCGGGGTGCCAGCCCGCCAACGGCACCGGAAGCCAGCCCCGGTAGAGGACGATGAACAGCGCCTCGGACGCCACCATCGAGAACACCGCTCCCGCTGCGGTCGCGCGGCGCCAGTAGAGTCCGGCGAGCAGCACCGGGAAGATCAGGAACACTGCTGGCCAGGTGATGTCCACGATGATGGAGATGATGCTCTCCGGGCCGAAGAACGCCACCAGCAGCCCGCCTCCGACCAGGATCGGCAGCATCACCCGGGTGGTCACGGTCAACGTACGGTCCAGTGCCGCGCCGGTGACGCCCCGCCGCGCCAGGACCGGCCGGACGTGCTCCTTGGCCACGATCGAGCTGAGGGTGAGGACCATCGAGTTCGCCGTGCTGCCGGTGGCGGCGATGATCGCCAGGATTGCTACCAGGAGCAGCCACTGCGGCAGTACGTCCACGATCATCTCCGGGTAGATCGCCTCAGGGGCGGGGGAGCCCGGACGCGTCACCACACCCACCATGGCGATGTAGAAGCAGCAGATGTAGATCAAGGCGGTGCCGATCGGCAAGGAGATCGCGATGAACTTCAGGGTGGAGTGGCTTCGCGCCGCCATCCAGCGCTGCTGCAGCTGCGGCATGGTGAAGTGCGCTGCGGCGAAGATCACCAGCACCGAGATGAGGTACGGCAGGCCGAAGAGCGCGTCCCCGCCGGGGTTGGAGAGCAGCTCGGACTGCGCGCCGACGGCGTCCATCAGGTTGGTGAACCCGCCGGTCTCGGAGAAGACGAGGATCACCATGGCCACGGCGAGGATCACATACATCAGTGCGCCCTGAAGGACGTCGGTCCACACCACGGACCGGAAGCCGCCGCTCATCACGTACAGGGTCACCACTGCGGCCAGGAAGATCGCTCCGGCCCAGTACGGGATGGCCCCATCGGTCACTGCCTCCAGGGTCAGCCCGCTGCCACGGAACTGGGCACCCATGTACGGCACGAGCGCCACGATCACGATGATCCCGGCGACGGTGCCCACCCACCGCGAGGCGTACCGGTCGGAGAGGTACTCGGTCACGTTCACCAGTCCGTAGCGGCGGGCCACGAGCCAGATACGGGTTCCGGCGAAGTAGATCAGCGGACCGACCGCCGCAGTGGTGGCCACCTGGATCCAGGCGCCGATCCCGTTCGTGTAGAACTGCCCGGTGATTCCGAAGTAGCTGAATGCGCTGAACAGGGTGGCCGTCACGGTGAAGAATGCCGGGAGGTTGCTCAGTCTCCGGCTGCCGAGGACGAAGTCCTCCATCGTGGTCGAGGTGCGGCGGTTGCCCAGGTAGCCGAGGTAGACCAGCAGCAGGGCGAACAGGATCAGTGCGATCCACATCGGTGTGGCAGCCATCAGCGGCCCTCCCCGGTCTCTCGAGCATCCCGTGGCCGGTGCGGCCCGACCTCCGGCTGCGTGGCCGGCGGTGAGTCCTCCTCAGCCTGCGCGCGGTGCACGATCGCCGCGTACGGGTCCCACCGGTAGCAGATCCAGGCGACGTAGCCGACGAAGGCGGCTACCCACAGGGCCCAGAAGAACAGCGGCGCGGGGACGATGCCGAGGATGATCGGTTCGGGGGTGTGCTCCGGCCAGGGGTAGACCATCAAGGCGGCAAGGACCAGGCCGAGGATGACGGCGATCGTGGCGCGGCCGCGCTGCCCGTGTGAGGCGTTCATGGACTTCACCGCTTCCTCGGCGTGGAGGCCGCATCAGGGAACAAGGTGACCGCCGGGGCGGTGTCGTCGTCGCGTCGGCGGAGTGGGGAACAGTGTCGGTCAGTCTGCTCCCGTTCTGCTACTTGGCGGCAGATGTGACCAGGTCGCGGACAGCCCGCAGCCACACCGCTCCCTCGGCCGCCTCGCTCGGGTAGGTCTCGTGCCCGGCGCTGAGCACCTGCAGCCTCGCCTGGTCACCGATGACGCCGCGGGCGGCGTTGTACACGGCAAATTGCCCGGGGGGTGGCACGGACGGGTCCCACAGGGCGCAGGCGAACAAGGTCGGTACCCGCAGAAAGGTGGCTGCGGTGGCCGCGTCGAAGTAGCGCAGCACCTCCCGCGCCCGCGGGTGCAGGGCCACATGCTCGCGCACCCGCTCACCACTGCCGGTGCACGGCACCTGCAACCGGATGTCGTACTGGCCGAAGCTCGGTACCCGCAGCGCGGCGGCCACGAACCGTTCGTCCCAGGGCACAGCGAGCGCTCCCTGGCCGCCGCCGAAGCTGCCGCCGACGAACACCAACGGCACCTGTCCCGCCAGCTCGATCAGCGCACTCGCGGCGCACCACACATCAGCCGCACAGCCGCCGAGCACATAGCTGTCCCGGCTCTCGATCCCCTCCACTACATGCCCGTCAGTCGGTCGGGCCACCTGCGGCATCAGGCTCACTGCGGGCAGCCCGCGGGCCACCGGGAAGATCGCCGCTGCGTCGTCGGGGATGCCGGCCAGGTCCGGTTCCTCCCGGCCGCCGTAACCATGGCTGACCACCACGCCGATCCGTGCCGGTCCGGCCTTCGGCAGGGCCAGCCAGCCGCCGAGCCTCAGCCCGTCCAGACTGGTGAAGTCCACGCGGTGGAAGGTGTGCGCGCGAGCGGCCATCGGATAGTCAGCCAGCTCCGGGTCCGGCGAGATCGCCCGCGCCGCCGCGTGCAGGTCCTGCCAGAACGGCGCGAAGTCCTCCGGTGGCGGGGGTACCGGGACCTGCAACAGCGCCGCCCGGTCGTAGCCGTAGGTGGCATCTATCGGTGCCTCGGGAAACCAGTCCTCGAACGGCGGCCGTCCGTCGCTGGCCGGTGGCGGGGTGGACGGACTGGTGGTGACTGTCGACATGAGCCTCCTTCTGCTCTGCCCGAGCACCCTAGCGAACCTGCACCGGTGACCCGATTGCGCTAGGCGCGGCTCCGCCGTCGTGATAGGACGGCACAGTGACCGACACCACAGGAAACTCCACCGACCAGACACCTTCTGGCCCCACTCCGTTCCACGACCTGGACGCCTACATCGCCCTGCCGCGGATCACTGGCCTTGCCCTCAGCCCGACCGGTGACCGGTTGGCGGTTGCCGTGTCCAGCCTGAACGAGGACCACACCAAGTACCTCACTGCGCTCTGGCAGGTGGACCCGAGGGGCGAGGCGCCCGCCCACCGGCTCACCCGCGGCCTGACCGGCGAGAGCCAACCCGAGTTCACCGCCACCGGCGACCTGCTGTTCGTCGCCAAGCGGGCCACCGACGGGGTGGAGGACGACGACGCCACACCTGCTGTGTGGCTGCTGCCGGCCGCCGGCGGTGAGGCGCATCAGATCGCCACCCGGCCCGGTGGTGTGGACACGGTGCGCGCGGCCCGGGCCGCCGGCACGCTGCTGGTCACGGCGGACACGATGCCTTCGGCCACCGACACGGCGAGCGAGGAGGCGGTGCTCGAGGCGCGGAAGAAGCACAAGGTCTCCGCGATCCTGCACGCCGACTATCCCGTGCGGTTCTGGGACCACGATCTCGGGCCCGCCGCACCCCGGCTGTTCGCCGGCGAGCTGCCCACTGCTGCCGGCCGACCGGTTGGGGCGACCGGTCCGGCCCAGGCGAGCGACCAGACCGAGGCGAGCTCCGCCGTCGACCTGCGTGACCTCACCCCACAGGCCGGAAAAGCCCTGATCGAGGGCGAGGCCGACCTGAGCGCGGACGGGACCATAGTGGTCAGCACCTGGTCGGTGCCCATCGGCAAAGGCGCGGTGCGCAGCGCTCTGGTCGGTATCGATGTGGCCACCGGGGAGCGGTCCACGCTGGCCGACGATCCGGCGGCGGAGTTCTTCTCGCCCCGGATCAGCCCGGACGGTACCCAGGTGGCCTACCTCGCCGAGAGCCTGTCCACGCCGGACGAAGCGCCGAGGGTCAGCCTCTGGGTGAGCCGCGTGGACGGTTCTCAGTCGCGGCAGGTCGCCCCGGACTGGGACCGGTGGCCGAGCAGCGCCACCTGGCTGCCGGATTCGTCCGGGCTGCTCGTGGTAGCCGACGACGGCGGTCGCGCCCCGGTCTTCCACCTCACCCTGGCCGGGGAGGTGCGTAGGCTCACCGATGACGACGCCGCGTACTCGAGCGTGGTGGTCGCCCCGGACGGGCGGAGTGCCTACGCGCTCCGGGCGTCCTACGCGCATCCGGCCGAAGTGGTCCGGCTGGACCTGGCCGACGACTCCGCCACCGTGACCGCGCTGCCGGGCCCGGTGGCCCGCCCGGAGCTGCCCGGAACGCTACGCGAGGTGAGCACCACGGCCGAGGATGGCACCCCGGTGCGGGCCTGGCTCGCGCTGCCGGAGGGGGCCTCGGCGGAGACGCCCGCACCGATGCTGCTGTGGATCCACGGCGGGCCGCTCGGGTCCTGGAACTCGTGGAGCTGGCGCTGGTGCCCCTGGCTGCTGGTGGCCCAGGGGTATGCGGTGCTGCTGCCTGATCCCGCCCTGAGCACCGGGTACGGGCAGGACTTCATCCAGCGCGGCTGGGGCGAGTGGGGCAAGGCGCCGTTCACGGACCTGATGGCGATCACCGACGCCGCCGAGGAGCTCGCGGAGATCGACGCCGGCCGGACCGCCGCGATGGGTGGCTCCTTCGGCGGCTACATGGCCAACTGGGTGGCCGGGCACACCGACCGGTTCGATGCGATCGTCACCCATGCCAGCCTGTGGGCCCTCGACGGCTTCGGCTCCACCACGGATGCAGGGTACTACTGGCGCCGGGAGATGACCCCGGAGATGGCGATGGCCAACTCGCCGCACCTGTCCGTGGCCGAGATCGTCACCCCGATGCTGGTGATCCATGGGGACAAGGACTACCGGGTACCGATCGGGGAGGGGCTGCGGCTCTGGTACGAGTTGCTCAGCGAGTCCGGGCTGCCCGCGGACGCCGACGGCAAGACCGCGCACCGGTTCCTGTACTTCCCGGAGGAGAACCACTGGATCCTCACCCCGCAGCACGCGAAGGTCTGGTACCAGGTGGTGTTGGGCTTCCTTGCCGAGCACGTCCTCGGCGAGGGGGCGCCGGAGGCGCCCGAGGTGCTCGGCTGAACGCGGCGGGCGGCCTGGCGCCGTCCGCCGACCGACGCCTGCGGGCCGGGTCGACTCGGCGCCGACCGGGCCGGGTCCGATGGTGCCCTGACCGGTTCGGGTCAGTGCCGGGACGCGATCCCGTCCAGGATGACGTCGAGACCGTCGCGGAGCCAGTCGCGATCGGCCACCGGAGGCTCCCGGACCAGGGCCTGGAGCCGTGGGTACGCGGTCAGGTCCACCTCGCCGAGGCGGCGCTGCCAGTTGGCGCCGGGGTCATCCTCGGCCTCCGGCGCTCGATCACCGAGCAGCATCCGGGCTGTGCCCTGCACATAGGTGGTGATCGTCATCACCGCGCGCGCGGCCTCGTGCGGGGGCAGCCCCAACGGCGCGAGGGCAGCCAGGGCCCACTCCATCCCGGCCAGGGAGGCCGTACCGAACGGTGGTGTCACGCTCTCTGTGGCAGTGAGCATCCAGGGATGGGTCAGTAGCGCTGACCAGTCCTGCTGGGCGAGCGTGTGCATACAGCTGCGCCAGCCCATACCGGCGGGATCGGGGTAGGGGTACCGGGCGGTGACGTGTTCCACCATGGCGGTCACCAGCTCCTCCCGGTTGGCCACGTGCCGGTAGAGCGAAGCGGGCCCGGTGCCCAGCTGGTCGGCGACCTGGCGCATCGAGACGGCAGTCAGCCCGTGCCGGTCGGCGATCTCGATGGCAGCCCGGGCGATCCGCTCGCGGTTCAACGGCCCGGACGGTCCCACTCGCGGACTCACTGCACCACCTCCTGCAGTGATCCTATTGCGTTGCGAACGGTGTTCGCTCTACTCTGATGCGAACGACGTTCGCATCAGAGAGGAATGTGCCATGACAACGACGAACGCGGGTGAGCGGTCACGGTGGGTCGGGCTGGCGGTGCTGACCCTGCCGGTGCTGCTCACCTCGATGGACATCACGATCCTGCACATCGCGATCCCGACGATCACCGCCGAGCTGCAACCGAGCGCCAGCCAGACGCTCTGGATCCTGGATGTGTACGGCTTCCTGCTCGCCGGTCTGCTGATCGTGATGGGCAACCTCGGGGACCGGATCGGCCGCCGGCGTCTGCTGCTCATCGGCGCCGGCCTGTTCGGTGCTGCCTCGCTCGCTGCGGCACTGGCGCCGAGCGCTGCAGTGCTCATCGGTGCGCGGGCACTGATGGGGATCGGCGGCGCCACCCTGATGCCGTCCACGCTGTCGCTGATCCGGCACCTGTTCCCCGATCCGGCCGAGCGCACCCGGGCGATCGGGATCTGGACGGCCAGCGTCTCCGGTGGTATCGCGCTCGGCCCGATCGTCGGCGGGCTGCTGCTGGAGTACTTCTGGTGGGGCTCGGTGTTCCTGGTGAATGTGCCGGTGATCGTGGTGCTGGTGCTGCTCGCTCCCCGCCTCGTCCCGGAGTACCGGAGCCGCCGGGTGGCGGGTCTGGACCTGCTCAGCGTGCTGGGGTCCTTCGCGGCGATCCTTCCGGTGGTCTGGGCGGTCAAGACCGCTGCCGAGGAGCTGGCGCTGACCCCGGCGGTGCTGGTGGCCCTGGCCGTTGGCGGGATTGCTGGGGTCTGGTTCCTGGCGCGGCAGCGCCGGATCGCGGACCCGCTGGTGGAGGTGGCACTGTTCGCCGGCCCGCGGTTCAGCGGCGCGGTCTTCGGCGCCGGACTGGCCATGTTCGCCCTGGTGGGGGTGATGCTCTACAGCGCCCAATACCTGCAGCTGGTCGAGGCGCTGTCCCCACTGGTGGCGGCGCTCGCGATGCTGCCGGTGATGGTGGCCGTGGGAGGGATGGCGATCGTGGCGCCCGGCCTCGCCGGGCGGTACGGCCATGCTGTCGTGTTCGGAGCAGGTGCCGCACTCGCCAGCGCCGGGATGGTGGTGTTCAGTCGTGTTCCGCCCGACGGCGGTCTGCTGCTGGCGATCATCAGCTCAGCGGTGATCGGGGCCGGGATCGCGCCGATGATGACGCTGGCCACGGACGTGGTGGTGGGTTCGGTCTCCCCGGAGCGATCCGGTGCAGCCTCGGCGCTCTCGGAGACAGCGGCCGAGCTGGGTGCGGCCCTCGGCATTGCCGTCCTCGGCTCGATCGGCACGGCGATCTATCGCTCCGGGATGCTCGAGGAGCTGCCTGGTGATGTTCCACCTGAGGCCGCCGAGGCGATCGGTTCCAGTCTCGGCGCCGCGCTGGCCGTGGCTGGGCAGATTGGTGAGCCGGCCGCCACCGAGCTGAGCCGGTTGGCCCGGTCGGAGTTCGTCGACGGTCTGGGTGGCGCGACTCTGGCCGGTGCGGCGTTGTTGCTCGTGGCGGCGATCGTCTGCCCGATCCTGCTGCATCGGGGCCGGTCGGCGGCCACGGCCGGGCAGGAGCCCCGACGGATCAGCCGAGCTCGCTGAGGGTCAGGTCGGAGCCGGTGACGGTGAGCCGGATACCGCCGTCCACCACCTCGATCGCCGCCGGCGAGATGCCCTCCGGGAGCGCATCGGTGGGCACCGCGAGGCTGCCGACCAGCTCGTCGACCGCCCCGGGCAGGTGCGCCAGGTCGAGTTGTACCCCGCCGAGGGTCAGCTCGCGCGGCTCGAGGTAGATCGACCCGTCCCGGACCACTGGGTCGGCGGTCGCGCGCAGGTCGGCGCCGAGGACCTGGAGCTCGGCCACGAGCCGACCGTCAGCCACGTCCAGCTCCAGGCCCTCGGGCACCAGATCGGACTGGGCGAGCAGTGCGCGCAGCGTGTCCACCGGGAGCGTCCCGGTGACGCTGAGCCGGTCGGCGGTCCGCGGCTCGTCCACACTCACCCCATGTGCGGTCCCGGTGACGTCGTCGATCACCAGCTCCTGGAGCTGGACCTGGTCGGCCCGGACGTCCACCTGGTCCAGGGAGCCGCCGATCACCTGGGGGAGGAAGAGCAGACCGGCGATATCGGTCTGTACCCCCTCGCCGGCGGCCGCCTCGGTGAGCTCGTCGGTGATGGTCTGTTCGGTCCGGTGCGCGGTCCACCGGTCCGCGGCGTAGCCCAGGGCAAG
>DXBY01000136.1 GCA_019116305.1 Candidatus Ruania gallistercoris | reverse complement strand
TCGGCACCGCCCGCGTCCAGCAGCGGGCGGTAGGCCTCCAGGCCGGTGAGGTTCTCCCCGGTGGCCACAGCGGCCTTCACCGACCGGCTCAACCGGGCATGCCCGGCGGCGTCCCAGCGGCGCAGCGGTTCCTCGATCCAGGTCAGGTCGACCTGCTCCTCCAGGGCACTGACGTACCGCACAGCGTGCTTGAGGTTCCAGGACTCGTTCACATCGAGCATCAACGCCGGTGTGGCCGTGTTCGCCGCGAGCGCCTCGGTGAGGATGGCGAACCGGCGCACATCCGCCGCCCGGTCCCGGCCGCCCTTGAGCTTGGCGGCGGTGAAGGACCGTTCGGCGAAGGACTCGTACAACGTGGCGAGCTGGTCGTCGGTCAGGGCGGCGTCCAGACCGGAGGCGTAGCCGTGCACGAACCGGTCGCCGGCGCCGAGCAGCCGCCACAGCGGTTCACCGGCTGCCTTGGCCTTGATGTCCCACAGGGCGGTGTCGAAGGTGCCGACCCCGCCGAAGGTGGCGCCACCGTGGGAGGACTTGAACACCCGGGCGAGCATCGCATCGTAGAGGGAGGCGACCGCGCGTGGATCCTTCCCGTCCAGAGCGGGGAACAGCCGGTCCAGGTCGGCGTGCGAGCCGATGCCGACACCCTCGATCCCCACGTCGGTCTCCACGATCACCACTGGCACATCGGTGACGCCGGAGGCGATGTGGCCGTTCACGTCACCCACGGGACGACCCCAGCGATGGGTCGTCCGGAGCGTGCGATAGCCAGTGACCTTCATATCGTCCTCGAGTGGAGATCGGGAGCTCGGCCAGCATACATCATATGTCTGAGGTTTTAGAGTGTCTTGCTCCACGTCGGACGGAAAGATCAATAGATTGGTGCCATGCCCGAACCGCTACTACCGGGACCCCCCGGCCGTACCCGCCCGCCGATCGACCGGATCGGGGTGACGGTGCTCAGAGAGCTGGTCCGCTCGATCGTCACCGCCGAGTACGCCGCCGGGGACGTCCTGCCGCCTGAGGCCACCCTGAGCACCGAGTTCGGAGTGAGTCGCACGGTGATCCGGGAGACGATGAAGCGGCTGCAGGAGAAGGGCATGATCACCGTGGCCCAGGGGCGCGGGACGCACGTGCTGCCGAGCACGAACTGGAACGTGCTGGACCCGCTGGTGCTGGCCACGATGATCGGCAACGACCGCACCCTCGGGGTGTTGGACGACCTCAGCGTGGTGCGCGGCTCGCTCGAGGCCGCGATGGCCGCTGCGGCTGCGGACACGGTCACCCACGAGGCCCGGGCGTTGCTCCGGGAACGGCTGGAGACGATGGCGGAGCTCATCGAGGACTCCGCCGCGTTCCGCGATGCCGATGTGCAGTTCCACCTGACCGTGATGGTACTCTCCGAGAACACCCTGGCGGAGAACATCGCCCGCACCCTCATCTCGCACGCAGTCGGCAGCGATCGCTACACCGGGCTCGACCCGGAGCACGCCTTCGAGCTCACCCTCGCCGAGCACGAACAGATCGTCGAGGCGATCTCCGCCGGCGACCGGGAGGCGGCCAGGGCCGCGATGAGCGAGCACATCCTGAACTCGTGGCAGCGGCGGCGGCTGCCATCGGCGAAGCGGCGCTCGCAGCGCTGACCAGCCCAGCACCCGCCGCCTTCACGGCGCGCCCACTTCGCGACTTCCCCCATCGGAGGCAACCTCCCGCTCCGGAGGCAACCGCCACCCCGCCCCAACCTGCCTCCACCACCCGAAGCTGCCTCCAACCGCGGGAGTGATCGTCGGCTGACGCCCCGTTGCCGAGATACGCGCACGGTTGCCACCATTCGCGAGCCGGTAGGCAGCAATTAATTTTCAGCATCCCTTGATCTTCGCTCCGCGGATCGGTAACTTCTTGCAGACCCGATCGAGGGAGATCCCATGCAGCACACTCCACGAACGCAGCGAGCACACCGGTGAGCGCCGCACCCCGGCTCAGCCGCCGCAACGTCCTGGCCGGCGGCCTCGGCGCCGGCACACTCACCGCGCTGACCGGCTGCGGCGGGGGACGAGCGTCCTCCTCGGCCACCACCCTGAACGTCTGGGGCGGCGTCCCGGCCGAGTCCGGCCCGGCCGACCTGATCGCAGCCTTCGAACAGGCGCATCCCGAGTACACGGTGAACTACACCCGGTTCATCAACGACGACCGGGGCAACCTCAAGCTCGACACCGCCTTGCAGGGTGGCGTGGACATCGACGTCTACATCACCTACCCGATGGAGTCGCTGGCGCTGCGCTCCGGCTCGGGAATGGGTCTGGACCTGACCGACCTGGTGCAGGCCGAGCCCGACTTCGAACCGTTCCTGGACACCGAGGCGCCCAAGGCATTCTGGCAGGACGGACGGATCACCGCACTGGCCACCTCCCGCTCCCCCCGGTTCGTGCTGCTGAACACCTCCCACCTGGAGGCTGCCGGACTGGAGATTCCCTCGGAGTGGACCGTGGAGGAGTTCGTCGCCATGTCCCGCGAGCTGACCACCACCGACCGGGTCGGCTGCTACCGCCTGCCCGAGCTGCCGCGGATCGAGCTCGGCCCGGACTACTGGTACACCGACAACGGCGAGTCCAACTTCTCCCACCCGGCGTTCGTCGAGCACTTCGCGCTCAGTCGCTCGCTGATCGAGGAGGGCGTCCTGTTCCCCTGGACCGAGGTGCTCGCCCGCCAGCTCGAGGTCTTCCAGCAGAACGGTTTCATCGCTGAGGAGTTCAGCGTGTGGTGGACCGAGCCGTTCAGCCTGCGCTACCTGCAGGACCCGGAGGAGTACCCGCACGACTTCACCGTCGCTGCCGCACCGATGCCCACAGTCGGGCCGGACAGCTGGAACAGCGGGAAGTTCGGGGACTTCCTGATGATCAACCCCAAGTCCACGAAGCAGGATCTCGCCTGGGAGTTCATCCGCTTCTACATCCAGGAGGGCCCGCCCCACCTGGCACCCGGTGGCCGGATCCCCACCCTGGGCAACATCGACGACGAGACCGTGCTCACCGGCCTGCTCGGTGAGGACGCGGAGGAGTGGTTCGACGTCGACTCCTTCCGGCGGGTGCTGTTCTCCGGCAACACCGAGCTCTTCGTGGACACGGACCTGACCGCCTATCCCGAGATCGAGCTCGCCTACCAGCAGCAGCGCGACCTGTGCTGGCTCGGTGAACGCTCCCCCCAAGCCGCGATCGACTCGGTCGACTCCCAGGCCCAGGCCGCGATCGACCGGTTCGGAGAGGAAGGCTGATGGTCGTCACCGCCGCACAGGCCCCCGCAGCGCCGGCACCTCCAGCGAGCCAAGCCGGTCCACGCGCCCGCGCCGGCTGGCTGTTCATCCTGCCCAACCTGGTGGGCGTCACCCTGTTCACCTTCGTCCCACTCCTCTCGGTGCTGGTGCTGGCGTTCACCGACTGGAACCTGGTCTCCGGCCTCGGTGGGATCGAGTTCATCGGCGCGGACAACTTCGTCAACGTGCTTCAGGACCCGACCTTCTGGGGCAGCGTCGGGCGCACGATCATCTACGCCGGGGTGAGCGTGCCGATGACCGTGGCCTGCGGTCTGGCCCTCTCCCTGGCCCTGGACCGCGACCTGCCGGGACGCGGGGCGCTCCGGGCGATGTTCTTCATGCCGTACATCGTCTCCACGGTTGCGGTCGGGATGACCTGGTTGATGCTGATGAACCCCTCCGCCGGAGTGGTGAACCAGTTCCTCTCCCTCCTCGGCCTCGCCGAGCTGCCCGGCTGGTTCGCCTCCTCCTACTGGGCGCTGCCGGCGTTGATCATCATCGCGATCTGGAGCGGGCTGGGGTACGCGGCAGTCATCTATCTCTCCGCGCTGCAGGATGCGCCCACCGATCTGTACGAGGCGGCGGAGGTCGACGGCGCAGGACCGTGGCGCAGGTTCCGCACCATCACCTGGCCCTCGCTGCTGCCCACGACGGTGTTCCTGCTGGTCACCCTATTCATCGGGACGTCCCAAGGGTTCGGTCTGGTGGCGCTGCTCACCTCCGGCGGTCCGGGCGACTCGACCACGGTGCTGCCGTACTACATGTATCAGACCGGTTTTCAGTTCTACCGGTTCGGCTATGCGGCCGCGATCGGGCTGGTCACCTTCGTCGGGGTGCTGCTGCTGACCCTGGCGATGTGGCGGGCACAACGAGGAAGGGCCCTGCATGACTGACACTGCTGTGCGCACCCGTCCCGCCACTACCGCGGCCCCGACCCGAGGGCGCACCGGGCGCACGCCCCGGCAGCGTCGCGCAGCCCGCAGCCGGTGGCTGTGGGCGATCCCGATGTGGTTGCTCGCCCTGGCGTTCCTGCTGCCGTTCGCGTGGATGCTGTCCACCTCGCTGAAGACCAATGCCGAGGCGTTCACCGTGCCGATGCAGTGGATCCCGGACCCACTGCGCTGGGATGCCTTCGCCGAGGTGCTCACCGGAGAGGGTTCCATCCTGCCGGCGTTCGCCAACTCGGTGCTCGTGGCTGCGGTGCGAGTCCTCGGGGAGGTGTTCACCGCCACGATGGCTGGCTACGCCTTCGCGCGGTTGCACTTCCGCGGGCGGGACAAGGTGTTCCTGGCCTATCTGGCCACATCGATCATCCCGGCTCAGCTGCTGCTGGTGCCCCGCTTCATCTACTTCCAGCAGCTCGGCCTCTACGACACGCTCTGGGCGCTCATCCTGCCCGGGATGTTCACTGTGCTCGGCACCTTCCTGATGCGCCAGTTCTTCGTCGGTCAGCCGGCGGCGTTCGCCGAGGCCGCACGGATCGATGGCGCGAACGAGTGGCAGATCTTCTGGCGACTGTATCTGCCGATGGCCACCCCGGTGATGAGCGCGCTGGGCATCCTGACGTTCGTCTGGTCCTGGAACGACTACGAAACGCCCTTGGTGCTGATCTCCAGCCCGGAGACCTACACCCTGCCGCTGGCGCTGGCCAGCTTCACCGACGACCAGGGAGCGATCTCACCGAACTTGACCATGGCCGCCTCCGTCGTCTCCATCATTCCGGTGCTGATAGTCTTCCTGATCCTGCAGAAGCGGTTCGTCCGGGCGCTGACTCACACGGGGATCAAATGACCGACTCTGGCCGCTCCCGCGCCGACGA
>DXBY01000135.1 GCA_019116305.1 Candidatus Ruania gallistercoris | reverse complement strand
CCGTTGTCGTCCCAGCCCATCGGGTAGAACACCTCCCGCCCGCGCATCCGCTGGTAGCGGGCCAGGCAGTCGGTGTGGGTGTAGGAGAACACGTGCCCGATGTGCAGGGAGCCGGACGCAGTGGGCGGGGGAGTGTCGATGGAGAACACGTCGGCGCGCTCGGCGGAGCGGTCGAAGGCGTAGGTGCCCTGCTCGCCCCAACGGGCCGCCCACCGGTCCTCCAGCCCGTCCAGCGACGGCCGGTCCGGTACCTGCGCGACCGGGCGGATCGGCTCGGTCGACGGGTTCTGGATCGGCGGGGTGGTCACTGGTTCGCTCATGGTGCCCGATCATCCCAGAAACCCAGGCCCCGCCAGAAATCCACGCCGCGCAGGTCCGGGCACTCCACCACCGCACCACACCGGTCCGACGCTCCGACGCCGCATCAGCTCGGCGCTACTCCCGCACCGCTCCCTCGAGCATCCCGCGGATGAAGTGCCGCTGCAGGAACAAGTAGACGATCACCACCGGCAGCGCCACCAGCACTGCGGCTGCGGCCAGCAGCGAGGTGGCCTGCACGTGCTGGCCCTGGAACAGCGCCAGCGCCAGCGGAGCGGTGCGGTAGGCGCCGTTCGGGCTCATCACCAGCGGAATGAGGAACTCGTTCCAGGTCCACATGAACACCAGCACGGTCATCGTGATGATCGCCGGCCGCCCTAGCGGCACCAGGATGGACCAGAGCACCCGCCGCTCGCTGGCCCCGTCCAGCTGGGCCGCCTCCATCAGCGACCGCGGTGCGGTGCGGAAGTAGGCGCGCATCCAGTATGTGCCGAACGCGATCGACTGCGCCATCTGCGGAAACGCCACCGCCCACAGCGTGTTCGTCATGCCTAGGGTGCGCAGGTCGTAGAACAGCGGCACCACGATCGCCTCGGTGGGCACCATGATGCCCAGCAGGATCAGCGAGAACACCACCGGCGAGGCCCGGAAGCTCATCGTGCCGAAGGCATACCCGGCCAGGATCGAGGCCACCAGCGCCACCGCCAGCACCGTGGCCGAGACCAGCACGGAGGTGCGCAGGTAATGGCCGAAGTTCCCCTCGCTCCACGCCTGCGCATAGTTGCCCAGCGCCAGGCCGGACTCGCCCAGCGGTGGCTGCACCGAGGTGAACAGCACCACCACGATCGGGGCGAGGGCGAATGCGGCCACCACGATGAGTAGCAGGTAGTTCATCGCGGTCTCGAACCGGGAGACGATCATCGTGACTCCCTTGGCTCGACGATCCGGTTGATCACCAGGTTGATCGCGAAGATCAGCAGGGTCAGGGTGATCGCCACCGCGGCCGCCGAGCCCACCTGCCCGGTGCGGAACGCGCGCTGGAACACCTCGTAGGCGGGCACCGTGGTGGAGTTGCCCGGCCCACCGGCGGTGGTCACGTAGACCAGGTCGAACGTCTTCAGCGCGGCGACGACGGTCAGCGTCAGTGCCACCGCGATCTCCCCACGGATGCTCGGCAGGGTGAGCGCGAAGAACTCCCGCACCGCGCCGGCCCCGTCCAGCCGGACTGCCTCGTACTGCTCCTTGGGCACCCGGGACATGCCGGCGAGCATCAGCACGGTGACCAGACCGGTCTGCACCCAGGTGCCGACCAGGCCCACTGCCGGCAGGGTCCAGGTGTAGTCGCCCAGCCAGGCGCGGGTGAGGCTCTCCAGCCCGACGGCGGTCAGTGCCGCGTTCAGGGGACCGTCCGGGGCGTAGATGGCCCGCCAGGCCACCGCGACCACCACCATCGCCAGCACCTGCGGCACGAACACCACGGTCCGGAACAGACCGAGGCCTCGCACCCGGGCCCGGTTCAGCACCGCCGCCACCGCCAGGCCGATGGCCAGCGGAAGGAGCGCGAAGAACGCGATCAGCACCAACGCGTGCCCGAACGCGGCCCGCAGGCCGGGATCGGAGACGAGGTCGGCATAGTTGGCCAGCCCCACGAACGTGGACGTGCCCAGCCCGTCCCAGGAGAACAGGGAGAACTGCGCCGAGCGCACCAGCGGGTAGAGCAGGAACGCCCCGTAGACCACGATCGCCGGGGCCAGGTACAGCCATGGCCGCCACCACCGCGTGCGCGGCGCGCTCGCACCGGGGCGGGCGCGCCCACCCGGCCTTCGCCCTCCGCGCGGTGAGCGGCCAGGATCCGCGGCAGGCTCCGCCGTCATCGGCTTCCTCAGCCGCCGGGGGTGAACGCGCTGTAGTCATCCTCCAGCATCTGCATCGCCTCCTCGGGAGTGGACTCCGCTGCGATCAGGTTCTGCAGCGCGGCGCCGAGGGTGTCACCCATCGTCGGCGTGGCCCAGTCCAGGTAGGGCAGCAGGTTGCCGTTCTCGGTGACCTCCCCGAAGGCGGAGTAGATGTCGGCGTTCACCCCCGATTCGGGCGCCAGGTCGGCGGTGCGGTTCACCGGCATGTTCCCGGTGTCGGCGAGCACCTCCATCGCCTCGTCGCTGGTGATGAAGTCGACGTAGCCGGCGGCGGCGTCCGCGTTCGGGCTCTGCTCGGTGACCGCGAACGGCAGCCCGGTGCCGCCGGTGGTGGACAGGGTGCCGTCAGCGGAGGCAGGAACGTAGAAGCCGAGGTCGTCCCCCATCGCGTCCTGCAGGTCCGCGGCCAGCCAGGACCCACCGATCAGGAACACCCCGTCGCCGGAGGCGAAGGTGGACCACGCGGCGTCGTAGTCGGTGCCGTTCGGCCCGTCGTTGAAGTAGCCGCCGGCGGACCAGTCGGCCAGCTCGGTGGCGGCGGCGATGTTCTCCTCGCTGGTCCAGGACGCACCGGCGTTGCCCATCCCGAGGGCACGGATCTGATCGGGTGGGGTGTGCTGGGCCTGGATCGGGCCGAAGACGTGCCCGGCCGGCCAGCCTTCGATGTTGCCGAGCTGGATCGGGGTCAGACCCTCCTCGGCGGCCTGGGCGAGGTAGTCCCGGAGCGTGTCGAAGTCCCCACTGAGCAGCTCGTCCTCCCCGCCGAGCTGCTCGAGCGCGGAGCGGGAGTAGAACACGCCCACCACCTCCCCGACCTGCGGGAGGCCGTACAGGTTGCCCTCGCCGAAGGTGACGCCGTCCTCGGAGTATCGGGAGACGGCGAGCACGTCGTCGGAGAACCGGTCGGCCCAGCCGTAGGCCTCGGCGTAGGGGTCCAGGTTGCGCAGCAGGCCGGCGGAGACGAACGCGCCCATCGTGCCGCGGCCGTTGTTCGCCTGCACCACGTCCGGCGCCTCGTTGCCGGTCAGCGCCCCACGCAGCGTGGTCTCCAGATCGTCGAAGGACTGGGAGTTGCGTTCGATGGTGATGTTCGGGTACTCGGCCATGAACGCCTCGTTCAGGCGCTGCATTTGCTCGTCCTGCCCGCCGCGGACCTCCTGATCCCAGACGGTCAGGGTGACCTCGCCGAGTGAGGCCAGGTCGGTGCTGACCTCGCTCGCCTCCGCTGCGGAGCTCTCTTCCTCGCCACCGCCGCCACTGCCGGGAGCGCAGGCGGCGAGCAGAGCGGTGGCCGTGGCCAGAGCCGCCGCCGCGGCCAGTGCACGTCGTGTGGTCATAGCTGTCCTTCTTCCTGGGTGGGCGGCTCCGGCGGGGTGACGGCCGCGAGACCGGCGTCGGAGATCCGAGCGATGGTGCCTTCGGCGCGGCGCACCCGACGGGTGACCATACCGGTGAGCAGGTTGCCGACGAACGCGTAGTCGCGCACCGTGCTCGCCGCGTCCGGGTCGGTCGCGGCCTGCGCGCGGACCTGGCGCCACCAGTCGGCGATGTCCCCCCAGCCGGGGGCGGCGAGCGAGCCGCCGAACTCCTGCACGGCGAGACTGGCGCAGAGCACGGCGAACCGGAGCCGTTGCTCCACCGGCCAGTGGCGCAGGGTCCCGAGCACGAGGGCGGCGGCGAACACGTCCCCGGCACCGGTGGGGTCCACCAGGTTGGTGCGCAGTGCGGGCACCCGGACCCGCTTCCCGGTGCTGCGGTCCACGGCCAGGGCGCCACCGCTGCCACAGGTGACCACCGCGAGCGGGACATGTTCGGCGAGCGCTTCGACCGCATCCTCCGGGGTGCTGGTGCGGGTGTAGCCCATCGCCTCCTCGGCGTTCGGGGTGAACACGTCACAACGGGTCAGGTCCGCCAGGATCTGCGGGTCCCACTCCTCCTCCGGGTCCCAGCCGGCATCGGCGAACACCAGCGCACCGGTCTCCCGGGCGCGGTGCCACCAGCTGGCGGCGCGCAGCTCCGGGTCGCCCAGGTCCACCAGCACCGCCCCGGTTGGCGGCGGTGTGGTGATCAGCCCGGCTACCGGCTCGGGGGCGGGGTGGCCGTGGGTGACCATGCTGCGGTCCTCGGCCAGCGCCATCGAGACGGTCACCGGAGTGTGCCAGGCGTGGAACCGGCGGGAGTAGCTCAGGTCCACATGCTCCTGGTCCCGCAGGACCTGCCACATCCAGTCCCCGTACAGGTCGTCGCCGAACCCGGCGGCCAGCCCGGTGCGCAGACCGAGGCGGGCGCAGGCGACCGCCAGGTTCGCGATCCCGCCCGGGGCCGAGCCCATCCCGGTGGTCCACACCTCTCGGCCGGGGGTAGGCGGCTGCGGGAAGCCGGTGAAGATCAGGTCGAAGAACACTGTCCCGGTCAGCAGCACGTCCATCGGCGGCGCTGGTGCGGGAGCCGGGAAGGGTGGGGGTTCAGGGACGTTCATCGTGGTTCCTGAGTGTGCCATGGTGCCGGGGCGGCAGTCATGAGGCCGGCCGCTAGTAGGCTTCCCGACATGGTGCAGATCGGCTTCGCAGCGGCGCTGGAGCATCTGCACCCCCGAGACGCTGTGGAACTCGCGCAGCGGGCCGAGGTCCGCGGATTCTCCGGGGTGGCCGCCTCGGACGTGATGGCGCCCTGGGTCCCCGGCCAGGGGCAGGCCTCGTTCGTGTGGAACGTGCTCACCGCGATCGCCGAGCGCACCACCGGTGACGTCGGACCGGCCGTGGCGGTGCCGACGTTCCGCTGGCACCCGGCGGTGCTCGCCCAGGCCAGTGCCACCTTGGCGGCGATGTACCCGGGCCGGCACTGGCTCGGCATCGGCGCCGGCGAGGCGATCAACGAGCACGCGGTGGCGACATACTGGCCGGAGGCACCGGAGCGGATCAACCGGATGTTCGAGGCGATCGAACTCATCAGCAAGCTGCTGACCAACTCCGCCGCCGGTAAGGACACCAAGCACTCCGGGGAGTACTTCAAGCTCGAGTCCACCCGGCTGTGGACCGTGCCGGAGGAGCCTCCGCCGATCCTGGTCGGTACCGCAGGCCCGGTGACTGCGCGTCGTGCCGGCCGGCACGCGGACGGGATCCTGTCCATGGGTGGGCCGAGCGAGAAGGTCGCCACCCTGTTCGACCGGGTCCGGCAGGGTGCACGGGAGCGGGGCAGGGACCCCGACGCCACCCACCGGGTGATCCAGCTGCACTCCTCCTGGGCGGCCACCGACACCGAGGCGCTGTCGAACGCGCTGCGCACCTGGCCCAACGGTGCCCTGCGGTTCAACAAGGCGGACCTGCGCTCCCCGTTCGAGGTAGCCCAGATCGCCCGGATGGTCCGCCCCGAGGACGCCCATGCGGCGATGGTCATCTCCGCGGACCCTGCCGACCACCTCGCCGAGATCCAGCGCTACGTGGATCTCGGTGCCACGGCGATCTACCTGCACAACACTGGCCCGAACCAGGCAGAGTGGATCGAGAAATTCGGAACCGACGTCCTGCCCCAGGTGGTGCACTGAATGCTGCTTGCCCAAGCTCCCGACGGCCTCGGTGAGGTCACCTCAAGCACTGATCTGGCCGCCGTCCTGACCCCGTTGCTCGGCACCCTGACTTGGCCCCAGGGGCCGGACGGCGTCACCGACGGTGACATCGTGGTGGTGGCCTCCAAGGTGATCGCCAAGGCGGAGGGCCGGCTGCGTGCTGCGACCAGCCGGGACGAGGCGATCGACGCCGAGACGGTGCGGGTGGTGGCCACCCGCAGCTACCCGGACGGGTCGACGTTGAAGATCGTCGAGAACAAGCAGGGGCTGGTGATGGCCGCCGCCGGGGTGGACGCCTCGAACGTGCACCCGGGCACAGTGCTGCTGCTGCCGGAGGACCCGGACGACTCCGCCCGACGGCTGCGCCGCGGGCTGGCCGCCCGGCTCGGTGCCCGGCCCGCGGTGCTGGTCACCGACACGGTCGGGCGGCCCTGGCGGCGCGGCATCGCCGACATCGGCATCGGTGCCGCCGGTCTGCAGGTGCTGCAGGACCTGCGCGGGCAGACCGACCAGCACGGCCGTGAGCTGGCCGCCACGATCATCAACGCCGCGGACGAGATCGCCGCCGCCGCGGACCTGGTGCGCGGCAAGACCGAGGGCCGCCCGGTGGCAGTGGTGCGCGGGCTCGCCCACCTGGTCACCCACGAGGACGGTGACGGCGCGGCCTCGGCCATCCGCCCCGCCGAGGAGGACATGTTCCGCACCGGCGGCTGATCTGCGCCGCGAAGGTGGCCTCGATGTCGAGAATCCGCGAAATTTCGACATCCAGGCCACCCTCGGCGGATGGGAGCCAGCTACATCAGCGGACCGAGGGGTTTGATCAGGTACTCCAGCACCCGGGTGAGGCGGCCGCGCCGGTTCCACTGCTCCAGGGTGAGCTCAGTGCATTTCGTCAGGTCGGTAGCGAACACCCGCTCCATGTGCTCGGCGAGACCGTCGTCGTAGAACTCCAGGTTCACCTCGAAGTTCCCCGTCATCGACATCCGGTCGATGTTCGCAGTGCCGATCGTGGACCAGCGCCCGTCCACGGTCATCGTCTTCGCATGCACCATCGCCCCGCGGAACAGCCAGAGCGTGACCCCGGCCTCGAGCAGGCGGGAGTAGTACGAGCGCGCGGCCCAGTCGGCGAGCACGTGGTTGGACACCTTCGGCACCAGCACCCGCACGTCCACCCCGCGCCGGGCGGCGGCGATCAGCGTCTGGAGGATCTCCCGGTCCGGGATGAAGTAGGCCTGGGTGATGTAGACATGGTGCTCGGCCCGGTCGATCGCCTCCAGGTACAGCCCGCGCACCGGGAACAGCAACCGGCTCGGCGCATTCTCCGCTGCCCGGATCCGCGGTTCCCACGCGCGCGCACCGCGATCGGGAAGCCTGGGGTGCTTGCGCCGCCGGTGGTCGTTCCAGAAGTCGACGAACGCGTCCTCGAGCTCCCACACCGAGGGGCCGGCCACCCGCACGTGCGTGTCCCGCCACATCGTGGCGTACAGCGAGCCGATGTTATAGCCACCCACGTACCCCACCTGTGAGTCCACCACGAGGATCTTGCGGTGGTCCCGCCCGGTTTTGCGCGGGTTCAGGGTGACCAGCCCGGGCCGGATCAGCGGGAACCAGAGCGTGTGCAGCCGCGGCAGGTCCGGCATCCGCTTGAACCGCGGGTCCACCACCAGGTTCCCCCAGGTGTCCACGGCGATGTAGACGTCCACCCCGCGTTCGGCTGCGGCGATCAGCTCGTCCTTGAAGCGCTGCCCGATCTCGTCCGACTTCCAGATGAAGGTCTCGAAGTAGATGGTCTCCTTCGCCTCCCGGATGGAAGCGAGCATCGCCTCGTAGACGTGCTGACCGAAGGTGAACACGGTCACCTCGGACTCGCCCACCGGCAGGGTGCGCGGTGGGGTTCGCGGGAACTCACCACCGGGCGGGTAGCGCCGCTTGCGCATCCGGTCCACGGTCACCACTGTGGCGATCGCGGCACCGTGAACTGCCAGCGCTGCGACCACCCACCATCGCGCCGCCCGCTGTGCCCGCCGCAGGATCCCCGACCAGTTGACCATGGCTGCCAACGTACCGTGCTGGCCCCACAGTGGGATCCGTCGGAGGTCGGATCCGGATCAGCTGAGCGGAGCGAAGGTGAGGGTCGGTCCGTAGCGACCCGGCACCCACTCCGCGGCCACCCCGTACACGGCGGCGATCAGCTCCGGGGTGAGCACCTCCCTCGGTTCGCCGGTGGCCACCACGGTGCCGTGCTCCAGCACCACCACCTGGTCGCAGACCCGCGCGGCGTGGTTCAGGTCGTGCAAGGCCATCAGCACCCCGGTCCCGTCGGCGGAGACCTCACCCACCACGGCCAGCATCGCCAGCTGGGCGGCGATGTCCAGGTGGTTGGTCGGTTCGTCCAGGAGCAGCAGCCGGGGTTGCTGGGCGAGCGCCCGGGCCAGCTGGACCCGTTGGCGTTCGCCGCCGGAGAGGGTGGCGAAGTCTCGCTCGGCCAGGTCGGCCGCACCCGCGCGGCGCAGGCACGCCTCGGCCAGGTCGGTGTCCGACTGACGCTCGGCACCGAACATGCCCTGATGCGGGATCCGGCCCAGGAGCACCACGTCCCGCGCGCTCAGGGGGATGTCGGTGTGTGCGTCCTGCTCCACCAGGGCGAGCGCCTGGGCGCGGCTGCGGCGGCTCAGGGTAGCCAGGTCCGCACCGTCGAGGTGCAGCTGCCCGGCCGAGGGCGGCAGGGCGCCGATGATCAGCCGCAGCAGGGTGGACTTTCCAGACCCGTTCGGGCCGATCACCCCGGTCACCTCGCCGCCGCGCAGGTGCAGGTCCACGCCGCCGAGCAGCGTGGCCGAGGACACCCGGTAGGTCAGGTTCCTGCCGGTCAGCTCGGTCACCCTCAGATCGGCGACGGCGGCGCTCGAGCGGGTCATGTGCGGTTCCGGTTCCGTAGCAGCAGCCAGGCGAACACCGGCGCGCCGATCGCCGCGGTGAGGATCCCGACCGGCACCTCGGAGGGGGCGAAGAACGAGCGCGCGCCGGTATCGGCCCAGAGCAGGAAGATCGCCCCGACCACGGCCGCCACCGGCAGCAGCCGGGAGTGCCGGGCACCGAGCAGCAGGCGCACCACGTGCGGTACCACCAGCCCGATGAACCCGATCGAACCGCTCACCGCCACCATCGCCCCCACCAGCAGCGCGGTGAGGGTGAGCAGCAGCCACCGGGTGGCGCTCACGTTCACCCCGAGCGAGGCCGCCGCGGTGTCCCCGAACGCGAACGCGTCCAGGGTCCGGGCTCGCGCCAGCAGCACCGTGCCGATCAGCACCAGGGCCGCCATGGCGATCACCACCGAGCTCCAGGTGGCACCGGCCACCGAGCCCATCAGCCAGTTGATGATCTCCCGGTAGGAGTCGCCCTGCGCGCTGGCCACGATCGCGAACGAGACCAGTGCCGAGGCGCCCTGGGCCACGGCGATCCCGGCGAGGATCGTGCGCGACGGGGTCAGCTGGCCACCGATCCCGGCCAGCGCCAGAGTGGCCCCGAGTGCCAGCAGGGCCCCGATGAACGCGGCCAGCGGGAGCGCCACGGCGAAGCCGAGCAACAGCACGGCCACCGCGCCCAGAGCGGCTCCGGAGGACACGCCGAGCAGGTACGGGTCGGCGAGCGGGTTCCGGGTGATCGCCTGCATCACCGCTCCGGCGAGCGCCAGCCCGGCACCCACGGCCGCCGCGACCAGCAGCCGCGGCGCCCGACCTTGCCACACGATCGCGTCCCGGATCCGGGAGAGCGGGTTGGTGCCCGGGTCGGCGATGCCCAGACCGTGGTCGCTCAGCCAGGTGAGCAGATGGTGCCAGGCGCTGCCGAGCACCTCACCCGGGGTGATGGCGGCCGGACCGATGGTCAGCGCCACCAGGGCGGAGGCGACCAGAAGCACCAGGGCGAGCAGCAGCCACGGCGCGAGCCGTCCAGGCCGGCCGGCACGCCCCGCGGGCGCCGGCTGCACCGCGCGGGTCGGTGCCACCTCGGTTCGCGTCATCTGTTCGGCTCAGCTCTGTCTCGTCGGCTCTGCGTGGTTGGTCCGGTGTGGTCTGCTCCGCCCGATCAGCTCTGTCCGGTCAGCTCGGCGAGCTGATCGGACAGGTCGACGGCGGCCGGCACGCTGCGCACCCCGGCCTCGCTGGCAGGGAACGGCACCACCAGGTAGCGCTGGTCGAGCACCGCGTCCATCGTCGAGGTCACCGGGGAGGACTCCAGCACCTCGATCTTGTGCTCAGCGGTGTTCCAGGCGGAGTCCACCAGCACGATCACGTCCGGGTTCTGGGCAGCGATGTCCTCCCAGGAACCCGAGGCCCAGGTCTCCGGGACGTCGGCCATGATGTTCGTCAGGCCGACGGTTTCCAGCAGCAGCTGCGGTGCCCCGATGCCGCCGCCGACGTAGGGGATGTCCGATCCGGAGGAGTACCACAGCGCGGTCAGGCCGCCGGTCGAGGGTTGCACCTGTGCCAGCGTGTCCTGTTGCTCGGCCACCAGGGCCTCGGCTGCCTCCGGGGCTCCGAGCAGGTCGCCCGCTTCGGTGATGTCGTCGAAGATGTGCTGAAAGGTCAGCGGGTCCGGCTGGTACGCCTCCTCCAGGCAGGCTGCCGGGTTCACGTAGGTGGCGATCCCCAGGTCGGTCAGCTCGCTGCGCTCCCCGGCGGAGTCGGCGGAGAAGTTCGACTCCCAGCCGGCGAGCACGAGATCGGGTTCCGCGCCGAGCACCACCTCCGAGGACGGCGCACGTTCGGCGAGCACCGGGACGTCCGCACCCGCGTCGGTCAGATGCTCGGGGAGGGGGCCGTCGGAGAAGGCGGTACCGACCAGCCGGTCGGCGAGACCTAGGGACAACACCAGCTCGGTGGAGGTGGACTTGATCGTCACGATCCGCTCCGGCGGAGCCTCCACCGTGACCTCGGTGCCGCAGTTGTCCACGGTCACCGGGTAGCCGGCGGTGCCTGAGGAGGCGGAACCACCGGTGGAGGTGACCTCCTCACCCTCCGGTGAGGACCCGCCGTCGGCGGTGGAACAGGCGGTCAGGGTGAGAGCAGCGAGCACGGCGGCAGCGACCGGGACAGGACGGGGCACGGGAAGGACTCCAGCACAACAGGAAGCGAGGGTGGGTGCGGGACCATCCGGCCAGATCCGACCGGTCGTGCCCGGGGCACATCCGCCCCAGGGTGTCCGTGAGAATCAGTCTAGCCCCTCGGCCCGCACCGGTTTCCGCGGTGCGGGCCGAGCAGCCGGTGACGCTGTGCAGCGGCAGTCCGGGTCACAGGCTGTCGCAGACCGTGCCCCAGTTCGTGTGCCCGTACCAGGTTTCGTGCCAGAACGAGGCAGAGAAGTGGTCATAGCCGGGGTGGTAGACCGATCGGCTGTAGGTGACGCCGCTGTTGAACGTCCCGGACCGCGTGCCCAGGGTGCTGCCGGTGCCGCAGCCCGAGGAGCTGGACCGCTCGTACACGCGCAGGAACCCGTCGGTGGAGCCGCCGCCGCGGTAGGTGTAGGAGGCCACCACGTAGCTGCCGGACCGGTTCAGGCAGACCGTGCTCGGACCGGTGATGGACCGGCATGCGCTCGCAGCCACAACGGACGAGTTCGGCGTAGTACCGGCTGTGCCGTGCGCGGTCGGGCTCGACTCGCAGTCCTCCGCCCGGTCCACCATCGGAACCTCCAGCCCGGCGGGGGCTCCGGCCAGGGTGCCCTCTGGCACAGTGGTGCTCACGATGTCGACCGAGATCAGTTCGCATCCGCGTGCAGCGGAGTCCGCAGCCCAGTCGGTGCCGCGTGCCTCGGTGAACAGCTCACCAGCCCAGTCCTGCCACTCCTGCGCGGTCGCGGTCGAGTCCGGGGTGCTCGGCTCGTCTCCCGCCGACCCACCGGCGCCCGGTGCGGCGAGCGCCTGGGCGGCCCCTGCGGCCAGGAACAGAGAGGTCAGTGCGGCCACGGCCGCGGTGCGCACCCGCCGCCACGGTGAGCTGCGCCGGGCCGGAAACGATGGCGCCCACCGGCGGGCTTGCCGGCTGTGCTGCTCGTCTGGAGTTGTCATCGTCGATCCCTCTCCCCACCGGCGCTCGGCGGCCGGCGCTGCGTCCGATGCAGTGATGCTCTCAGAAAACTCGTCTGTAATCATCCCCGGGGTGCCGGACATCTCTAGGTGTAAGGGACGGGGAGGCGGCGGATGAAGGCCGACCCGGAGGGATGGTTCGACGCCCTGTATCGGGATCACCATCGGGAGTTACTGGCCTTCGTCCGCCGCCGATCATCGACAGGGGAAGCGGAGGACGTCGTGGCTGAGACCTTCGTTGTCGCATGGCGCCGGATCGATGTTGTCCCGGATCCGGCGCGCGGCTGGCTGTTCGCCGTGGCCCGCAACATCCTGCGCAACCAGGAACGTTCTCAGCACCGGCAGCGTTCACTTCAGCTGCAGCTGGCCGAGCAGGGGCAGACGTACGCCCCGGACCCGGCCGCGTCGATCGCCGGCCGGACCGATCTCGCGCACGCCTGGAACCGGCTGACCGACAACGAGCGTGAAGTCATCGCGCTCACCGCCTGGGACGAGCTGACCCAGGAAGAGGCGGCCACGGTGCTGGGGTGCACCAAAGCGGCCTACGCGGTGCGCCTGTACCGGGCGCGTCGCCGACTGCTCCACCTGATCGACCGGACGACTTCAGGGGGGCGACGTGGCTGAGGACTCGACGCTGCTGCGCGCAGTGAGGACGTTGAACCCGGTACCAGTGGAGGAGATCCCGGCCTCGGACTCGCTCCGGGAGGAGATCCGCGCCCGGATCGACGCCGAAGCGGAGACGGTGCCGACCGCGGACGTGGTGCCGCGCCCGATCCCTCGACCGACCCGCCGGATCCTCGCCGGCGCCGCGGCCGCGGTGCTGCTACTGGTCGGGGTGTTCACGCTCAGCCCGCAGAACTCGCCGGAGGCGTACGCGAGCTGGACCGCAACCCCCACAGAGCTCGCACCGGCTGCCCTCGAGGACCTGGCCGAACTCTGCCCACCGAACGAGATTCCGCTCGGACAGGAGATGGTGGAGGTGACGCCCACCATCGCCGAGCAACGCGGTGAGTACCGGATGATGCTCTCCGTGGCAGATGCTGGTTACCAGTGGTGCTTTGTGATGCCCGACCCCGAGGCCGAGGGCGGGATACAACGCGGTGCCGAAGGCGTCGCCTGGCCCCCGGGGCAGTCCATCGAGCCGGAGGGGCCCGGTGCGGTGACCTTCCTGGAGAGCGGTACGCAGGAGCCGTTCCCGGACCTCGGGCCGCTGACGATGGCAGTCGGCACGGCGGGCTCGGACGTGACCAGCGTGCGGGTCGGTACTGCCGACGGCAGCTTCGCCGATGCCACGGTGGCCGATGGGTGGTGGATCGTCTGGTTCCCGGGTGAGGTGGAGTTCGCCGGCTCGCTCACGGTGACCACTGCCGGCGGGGAGCAGACCGAGGTACCGGCCGAGCCGGACGCCGGCTGAGCTGCGCCGGTCCACTGCGCCCCGCCGCTGACGCTCCGACCGTGGCGACAGCCTCCAGGGTCGGGCGTTGCCGTGGTGAGGTTGCCGTGGTGCGGGCCGTGACGAGGGGCAGCTGTTGCCCTCCAGGAGGAATTCATCTATCGTTGAATTCTTCCTGGAGGGACGAGACGTGGACGCTGCCATCGAGATCAGGGGCTTGCAGGTAGACCGCGGCGGGCGCCCGGTCCTGCACGGCATCGATCTGGGCGTTCCCGCCGGGTCGGTGACCGGTCTGCTCGGCCCCAGCGGTAGTGGGAAGACCACGCTGCTGCGCGCGATCGTCGGGGTGCAACGCGTGCGTGCCGGCACGGTGACGGTGCTCGGTCGCGCTGCCGGCAGCCCACCGCTGCGCCATCGGATCGGCTACATGACCCAGGCACCGAGCATCTACGCCGACCTCACCGTGGCGGAGAACGTGCGCTATTTCAGCTCGCTGTACCGGCTCGGACGGAAGGCGGCGGACCGGGCGATCGACGCCGTCGGGCTGGCTGAGCACGCTGACCGGGTCACCCATACCCTCTCCGGGGGCCAGCACTCCCGCGCCTCGCTCGCCTGTGCGCTGGTGGCGCGGCCGGACCTGCTCGTGCTGGACGAACCGACCGTGGGCCAGGACCCGCTGCTCCGGGACGAGCTCTGGCAGCAGTTCCACGACCTGGCGGCGGCCGGAACCACGATCTTGGTCTCCAGCCATGTGATGGACGAGGCGGACCGGTGCCAGGAGCTGGTGCTGATCCGCGACGGCGCGCTGCTGCACACCGGCACCCCGGCGGCGCTGAAAGCCGAGGCCGGCTGCGATGACCTAGACGAGGCGTTCCTGCGCCTGGTGCGGCAGCAGGAGGTGGCCTGATGCATGCCCGACTGCTTGCGGTCACTGTGGGCCGGATCCTCGGCCAGTTGCGCCACGACCGCCCCACGGTGGCGCTGGTGCTGGGGATGCCGATCCTGCTGCTCACCCTGGTGAAGTACATGTTCGACGGGAACGACCCGGCCTTCCAGCGGGCCGCTCTGGTGATGCTCGGCATCTTCCCGTTCGTGCTGATGTTCGTGGTCACCTCGATCGCCATGCTGCGGGAACGCACCTCGGGCACGCTGGAACGGTTGCTCACCACTCCGATCGGCAAGCTGGACATCCTGTTCGGCTACGGCCTCGCGTTCGCGCTGGCCGCCACCGTCCAGGGCGCAGTGGCCACCGGTCTCGCGTACTGGCTGCTCGGCTTGGAGACCGCTGGCTCGATCGGGCTGGTGATCCTGATCGCGGTGGCGAACGCCGTGCTCGGCGTGGCGCTCGGGCTGCTCTGCAGTGCCTTCGCACGCACCGAGTTCCAGGCGGTGCAGTTCATGCCCGCCGTGGCGATCCCGCAGATCCTGCTCTGCGGCTTGTTCGTCCCCCGGGAGCAGATGGCGTCCTGGTTGGAGGCGATCAGCACCGTGCTGCCGCTGTCCTACTCGGTGGAGGCGCTGCTGGAGGTGGGCGCGAACGCGGATCCGACCGGCCTGATGTGGCGGGACCTGGGCATCGTGCTCGGGGTGGTGCTGCTCGCCCTGTCGCTCGGTGGGCTGACGCTGCGCCGCCGGAGCGCCTGAGCCGACGGATAGGCTGGCGGCGTGGCACGGCGGACCGGGAGGCGCCCGGGGGACTCGGGGGCGAAGGAGCAGATCCTGGCCGCCGCCCGGGAGCAGTTCGCCGAGGCCGGGTACGAGGCCACCTCGATCCGCGGCATCGCGGCCAGCGCCGAGGTGGATCCGGCGCTGGTGCACCACTACTTCGGCACCAAGGAGAAGCTCTTTGTGGCCGCCGTGGCGCCGCCGGCGGACCCGGGTGAGCTGATCCCGCAGGTGATCGCGGGCGATGTGGACCACCTCGGCGAACGGGTGGTGCAGATGTTCCTGACCGTGGTGGAGTCACCAGCCACCGGGCCAGGGTTCCGGGCGCTCTTCCGTGGCGCAGCCGCCAACGACCTGTCCGCGCGGCTGCTTCGGGAGTTCTTCACCCGTCAGGTGGTGCGCCGGCTCAGCACGGCGCTCGACGGCGTGGTCCCGGCCGCGGAGATGCCGATCCGCGCCGATCTGGTCGCCTCCCAGATCTTCGGCCTGGTCTCGGTGCGCTACCTGATCGGCCTGGAACCGATCGCTAGCCTCGGCCATGAGCAGGTGGTGGCTGCCGTGGGCCCCACCGTGCAGCGCTACCTCACCGGGGACCTGGCCTGAGTGGCAGCGGGTGCCGGTGCCATATCGCGTTGCCCGCCCGAGCCATCTCCCTCTAGCGTTTCGCCATGCCGCAGCCCACCACCCGTGAGCGTCTCGCCGCCCTCTGGCCACCGAGCCTGCTACGTGCCCGGGCCGGTGACCTGGAGCTGCGCTATCTCGACGACGACCTGATGGTGCAGCTCGCCGACCTGGCCGGCCAGGGCGTGCACGAGCCGGAGGCGATGCCGTTCCTGGTCCCGTGGACCCGGGGCACACCGGGGCAGGTGGCGCGCAGCGTGCTCGTCTACCAGTGGCGCGCCCGCGCCTCGGTCACGCCGCAGCGGTGGACGCTGGAGCTCGCTGTGCTGCATCGGGGCGAGTCGGTCGGGATCCAGGCGATCGAGGCCGACGACTTCCCGCACCTGCGTGCGGTGAACACCGGGTCCTGGCTCGGTCAGGCCCACCAGGGCCAGGGGCTGGGCACCCGGATGCGCGCGCTGGTGTTGCACGTCGCCTTCCAAGGGTTCGGGGCGCACACCGCCACCACCTCCGCCTGGGCGGACAACCCGGCCTCCAACGCCGTCTCGCGCAGGCTCGGCTACCGCCCGAACGGCAGCAGCAGGCAGGTCCGGGAGGGTGTGCCGACCGAGCACTGGCACTACCGGATGGACCGGGCGGACTACCGGACCCACGCCGCCGCACACGCCGAGCTGCTCGGCCAGGTGCAGCTCGACGGCATCGACGAGTTGCGGGAGTTCCTGGAGATGCCCGACCGAGGCGTCAGCCAGCCAGGGAGCCGCCAGTAGTGGTGGGTGTGGGCGCGTGCGCACCCTGCTCAACTGGCGACTCAGCGATAGGGGACAGTGCCAGCCGGGAGGGCTGCTGTAGAGAACTCCCGGCGCACGCGGGGTCCCCGTGGCATCCTGACTCCAGCGGGCGATCCCCGCAGGAGACGGAGAGTCGATGCCGATTCTGACCACTGCCGCAGATCCGGCGAGTGAAGAGTTCGCAACCAACGCGGCGGCCCAGCGCGCCCTGACCACTGAGCTGCACGAGCGGCTCACCCAGGTTGCTCGCGGCGGTCCGGAACGATCCCGCACCCGGCACCTCGAACGCGGCAAGCTGCTCCCGCGGGAGCGCATCCGGGTGCTGCTCGACCCGGGCAGCCCGTTCCTGGAGGTCGCCCCGCTGGCGGCCTGGGGCCTGTACGAGGGGGAGTCGCCCGGGGCGGGGGTGATCGCCGGGATCGGCACCGTCGCCGGCCGGCAGGTGATGGTCGTGGCGAACGATGCCACGGTCAAAGGCGGCACCTACTACCCGATGACGGTGAAGAAGCACCTGCGCGCCCAGCAGATCGCCGCCGAGAACCGGCTGCCGTGTGTGTACCTGGTGGACTCCGGCGGTGCCTACCTGCCGATGCAGGACGAGGTGTTCCCGGACGCCGACCACTTCGGCCGGATCTTCGCCAACCAGGCCGCCATGTCCGCTGCCGGGATCGGGCAGCTGGCCGCCGTGCTCGGCTCCTGCACCGCCGGCGGCGCCTACGTGCCCGCGATGAGCGACGAGAGCGTGATCGTCCGAAACCAAGGCACGATCTTCCTCGGCGGCCCGCCGCTGGTGAAGGCGGCGATCGGGGAGGAGGTCAGCGCCGAGGACCTCGGCGGCGGGGACCTGCACGCCCGCACCTCCGGGGTGGTGGACCACCTCGCTGAGGACGACGCGCACGCGCTGGCCATCCTGCGTGACGCCGTCGCCACCCTGCCCCCACCTGCCCCGCCGGCATGGGACATCCACGAAACCCAACCCCCCGCCGTCGACCCGGACACGCTCTACGGTGCGGTCAGCACCGATCTGCGCACCGCCCAGGACCCCCGGGAGATCATCGCTCGGATCGTCGATGGTAGCGAGGTGCATGAGTTCAAGGCCGAGTACGGCTCCACCCTGGTCACCTGCTTCGCGCGGATCCACGGTCACCCGGTGGGCATCGTGGCCAATCACGGCGTGCTGCTGAGCGAGTCGGCGCTCAAAGGCGCACATTTCATCGAGCTGTGCGACCAGCGCGGTATCCCGCTGCTATTTCTGCAGAACATCTCCGGCTTCCTGGTCGGCAAGGACGCCGAGGCCGGCGGGATTGCCAAGCACGGCGCCAAGATGGTCACCGCTGTGGCCACCACCCGGGTGCCCAAGCTCACGGTGGTGGTCGGTGGATCCTTCGGCGCCGGCAACTACTCGATGTGCGGGCGGGCGTACTCACCCCGGTTCTTGTGGATGTGGCCGCAGGCGCGGATCTCGGTGATGGGCGGTGAGCAAGCGGCGAAGGTGCTCACCACCGTGCGCGCCGACCAGGCTGCCGCTCGTGGTGAGGACTTCGACGACGTCGCCGCCGAGGCGCTGGCAGCCCCGGTACGCGAGCAGTACGAACGCCAGGGCAACCCCTACTACGCCACCGCCCGGCTCTGGGACGACGGCATCATCGATCCGGCGGACACCCGCACGGTCCTCGGTCTGGCCCTGGACGTGTGCTCCCGGACCCCGCTGCCCGAACCAGGCTTCGGCCTGTTCCGGATGTGAGCGCCATGTTCGACACAGTCCTGGTAGCGAACCGCGGTGAGATCGCGGTGCGGATCATCCGGACGTTGCGGGGGATGGGCATCCGTTCCGTGGCGGTGTTCTCCGATGCCGACGACGGCGCCCCGCACGTGGCCGAGGCGGACGTCGCGGTGCGTCTGGGGCCGCCTCCGGCGAACGAGTCGTATCTCGATGTGACCGCGATCGTCACCGCCGCGAGGGCCACCGGGGCGGAGGCGATCCACCCCGGATACGGGTTCCTCTCCGAGAGCCCCGCGCTGGCGCGCGCGTGTGCGGACGCCGGCATCACCTTCATCGGCCCACCGGTCGCGGCACTGGCGGCGATGGGGGACAAGATCCGCGCCAAGGAGCTCGCCCGGGCCGCCGGGGTACCGATCATCGATGGCGTGGCCGAGTCGGCCAGCACCGAGCTCGCCGACCGGGATGCGGCCCTGGTCGAGGCGACCACCACGCTGGGCTTCCCGGTGCTGGTCAAACCCTCGGCCGGCGGTGGCGGTAAGGGCATGGTGCGCGCCGAGGACGCTGCTGCACTGCCCGAGGCGATCGCCTCCGCCCGCCGGGTGGCCGCCGCCGCGTTCGCCGACGACTCCCTGCTGGTGGAGCACTTCGTGCCCGCCCCTCGGCACATCGAGGTGCAGGTGCTCGCCGATGCGCACGGCCGGGTGCTGGCGCTGGGGGAGCGGGACTGTTCCTTGCAGCGCCGGCACCAGAAGGTGATCGAGGAGGCGCCTGCCACTCTGCTCGATGGCGCCACTCGCACCCGGTTGGCCGACGCCGCCTGCGCGGTGGCCGCCGCCGTGGACTACTGCGGTGCCGGCACTGTGGAGTTCCTGGTCTCCGCCGAGGATCCGGAGCAGCTGGCGTTCCTGGAGATGAACACCCGGCTGCAGGTGGAGCACCCGGTGACCGAGGCGGTGCTCGGTGTGGACCTGGTGGCCTGGCAGGTGCGGATCGCCGCTGGGGAACGGCTCGACCTCGACCCGACGATGCTGCACCCGAGCGGGCACGCCGTGGAGGCGCGGATCTATGCCGAGCGCCCGGAGGCCGGCTTCCTGCCCGTCACCGGCACTGCCCACCTGGTCCGGTGGCCGACGGGGGACGGGGTGCGGGTGGACGCCGGGATCACCACCGGCTCAGTGGTCGGCCTGCACTACGACCCGATGCTGGCGAAGGTGATCGCCACCGGCGACGACCGGGCCCAGGCGCTGCGCCGGCTCGATGCCGCGCTCGCGGACACGGTGGTCCTCGGGGTGGAGACCAACCTCGACTACCTGCGCCGGGTCCTGGCCACCGAGGCGGTGCGCGCGGGAACGGCGGACACCACCTTCCTGGACGCCATGGGTGTACCCGCCGACGGAGCGGAGGACGCTGCCGGGTCGAGTAACGCTGGCGGGCAGCCCCACGGCGTGGCACCGCCGGAGGAGGCGATGATCGCTGCCGCGCTGCTGCAGCACGCGGCCCACTGGCGTGAGGATCTCTGGCAGCAACCCTCCGGCTGGCGGATCGGGGCAGCAGAGCCGCCGGTCTACCGGTTCCAGACGTCGGTCGGTGAGGTCGGCGTGGCGATCAGCGGACCGCCGGAGGCGGCCACGGCCCAGGTCTTGTCTGACGCAGCCACAGCACAGTCCTCGCCAGAGGCACCCACCTCCACCGAGTACCCGCTACGCCAGGTGAGCCTGACGTCCCAGCCGGGTTCCGCCGTCGAGCAGCTGGGCATCGACGACACCACGGTGACGATGCAGGCAGTGCGGACCGAGGACGAGATCTGGCTGCACACCCGCGCGGGCACCCACCGCCTGCCGATCGCACGGCTGGTGGCCAGCACGGCCCGCACCGCCGGCGGTGAGGCGCAGGTGCGCTCGCCGATGCCCGGCACCGTGGTGGCGGTGCACGTGCCGGAGAGTGCCACAGTGGCGGCCGAGGACCTGTTGGTCACCGTGGAAGCGATGAAGATGGAATACCAGGTACGCGCCGGCGCCGCGGGTAGAATCCACCTGGAAGCCAGTGTCGGCGACCAGGTGGCCGCCGAGCAGGTGCTGGCCCACATCGACCCCGACGATCCACAAGATCACCCGGGGTGAGCAACGATCCACAAGATCAGACAAGGAAGTCACCATGCCTTACGGGTTCACCGCCGAGCACCTCACTCTCGCCAAGGAAGTGCGTTCCTTCGCCGACGAGGTGGTCCGGCCCGCCGTCTACGACTACGACCGCCGCCGCGAGCTGCCGATGCAGATCATCGCGCAGATGGGTGAGCTGGGCCTGTTCGGTCTGCCGTTGCCCACGGAGTACGGCGGTACGGGTGCGGACTACACCAGCTTCTGCCTCGCCGTGGAGCAGATCTCCCGGATCGACCAGTCCCTCGGCGTGACCCTCGAGGCCGGGATCGGCCTGGGCGCCGTACCCATCCTGCGGTTCGGGACCGAGGCACAGCGGCGGCGATGGCTGCCGGACCTGGCCGCCGGACGCGCCCTGGCCGCTTTCGCGCTCACCGAGGCCGGCTCCGGGTCCGATGCCGGCGGCACCGCCACCACCGCCGAGCTGGTCGACGGACAGTGGGTGATCAACGGTTCCAAGCAGTTCATCACCAACTCCGGCACCCCGATCACCTCGGTGATCACCATCACCGCGGTCACCGGGACCCTCACCCGCGCCGATGGCAGCACCGCCCCGGAGCTGTCCGCGATCCTGGTGCCGGCCGGGACACCGGGACTCGAGGTCGGTGCCCCTTACGACAAGATCGGCTGGCACACCTCCGACACCCATCCGCTCACCCTCACCGATGTGCGGGTGCCCGAGGACCACCTGCTCGGCGAGCGCGGCCGTGGTTACGCGAACTTCCTCACCGCACTGGACGAGGGCCGGATCGCGTTCGCAGCGCTGTGCAGCGGCGCGGCCCAGGGCTGCCTGGAAGAGGCCCTCGCCCATGCGAAGGAACGCGAGGTGTTCGGGCGACCGCTGGAGGCCAACCAGCACGTGGCATTCACGATCGCCCAGATGGCCACCCGGGTGCACACCGCCCGGCTGACGTGGACCGAGGCGGCCCGGCTGATGGCCGCTGGGGAACCGTTCAAGGAGCAGGCCTCGATGGCCAAGCTGGCGTGTTCGCAGGCGGCAGTGGCCAACGCCCGGGACGCCTCGCAGATCTTTGGCGGGTACGGCTTCCTCGCCGAGAACGTGGTGGCCCGCCACTACCGGGACGCCAAGGTCCTCGAAGTGGGGGAGGGTACCACGGAGGTGCAGCTCGGGGTGGTCGCCCGCGAGCTCGGGCTGTGCGGCACCGGGTTCAGCCCTCGCCCTGCAGCCGCACCCGCTGCACCGGCTGCGCCCGCACCAGCGGAGGCGACCGGATGAGCGACCGGCCCGAGCCTGCGCCGCGGGAGATCCGCCAGCGTGGGCTCTACTACGAGGAGCTCGAGCTCGGCGTGGTCTACCGGCACGCGCCCGGCCGGACGCTCACCGAGAGCGACAATGTGCTCTTCTCCACGTTGAGCATGAACCCGCAGGCGCTGCACCTGGACGCCGCGTGGTCAGCCAGCCAGCCGTTCGGCAGACCGCTGATCAACTCGCTGTTCACCCTGGCCACGCTCGTCGGGCTCTCCGTGGGGCACCTGACCCAGGGCACCACGGTGGCCAACCTCGGTTTCAACAGCGTCACCTTCCCGGCGCCGCTGTTCCACGGGGACACGCTGTACGCCTCGACCGTGGTGCAGGCCAAACGGCCCTCGAACAGTCGCCCGGGGCAAGGGGTGGTCACCTTCGAGCACACCGGTCGCAACCAGGAGGACGTGGTGGTGGCCACGGCCGTGCGCTCAGCGCTCCTCTGGTTCGCTCCTGCGGAGTGACAAGATGGGCACACCGCCCACCGCTGGGCCGGCGGGGCCCTGCCCGGGCCACCGCATCGATGCGAGAGAGGCACTATGAGCACGTCCTTCACCCTCGGACCTGCGCTGTTGTTCTGCCCGGCAGACCGGCCGGACCGGTTCACCAAGGCGGCCGAGCGCTCCGACGGCGTGATCCTCGACCTCGAGGACGCGGTGGCGAACCGGGTCAGTGCCCGGGAGGCGCTGGTCGCCCACCCGCTGGATCCCGACCGCACGGTGGTACGGGTGAGCGCAGTGGACTCCGGTGAGCTCGAGGACGACCTTGCCGCGGTCCGAGCGGCCGGGTATCACACGGTGATGCTGGCGAAGATGAACACCGCGGAGGATGTGCAGCATCTCGACGACCTGCAGGTGGTGGCCCTGTGCGAGACCGCCCGCGGGGTGCTCGCCGCACCGGAGATCGCTGCCGAACCGTCCGTGGTCGGGCTGATGTGGGGAGCGGAGGACCTGATGGTCTCCCTCGGCGGCACCTCGAGCCGGTTCTCCGTCAGCACCGGCGGGGTGGCCGCTCCGTACCGGCCGGTCGCCCGGCACGCCCGGTCCCGAGTCCTGCTCGCCGCTCGGGCCTTCGGCAAGGCCGCGATTGATGCCGTGCATGTGGACATCGCGGACACGGTCGGGCTGCGTGCCGAAGCCGAAGATGCCGTCGCCTCCGGCTACACCGCTACCGCCTGCATCCACCCGGACCAGGTGCCGGTGGTGCAGGAGGCCTACCGGCCCGCCGCCGAGGCCGTCGCCCGCGCCCGCCGGGTGCTCGAGCAGGCCGCCGGGGCCGGGGTGCACCGGTTCGAGGACCGGATGATCGATGCGCCGATGCTCGCTCAGGCGCGTGCGGTGCTGGACCGCGCCGAGCAGCTCGGCAACGCGGATTGACCCGCGTGCCGGCAACTTGGCCGCGCGGGGCTCGGGCACTGCTCGGGATGGCGGGGCTTGGCCCACCGCCGGAGCGGGTACAGCGGGTGGTGGGCGGCCGCACGGTGGTGATCACCGGCGCCTCCCGCGGTGTCGGAGCGCAGCTGTCGGTGCGCCTGGCCGCTGTCGGGGCGAGAGTCCTGCTGCTCGCCCGCGATGCAGCGGCGCTGGAGGCCGTGGCCGCCCGCTGTGGGCCAGCAGCCCAGGCCTATCCGGTGGATCTGCGTGATACCGGTGCCGCGCGTGCCGTGGCCGAACGGATCCTGGCCGAGCACGGCACCCCGGCGGTGCTGGTGGCCAACGCGGGACACTCCATCCGCCGGTCGGTGGCCGCCAGCACGGACCGGTTCCACGACGTCGAACGCCTCACCGGGGTGAACTTCACCGGTCCGGTCGCCCTCACCCTCCCGCTGCTGGCGGCGATGCGCGCCGACGGCGGAGGTCACCTGGTCTGGGTCGGCTCGGCCGGGGTAGGGCTACCGGGGCCCGGCTTCAGCGCGTACCTGGCGACCAAGGCCGCTTTCGAGGCGTGGCTGCGCTGCCTCGGTCCGGAGGCTGCTACTGACGGTGTGCGGATCAGCACGGTGCACCTGCCGCTGGTCCGCACCGCGATGAGCGCGCCCACCCGGGGCTATGACCGGCTGCCTGCACTGACCGCCGACGACGCTGCCGCCTTGCTCTGCCGCGCGATCACCGACCGCCCCCGGCTGATCAGCCCGTGGTGGGCACGGCTGGGCAGCGTGCTCACCGCTGCCGCACCGGCGACCGCAGAACGGATCGCCGCGGCGAGCGTGGCGAGCACGAACCAGCCGGCCGGGGCCCGGTGACGGCTCGCGGCCGCAGCCGCCCGGCCCGGCGGAGCCGGCGGTCGCTGTGGCACCTGCTGCCTGAAGTGACGCGCGTGCTCCGGGCGGCTCGGCTGCGGCCGGCGGACCTGCCGGCCCTGACCGCACTCGGTAGCGGCGCCGGCCAGGCGGCGGCCGAGGACGACGGCCGGCTTCGAGGGCACGGGCTGACCCTGGCCGGGGTGGGTCTCTGGGCCGCGCGACGTGCCGGGGACCGCCCGGTGCTGATCGACGACGGCGGGCCGGTCAGTGGGACCGCGCTGCTGCACCTGGTGGCCGGGATCGCCGACGAGCTTCGCGGCGAGAAGGCGGTGGTGGTCAGCCGGGCCGACGACCGGCGCCTGGTGGCGACCCTGATCGCGGCGGGCACGGTGGGGGTGGACGTGGTGCTCCTCGGCCCGCGGACTGGTGCTGACGAGCGTGTGGCAGCGCACCGGCGGGCCGAGGACCTGGCCGGTGCTGCCCACCCGCAGCAGCGGCGTGGACGGGTGCCGGCCGTGGTGCTGCACAGCTCCGGGACCACCGGGAAGCCGCACCCGCGAACCCAGCGCGACGTCAACCTGGCCCAGCTGCCCACGCTGGTCTCCCTGATCGCGGCGCTCGGCCTGCGACGCGGCGACCCCATGCTGCTGGCCGCCCCGGTCAGCCACGGACACGGGCTCTCCGCGCTCGCCGCCGGGCTGCTGCTCGGTGCCCCGGTGCTGCTCGGTGCCGCCAGGCACTCTGATCGCGGCCTCGCGCAGCTGGCCGAGTACCGCGTGCGTACCTGGGTGGGGCTACCGACCCAGCTCGCCGACCTGCTCGCCGCCGATGCTGCCGTTGGTGCCTCCACCGGCAGCCCCGGCCGCTCGGCACTGCGCGGACTGCGCCGGATCGTCACCGGGTCAGCCCCACTGCCGGAGGAACTGGTCACCGACGTTCGCCGACGGGTCGGAGAGGTGCTGGTGAACTACTACGGCAGCACCGAGGCCGGCACGGTCACCATCGCCCGGCCGGCCGATCTGGCTGCAGTACCGGCCACTGTCGGCCGTCCCGCCACCGGGGTGACGATCGAGGTCCGGGACCACGCCGGCCGGGTGGCACCGGTGGGGCAGGTCGGTGAGGTGGTGCTGCGCTCGCAGTGGCGCGCCCCCGGGGAACCGATGTGGATCCACAGCAAGGATCGGGGCCGGCTGGATGAGACGGGCCGGCTGGTGCTGGCCGGACGCAGCGACGATGCCGTGCTGGTCGGCGGACATGTGGTCAGCCTGGCGGCGGTGACCACCTGGCTGTGTTCCCGGCCCGGGGTGCAGGAGGTGACCGTGTGGGCACAGCCGCACGAGCGACTCGGCAGTGTGCTCGCGGCTCGGGTGCGTGGCAGGGCAGACCTGTCCGAGCTGCACGCCGAGGCCCGCGCGGCTCTCGGTGATGCAGCCGCGCCGCGGCAGCTGCTGCCCTGGTGAGCGGAGTTTCCGGGCACCCTGGGCCCCGAATGGGTGCAGTGCTCTAGGGTCGACTGCATGGATTCCGAAGAGCGCATGGCCGTCTTCCTGGACTACGAGAACCTCGCCCTCGGGGCGCGGGACCACCTGGGCGGGATGGCCTTCGACTTCGGTCCGATCGCCGATGCGCTCGCCGTGCGGGGCAGGGTGGTGGTGCGCCGCGCCTACGCCGACTGGTCCTACTTCGACGAGGACCGCCGCTCGCTCACCCGGCACCAGGTGGAGCTGATCGAGATGCCGCAGCGGATGGGCGCCTCCCGGAAGAACGCCGCGGACATCAAGATGGTGGTCGACGCGATCGAGATGGCCTTCGAACGGGACTACATCTCCACGTTCGTGATGTGCACCGGGGACAGCGACTTCTCCCCGCTGGTGCACAAGCTCCGGGAGCTGAACAAGCGCGTGATCGGCGTCGGGGTGGAGCTGTCCACCTCCCGGCTGCTGCCACCGGCATGCGACGAGTTCCTGTTCTACGACCGGCTCGAAGGAGTGGAGGCGCCAGACGAGACCGAGCCGACCGAACGCCGTCGACGGGGGCGCCGCAGTGCGAACCCCCCGACCACCGGCCACTCCAGTACCGGCACGGGTGCTGCCGGTGGACCCGCCCCGGTGGTGACTACACCGGCCACAGCAGCCGCCCCGACCCCGGCCACCACCTCGGCCGAGGAGGACGAGTCCGGCGGCAGCGAGGACTCTCAACCGCTGGAGGTGCTGGTGGCACAGACCCTGGCCGGGCTGCAGACCTCCTCCAGCGGTGCGATCACCGCCTCGGTTCTCAAGCGCACCCTGCTGCGCAAGGACCCTACGTTCAGCGAGTCCGACCACGGCTTCCGCAGCTTCTCCGAGGTGTTGCGACACCTGGCCGAGCGGGGAATCGTCGAGCTGGCCGCCGGACCGGCGGCCGGGGACCCGGAGGTGTCCCTGCCGGAACAGGGCGAGACCGAGGACGCGTTCGCACTCCTGCGCACAGTGGTGGCCGGCGCCGACGGTCCCGCGCCGTTGTCCGGACTGAAGAACCAGCTGCGCAAACAGCGTCCGGACTTCTCCGAGAAGACCCTGGGCTACCGCAGCTTCCTGCAGTTCATCAAGGGCGCCGAGGCCGCAGGTGTGGTGAGCCTGCGCTGGGACGAGGACGCCGAGGACTACCTGCTCACCGGGTGAGCGGGGAATGGCCTTGGCGCCTCCGCTAGAGTGGAGGCACAGGCATCGACCCGGCCATCACCGGTGAGCCTCCGGAAGAACGGTCCCGGCAGGGCCCAGTAGAACCGGACGGGTAGGCCCGTCACAGCCGCAGATGAAGTGGCCGACCCCCTGCGGGCCGGCAAACGAGGTGGTACCGCGGGACGCACCTACCGGGTGCGGATCGTCCTCGGACGGATCCATACCTCGAAGGACCGCAGATGAGCAGCGAGCGCCACTACCCCCGGCACACCGACGCTGACGGGGTCACCCCCTCCCCGAACTTCCCCACGGTGGAGACCGACGTGCTGGCCTACTGGAAGGCCGACGACACGTTCCAGGCCTCCATCGATGCCCGCCCGATGGGGGAGAACGGTCAGAACGAGTTCGTCTTCTACGACGGCCCACCGTTCGCCAACGGTCTGCCGCACTACGGCCACCTGCTCACCGGGTACGTCAAGGACGTCGTGCCCCGGTTCCAGACCATGATCGGCAAGCGGGTGGAGCGCCGGTTCGGCTGGGACACCCACGGTCTGCCGGCCGAGCTGGAGGCCGAACGCCTGCTCGGCATCTCCACGAAGGCCGAGATCGAGGAGATGGGGATCGAGGCGTTCAACAAAGAGTGCCGCGAGTCCGTGCTGCGCTACACCCAGGAGTGGGAGGAGTACGTCACCCGGCAGGCCCGGTGGGTGGACTTCGAGAACGACTACAAGACCCTCGACCCCTCGTACATGGAGTCGGTGATCTGGGCTTTCAAACAGCTCTACGACAAGGGCCTGGCCTACGAGGGCTTCCGGGTGCTGCCGTACTGCTGGCGGGATGAGACGCCGCTGTCCAACCACGAGCTGCGGATGGACGACGACGTCTACCAGATGCGCCAGGACCCAGCGGTGACGGTCGGGCTGCGGCTGAACACCGGCGAGCTCGCCCTGGTCTGGACCACCACCCCCTGGACGTTGCCGGCCAACCTGGCGATCGTCGTCGGCGAGGACATCGACTATGTGGTGGTCGAATCCGATGCGACCGGGACCACGGAACGCTACGTGCTGGCCGAGGCCCGGCTGGAGGCCTACGCCCGCGAGCTGAAGAACGAGGGGGTCGAGGACCTCACCGAGCAGGTGGTCGAGCGGCTCAAGGGTGCCGACCTGCTCCAGCGCAGCTACACCCCGCCGTTCGGCTACTACCTGGGGCATGAGAACGCGTTCCGGGTGGTGGCGGCCGACTTCGTCACCACCGCGGACGGTACCGGGCTGGTGCACACCGCCGGCGCCTTCGGTGAGGACGACAAGGTGGTCACCGATTCGGAGAACATCGAGGCGGTGATGCCCGTGGGCCCGGACGGGAAGTTCACCCCGCCGGTCACCGACTACGCCGGCCAGCTCGTGTTCGACGCCAACGCGGCGATCATCGCCGACCTGAAGGCCGCCACCCGCGGTGAGCACGCCGGATCTGTGACCCCCGGCACCGTGCTGCTCCGGCACGAGACCTACGACCACTCCTACCCGCACTGCTGGCGGTGCAAGAACCCGCTCATCTACAAGGGCGTCTCCTCCTGGTTCATCGAGGTGAGCCGGTTCCGGGACCGGATGGTGGAGCTGAACGAGGCGATCACCTGGGTGCCCGAGCACATCAAGCACGGTCAGTTCGGCAAGTGGCTCGAAGGTGCCCGGGACTGGTCGGTCAGTCGGAACCGGTACTGGGGCACGCCGATCCCGGTGTGGGTCAGTGATGACCCGGCCTACCCCCGGATCGACGTGTACGGATCGATCGCCGAGCTGGAGGAGGCGTTCGGGCAGCGGGTCACCGACCTGCACCGTCCGTTCATCGACCAGCTCACCCGGCCCAACCCGGACGACCCGACCGGGCGCTCGCAGATGCGCCGCATCCCGGATGTGCTGGACGTGTGGTTCGACTCCGGGGCGATGCCGTTCGCGCAGGTGCACTACCCGTTCGAGAACGCCGACTGGTTCGAGAACCACTACCCGGGCGACTTCATCGTGGAGTACATCGGGCAGACCCGCGGCTGGTTCTACACCCTGCACGTGCTCGCCACCGCGCTGTTCGACCGGCCCGCCTTCCGCACCTGCCTCTCCCACGGCATCGTGCTCGGTGATGACGGCCGCAAGGCCAGCAAGTCGCTGCGCAACTACCCCGACCCGGCTCAGATGTACGACCTGCACGGCTCGGACGCGGTGCGGCTGGCGCTGATGGGCTCCCCGGTGCTGCGCGGCGGCAACCTGGTGGTGGCCGAGGAGTCGATCACCAGCCAGGTGCGCCAGGTGCTGCTGCCGCTGTGGAACACCTGGTACTTCTTCGGGCTGTATGCGAACACCTGCGACGGCGGAGCCGGCCTGGACGTACGACCTCCCCTCCCGGAGGAGGTACCCGACCTGGCCGTGATGGACCGGTACGTGCTCGCACGGACCCGCTCGCTGGTCGAGGCGGTGCGAGCCGATCTGGAGTCGTACGAGATCGCCGGTGCCGTGGCCCGGGTGCGCGAGCACCTGGACC
>DXBY01000134.1 GCA_019116305.1 Candidatus Ruania gallistercoris | reverse complement strand
AAGGAGTGACCAGCGTGTCCCAGTCCGCGAGCCCGACCAGTCGCGACGCCCACCAGCGCCCGGTCCCGGCCGCCTCCAGCCCCGGGATGATCATCGGCGTGATGGTCGTCGCGGCGTTCGTGATGATCTTGAACGAGACGATCGTCTCCATCGCGCTGCCGCACCTGGCCACGGAGCTGGGCGTGACGACCAGCACGGTGCAGTGGCTGATCAGCGGGTTCTTGGTGACGATGGCCGTGGTGATCCCGACCACCGGGTTCCTGCTGGAGCGGTTCACCCCGCGGCAGGTGTTCCTGGTGGCGATCGGATCCTTCACCGTCGGCACCCTGGTGGCCGCACTGGCGACCAGCTTCCCCGTGCTGCTCCTCGGCCGGATGGTGCAGGCGTGCGGGACCGCGGTGATGATCCCGCTGGTGATGACCTCGGTGATGAAGCTGATCCCCGCCGACCGCCGCGGGGCGATGATGGGCACCATCTCGATCGTGATCGGCGTGGCCCCGGCGATCGGTCCGACCGTAGGGGGTGCCATCCTGCACGCCCTCGGTTGGCGCTGGATGTTCTGGCTGGTGCTGTTCCTGGCCGTGGCGATGTTCGTGTTCGGGCTGCTGCGGCTGTACGTGCCCAGCGAGACCCGACGGGTGCCGCTGGACGGCGCCTCCGTGCTGCTCTCCGCCATCGGTTTCGCCGGACTGGTCTACGGCCTGTCCTCGATCGGGCAGGGCGGTGGCGTGCTGCCCCCGTGGGCATCGATCGGTATCGGCGTGGTGGGGCTGGTGCTGTTCGTGCTGCGGCAGCGCCGGTTGCAGCGCCAGGATCGGCCACTGCTAGACCTGCGTACCCTCGGTTACGCCCGGTACCGGGTGGCGCTGATCCTGTCCCTGTTCGTGTTCATGGCACTGCTCGGCGCCGGGGCCATCCTGCTGCCCATCTACCTGCAGAACGTGCTCCGGCACGACACCCTGGTGGCCGGGCTCGCTCTGCTGCCCGGCGGGCTGATGATGGCGGCCGTGGCGCGCCCGGTGGGTCGGCTCTATGACCGGGTGGGTGCCCGCCCGTTGGTGATCCCCGGGGCGGTGGGGATGACCCTCGCCCTCGGACTGTTCGCCGCACTCGGCGCCGGCGCGCCCCTGGTCGCGGTGATCGGGGTGCACGTGCTGTTGATGGGCTCCCTGGGTCTGATGATGACCCCGCTGATGACCGATGCGCTCGGAGCCCTGACCGACGACCTGTACTCCCACGGGTCAGCGCTGCTGGCCACCCTGCAGCAGGTGGCCGGCGCTCTGGGGAGCGCAGTGTTCGTGACCGTGGCCGCACTGGGCAGCCAGGGCCCGCCCGGGATCCCGGACGTGCACGGTCTGCAGCTGGCGTTCATCGTGGCCGGCAGCATCGGTGTGCTGGCGATCGGGGTCGCGCTGATGTTCAAGCGGCCGCAGCCCGCTGTGGATGTGGAGGAGCTGACCGGGTCCGACGACCACTGACCACCTTGCACCGGACCCACCGGCGGCCTCCCCCGAGGACCCACCGGCGGCCTCCGAGGGTGAACCGGCAGCCTCCCACCGGCAGCCTCCGCCGACGGTGTGGTTGGTGTCGAAAAAAACACGATCTAGCGACAGTAACCACACCTTCGGGATGCGAGGGAGCCCTCACACGAGGTCGGCCACCGGCACGCGGGTGAGTTCCGCGTCCTCCTTGTTCGTGCCGTAGGAGATGTACAGCCAGTCACCGGCCAGCACGCTCTTCGCGTAGCTGTACCCGGCGCCCTTGTGCACGCCGGTGTGCCGGCGGGCCTGGAGCATGTCGGTGCTGCGCAGGGTGAACCCGCGGTCGAAGGTCTCCCCGTCCGCGCTGAGCAGGATAGACAGCGGGTAACGGGCCCGCCGACCGGTCGGGTGCCCGACCAGGTAGGCGGTGCCGTCCGGCAGGTTGCCCGCGCTCTGCTTCGTGCGGGCGTCTGGCACGTTCGTGCCCACCGGCGCGGTCCAGGTCTGCCCCTGGTCCGTGCTCACTGAGGCCAGCTTGACCATCGACTCACCGGCCTGGTCCCGGAAGACCATCACGATCGTGCCGTCGGGACGCACGTACCAGCTCGGTTCCAGCTCCCGGGACTGGGTGCCCCGCTCGTTCGGCTCGTTGTCCAGCTCCCCCGCCGTCCAGCCCGTGATCCCGAGCGGGTCGTCGGTGACGTACGGGGTGGCGAACAGGCCCGGCTGCCGGTGGAACGCCGTCAGCAGCCGCCCGCTGGGCAGGGCGCGGGTGTCCTGCTCGATGATGCCCGCCACCGGTCGACCATCGGCGCCAGTGACCGGCCCCGGCTCGGACCAGGTCACGCCATCGGTGCTGGTGATGTACCCGGTGTAGCCGCCCTCCGGGTCGAGGTCCTGCGGCCACACGTTCAGGTACGCCACCAGGGTCTGACCGTCGGTCCACCAGCCGCCACTGGAGACGTACCCGTCCTCCTGCGGCTGGGTCAACGGCTCCGGTCGGCTCCAGCTGCGACCGTCCTCGCTCACGGCGTGCACGACCACGGTGCCTGGGGCGTCCTCGTCCCGCTCCGAGCTCTGCCACTGCGCATGCAGCCGGCCCTGGAACGGCATCAGCACCACCCCGTGGTTGAACATCAGGTCCTGCTCCCCCGGGGCGAAGATGGTGATCGTCTCCGCGCTGGTCAGCTGCGGTAGGCCAAGAGTGTTGGTGTCGGTGAGGTCGATCAGGCCCGGCAGCACCCGGAGCGGTGCTGCCGGGTCGGCGCTCATCGGTGCCCGCCGGCGTGGTCCGGGCGGCCGGTGACGACCACCCACGCGGAGTGCTCGGAGTCCGGGCCCACACCGTAGCTGTTCTCCGCCACCACGCTGACCTGGTAGCGGCCGGGGTGCACCCCCGTGATCGTCGTGCGGTGCTCGTTCGCACCCACGCGCACCTCGACGTGACGACCGGAACGCGAGGTGGCCCGCACGAGGTAGCCGGAGACCGGGCTGTCCCCCGCGCTGGTGGGCGGTTCCCAGGCCACGTGCAGCGTCCGCCCGGCATCGGCCCAGGCCGCGGGCTGCGCCAGCTGGTCGGGAACTCCGCGCAGGGACAGGTCCGCCACGGGCACCCGGGTGTACTCCACGTCCTCCTTGTTCGTGCCGTAGGCCACGTACAGGTAGTCGCCGGCGAGCACGCTCTTCGGGTAGCTGTAGCCGCTGCTCTTGTACTGCCCCTCGTAGCGGCGTTCCTGCAGGTCCGCAGTGTCCCGCAGGGTGTAGCCGACGTCGAAGGTGACCCCATCGGCGCTGAGCAGGATGGACAGCGGGTACCGATTCCTCGTCCCGGTCGGGTTGCCCACCTGGAACGTGGTGCCGTCCGGGAGGGTGCCGGCGCTCTGCTTGGTGCGCGAGTCCGGCACGTTGGTCAGCTCCGAGTCGGTCCAGGTTTCACCGTCGTCCTGGCTGACGGCACCGAGCTTGAGCATCGTGTTGCCGCCCTGATCGCGGAAGACCATCACCACGGCGCCGTCGGGACGCAGGTACCAGCTCGGTTCCAGCTCCCGGGACATCTCTCGAGGGATGTTCGGCTGGTTCTCGAACTCACCCTGCGTCCAGCCGGTCACCCCGAGCGGGTCGTCGGTGTAGTAGGGCTTGACGAACAGGCCGGGCTGCACGTGGAACGCGGTCAGCAGCCGCCCGCTGGGCAGTGCGCGGGTGTCCTGTTCGATGATCCCCTCAACGGGGTTCCCGTCGGCGTCGGTGACCGGTTGCGGCGCGGACCAGGTCACGCCGTCGGTGCTGGTGATGTACTCGGTGTAGCCGCCGCGCGGTTCGAGGCTCGCCGGCCACACGTTCAGGTACGCCACCAGGGTCTCGCCGTCGGTCCACCAGCCGCCGCTGGAGATGTAACCGTCCTCCTGCGGCTGGGTCAGCGGGATCGGTGCACCCCAGGTCTGGCCGTGATCCTCGCTGACGGCGTAGGTCACGATGGTCTCCGGAGCGTCCTCGTCCCGCTCCGAGCTCTGCCACTGTGCATACAACCGGCCGCGGAACGGGATCAGCACCACCCCATGGTTGAACTTCAGGTCCTGCTCCCCTGGGGCGAAGATGGTCACCGTCTCCGCGTGCTCGGCCTGCGGGAGGCCGAGGGCATTGGTGTCGGCGAGGTCGATCAGACCGTCGGGTACCCGGAACGGGCCCTGCGCTGCGTCCGCGGCCGGGTGGGTCCCGGCTAGGTGGGTACCGGCTGGGTGGGTCCCGGTCGGCTGGTCGGCAGCGGCCCGGGGGCCCAGTACTGCGGCGCCGAGGGCGGCCACCAGGGAGCCGGCGAGCACACTGCGGCGGTTCGGCGTGAGTTCGTACGTCATTGTCTCTCCTTCATCGGAAGCGGCACCGGTCGATGCCGCTGGGTTGGTTCAGGTGCCGCCAGGCCCGCCCGCCGTGGGTCAGTGGTGCCGGCCCACCGCACGGTCCAGGCGGTCCAGCGCCGCCGCGTCCGGGTCCGGGATCGGCATCCGCCGTCCACCGACCGGACGGCCGACGAGCCGGTGCACGGCGCGCATCCGGGCCGGTGACCCGTCCACTGCTGCCACCACCTCGTCGATGTCCTCCTGCACCTGGGCGATCGCTTCGGCATCCTCGGCCAGCAGGGCCTGGCGCATCGCGATGAACGGCTTCGCGAACACCGAGGCCACTCCGGAGATCACCCCGTCCGCCCCGGCCTGGCCGGCGCGGGCGAAGTCGCCATCCGCACCGGTGTAGATCACGAACTCATCTCCCAGCCGGGAGCGGAAGGTGCTGATCCGGTCCAGCGACTCCCCGCTGACCTTCACCCCGACCACCCCCGGCAGCTCGGCGAGCCGGACGATCAGGTCCTCGTCCACCGGGATGCCGGTGCGCGCCTCGAACATGTACACGTACACGTCCAGCCCGGCGGCCTCGGTGACCACGGACCGGAAGAACTCGTACACCTCCTCCGGGGGCGCCGGCAGGTAGTAGGGCGTCAGCACGGCGATCTCGCGAGCACCGGCCGCCCGAGCACCGGCGATCAGCTGGAACACCTCGTACTGGCTGGCGGCGCCCACGTGCACGATCACCCGCTGCTCACCGAGGGTTGCCACCGCCAGGTCCGCCACCGCGTTCCGCTCCTCGATGGACAGGGCCGGGAACTCCCCGGTGGTGCCGAGCACGAGAGCCCCTTGCACTCCGGATCCGGCGACGTACTCCAGGATGGCCCTGCTGCCCTCCAGATCCAGTGCTCCGGAGTCCTGGAACGCCAACGGGACGGCGGTGATGATGTCGTGTGCGCGCATGTGCGGGTGTGGGTCTTTCCGTGGGTCGGTGCGGCCAGGGATGCGGGCCGGTGCCCGCATCCCTGGGCGGTGATCAGTTGGTGAAGGCCTCGTCCATCGAGCCCAGCACGTCCTCGACGCTCGCCTGGTCCGAGAACAGCTGCTGCACGCCGACGAACAGTGCGGACTGCGGCTTGGCGTTCGGCCAGCCCTGGTCCGGCATCGGGGCGGTGGCTCCGTCAGCGATGATGTCGGTGGCGGCCTGCATCACCGGGTCCAGCTCCACCTCGGCATCGGTCAGCGCCGGCAGTCCCGGAGCGGTCTCGAACCAGATCTCCGTGGCCTCCGGCCCGGCGAGCCAGTCCACGAACTCCACCGCGTTCGCCTGGTTCTGCGCTGCAGCGTTCACCGCGAAGCTCACCCCGATCCCCCGCGGGATCGGGTTCTCGCCGCTGTCGTCACCAGGGAGCGGGAAGAACCCGAACTCGGTGCCCTCCGGCGCCGTGGAGGCGATCTGGGCGAACGAGGCGAGCACCTGCACCACACCGACGGCCTCTCCGCTGTTCACCAGGTCGTAGGAGGCGGTGACATCGGTACCGAGCGGGTCCTCGTTGAAGCAGCCGGCGTCACGCATCTCCAGGTACTGCTGCAGGGCGTCCGCCCAGCCGGAGCCGGCGAACGTCGCCGACCCGTCGGCGAGCTGCTGGTCGAACTCCGGGGTGTCGCCGTAGACCGAGGACGCGGTCAGTGCGTAGGCAATCAGCTGGGTGACCCAGTCGGTCTGGATGCCGAGCGCGAAGGCGACCTTTCCGGCGTCGCGCACGTCCTGGCAGTAACCGAGCAGCTCGGTGTAGGTGGTGGGCACCTCCAGCCCGAGCTCGTCCAGAGTTGCCGTGTTGTAGACCGTGCCGATGGCGTCGAGCTTGGAGGGCAGACCGTAGGTGCTGCCGTCGATCTGCATCGTCTCCGCGGTGCCCGGGTCGATCGAGGAGACCCACTCCCGGTCGGAGAGGTCGAGCAGGTAGCCGGCGTCCTGGAGCACATCGATCGCGCCGGGGTTCCCGCCGCCGGCCCACACGGTGAACACGTCCGGGGCGGTGCCGCTGGAGAGCTGGGTGCGCAGGGTCGACTGGTACTGGGAGGTGTCGGCGATCGTGACGTTGATCTCCAGCCCGGTCTCCTCGCGGTAGGCCTCGACGACCGCCTCCATCGGTGCCTGGTTGTTCGAGGTGGTCGCGATGGTGAGCGCGTCCGTGGGTTCGGTGTTCGCCTCGGTCGGCTCCGAGGAGGAGCAGGCAGCCAGCGCCAACGCGGTTGCAGCGGCTCCGGCGACGACGCCGGTGGTACGCAGTTTCATACTCGTGGAACTCCTGTGGTGAGGGGTCGTCCGGTCCGGCGTGCGCTGGGGCGCACCCTTCACCGGACGAGCTCCGGGGGGTGGGGTGGGTGTGGGGTCAGTGGACGGGTGCGGCAGGGAACTGGAGGTCGTACTGCCCGGGGAGCAGCTGCCACCAGGTGCCGGTCGCCGTCTCCTGGACCGCGGTGATCGCCTCCGAGCGGCTCGCGCTCTCACCTCCTTCGCGCACCTGTGCGGCCCGGACGCCGGGAATGAAGGTCTGTGCCGGTTCACCGGGCGGGATGGTGACCGTCCAGCGGATCTCTTCGCCCTCGCGCTGCCAGCTGCTCGCGAACCGGCCGCGGCTGGTCTCCAGGCCGCCACCGGCCCAGTCCAGCTCCGGGTCGAAGTGCGGCCGCAGCACAGCGGAGCGGTAACCGGCCGAGTCCGGCGTCTGGTCGATGCCGAGGATCCCGGAGAGGAACCACTGGCCGACCGAGCCGAGGGAGTAGTGGTTGAAGCTGTTCATTCGCGCGGACTGGAAACCGTGCTCGGCGGTCCAGCCGTCCCAGCGTTCCCAGATGGTGGTGGCGCCATTGCGGATGGAGTACAGCCAGGACGGGTACCGGTCGTTGTGCAGCAGCCGGAAGGCCAGGTCCTCCCGGCCGATCTCGGCGAGCACCGGGCAGAGCAGGCCCACGGTGACAAAGCCGGTGGTGAGGCTGACGTCCCGGCGCTCCACGGCGGCCACCAGCTTGTCCGCCACCAGGTCGCGCTGCGCATCGGAGGCGTACAGACCGAACGCGAGCACCAACAGGTAGCCGCCCTGGGTGTCCCCCGCGACGGTCCCGTCGGCCTCGAGAAACTCGGCGCGGAACGCCTCCCGCACCCGGGCCGCCAGGGCGGCGATCTGCGCGGCCTCGGCATCGCGGCCGAGCACCTGCAGCGAGCGGGCGGTCAGCTCCGCACTCCAGGCGAAGTAGGCGGTGGCGAGCACGTCCTTGCGGGTCTCCTCGCCGATCTGCAGCCAGTCGCCGTAGTTGTTTCCCAGCTGGTGGCGCCAGATCAGGTCCGGGTTGTGCCGCTCCAGGTGCCGGACCCAGGCGACCATCGAGTCGACCGCTTCGGCCAGCACCGTGGTCTCGCCGGAGCTGCGGTAGACCGCCCACGGAATGGTCACTCCGCCGTCTCCCCACGCAGGAGCCCCCTCCCGCAGGTGAATCAGGTGCGGTGCGATGTCCGGGAAGGCTCCGTCGTCGTTCTGGGCGCTGCGCACATCCCGTAGCCAGCGGCGCAGCAGCGGCCCCACGTCCGCCAGCGCGAGTGCGGTCGGTGCGAACACCTGGGCATCGGCCAGCCAGCCGAGCCGCTCGTCCCGCTGCGGACAGTCCGTGGGGATGGAGACGAAGTTGCCGCGCAGCCCCCAGGAGATGTTGCTGAACAGCTGGTTCAGGTCCTGGCTGGAGGAGGTGAACTCCCCCACCATGTCGAAGTCGTTGTGCAGCACCACCGCTTCCACGTCCGACGGCGTCAGCTCGCCGGTCAGTCCGCTCACCTCGGCGTAGCGGAACCCGTGCATGGTGAACCGGGGTTCGAAGGTCTGTTCCGGGCTGCCGTCGGTCCAGAACACGTCGATCGGCTCGGCGGTGCGCAGGTTCGCGGTGTAGAGCTCACCGGACTCGTCCAGCACCTCGGCGTGGTTCAGCTGGATCCGGGTGCCCTCGGCCTGGCCTCGGAGCACCAGCCGGACCCGGCCCACCAGGTTCTGGCCGAAGTCCACGATGTGCCGATCGGGCCCCTGGCGCACCACGCTGACCGCGGGCATGCGACGGGTCGCCCGCACACCGGAATCGCACTCCGGCACCAGCCGGCTGTAATCGTCATCCGTCACGACGGCGCAGCTCCAGCTGGTCACATCCGTCGCCGGGAGGTGCCAGTCGGGTCGGGCCAGGCGGGAGTCCTCGTACTGACCCATCAGCTGGTCCGCGTAGAGGATGTCGCTGGGCTGCTGGCGCCACTGCGCGTCGGTGCCGAGCACTGTGCGCTGCCCGTTGGCCGCGTCGCTGACCAGCTGCACCAGCAGCTCGGGCTCCTCGCCGTAGTGCTGGGCCTGGTGCCGGCGGTCGGTGCCGATGAAGCCGACGTACCAGCCGTCGGCGAGCAGCGCGGCGATGCTGTTCCGGCCGGGCCGGAGCAGGTCGGTCACGTCCCAGGACTGGTAGGTGATCCGATCCCGGTACTCGGTCCAGCCCGGGGTGAGCTCATCGGTGCCGACCTTGTGGCCGTTGACGTAGAGCCGGTAGTTGCCCTTCGCGCTCGCGTGCACCTTGGCCCGGGCGGGCACCTCGTCCAGGTCGAGCTGGCGCACGAACCGGCGCACCGGACGCAGCTTGTTCACCGTGTAGCTGATGTCGGTGTCCTGCGGCGGTAGCGCGGTCTTCTGTTCGTTCGGGTCGCGGCCGATCCAGAGCGCCCGCCACTGGTCCGGGTGCACGATGCCGGTGGCGAAGTGCGCCTGGGAGGTGCTGCTGGTCCCGTGCTCGTCGGTGACGGCCAGTTCCCAGCGGTAGTCGGCCGAGGTCTGCAGCGGTGCGCCCTGGTAGGGCAC
>DXBY01000133.1 GCA_019116305.1 Candidatus Ruania gallistercoris | reverse complement strand
TCGGCGACTCCACCTGGGACAACCTCGCGCTGCGCGGGCACTCCAGCTACGCCACCTCCCTGCTCACCGGGATGTGGGCGGTGGCAGCGGCCGAGGCGCAGCGGCGCGGGCAGGACGCGACCGCCCTGGTCGCCCGCCGCGAACGCGCCCAAGGCGTGCTGGAGAGCCTGTGGACCGGGGAGCACTACCGGGCGGCGTCGGCCGGCAAGTACACCGAGGCGATCATGCCGGACTCGATCTGGGGCCTGTTCTATGCCGAGCTGTGCGGCGCCCGGACCGTGCCCCCGGAGCGGATCCGCGCCCATCTGCGTGCCGGGTACGAGATCTGCTACCGGGGCTATGCCGACGGCCAGGTGGGCCCGTTGCTGATCGGCGAGCGCGGCCGGACCGGTCGCTACGAGCAGGACGGCGGCGAGGAGCTCCAGGTCAACGAGGTGCTGGTCGGCTCGGCCTGGATGTTCACCGCGATGCTGCGCCATTTCGGTCTGCACGCCGAGGCCGGCGAGGTGGCAGGTAGCCTGCACCGCACGCTCTACGCCGGCACAGGGTTGCAGTTCCGCACCCCGGCAGCAGTGGCGGCCGAGGGCCTGTTCCGGGCGCCGTTGAACCTGCGGCCGCTGGCGATCTGGTGGCTGGCGGCCACCAGTCGCTGACCGCGCCCGCGCGCTGCTGCCGCTACGGCGCTCCTCTGCCGGTCAGCGGGATGCCGAGGATCCGGGTGGGTTCGACGGCGATCTCATCGGCAGGCGGTTCGGGCACCGCAGCCGGCGGCCAGTGGCCCACCCAGACGCGCCAGAGGCCCGCGTGCTCGCGCACCTCACCGTCGGCCACGAGCCGGGCCTCCCCGGCGTCGGCCAGCTGCCGGCGAAACTCGGCGGCCCGGTCGCCGGGAACGAATCCGGCGATGGTGTTGCGCCAGAGCACGACCACGCGTCCGTCCATGCCGGCAGCGAAGTGCAGCTGTGCCGGAACAGCGGCCAGCCGCCGCTCCGCGGAGGTCATCGTGCCGCGAAGAATCCGCTGCATCGACTGCGCCTCGGCGGCCCAGAGCCCGGAGCCGACGTCCGCGCGCACCTCCGGCGTGCGCCACCGGTCGAAGAGCTTCACCCGGCGATTATCGCCCGTCGACCCGGCCGGCGCGCGAGGTCGCTGCGCACCCCGCGGCGTCCTGCCCCTTCCGCGCGCCCGCCTCCGACCCCTAGACTTCTCGCCATGGTCGTCTTCCGGGAGCTGCTAACCGGGCCGCGCTGAGCCCGGTCTTCCGAGCACGCCTCAGCGCGGCGCACACCCCCGCGATGCGGGGTTCGTGGTGCTCGCCCCGACCAGCAGCTGAGGATGACGATGACTTCGACCACCCCACCGGTCTCCCGGGACCGGGAGGAACACTGGCAGCGCGTGTGGGACGCGCTCGATCCGTACATCGTGCCCACCGGTCCGCCCAGGCCCGGCACGAGCGCGCGCTACCTGCTCACCATGTTTCCCTACCCCAGCGGCGATCTGCACATGGGTCATGCCGAGGTGTTCGCCATCGAGGACGCGATCGCCCGGTACTGGCGCCTGCAGGGCCACCAGGTGCTGAACCCGATCGGCTGGGACTCCTTCGGTCTGCCCGCGGAGAATGCCGCGATCCGCCGCGGGGAACACCCGGCCGGCTACACCGAGGAGAACATCGCCACCCAGGCCGCCTCGATCCGCCGGTATGCAGTGAGCTTCGACTTCTCCCGCCGGCTGCACACCCATGATCCGGAGTACTACCGGTGGACGCAGTGGCTGTTCCTGCAGCTGCACGAGCGCGGGCTGGCCTACCGGGGTGCTGGCTGGGTGAACTGGTGCCCGCAGGATGCGACGGTGCTGGCGAACGAGCAGGTGGTGGCCGGGCGGTGCGAACGGTGTGGCACGGAGGTGGTACGCCGGGAGCTGACCCAGTGGCTGCTGCGGATCACCGAGTACGCGGACCGGCTGCTGGACGATATGGCCGAACTCGAAGGCCAGTGGCCGGACCGGATCCTGACCATGCAGCGGAACTGGATCGGCCGGAGCGAGGGCGTGCAGATCCGCTTTGCCGCCGACGGCGCAGCTCGCCAGGACCAGGCACCGGCGCAGGACCAGCCGGTCCCGGCCGCCGACGGCGCAGCGCGCCTGGATCCGTCCGCTCACCTGGAAGTGTTCACCACCCGGCCGGAGACCCTGGCCGGCGTCACCTTCCTGGCGGTGGCACCGGAGAGCGAGACCGCCTGGGCGTGGTGCGCGCCGGAGGCGCGCGCGGCACTGACCACCTACCGGGAGCAGGTGGCGACGCACACGGAGATCGAACGCTCCGCCGTCGGGCGCCAGAAGAGCGGGGTGCCGCTGGGGACCTCGGTACGGCACCCGCTGACCGGCGAGGCGATCCCGGTGTGGGCCGCCGACTACGTGCTCGCCGGGTACGGCACCGGTGCGGTGATGGGCGTGCCGGCCGGGGACGAGCGGGATGCGGAGTTCGCGGCGGCGATGGGGATCGCCCCCACCCCGGCGGGGATGGCCGCGGGTGCGGAACCCGTCTGGCCGGATCCGGAGGAGGTCCTCACCCAGCTCGAGGCGGCGGGGGCCGGGGAGGCCGCACGCAGCTATCGGCTGCGGGACTGGCTGGTCTCCCGGCAGCGGTACTGGGGCGCACCGATCCCGATGGTGCACT
>DXBY01000023.1 GCA_019116305.1 Candidatus Ruania gallistercoris | reverse complement strand
GACTTCGAGCTCGGTGCGGCATTCATGCCCGGTGAGGTGAACCAGCCGCCGCTGGTGCCCACCGGTGGATCCGGATTCTCGCTGGTGCGGACCGAGTCGCAGGAGCGCCAGGACGCCACTGCGCAGTTGTTGAAGTTCCTCGGCAGCCCGGAGATGTCCGGCTGGTGGCACATCAACTCCGGCTACGTGCCGATCGTCGAGGCCGCCCGGGACGAACCGGAGGTGGTGGCGCTGCACGAGGAGGACCCGAACTTCACCGTGGCGTTGCAGCAGCTGGAGAACGCCCAGACGGTGGCACCGGTGAACTGGTTCCAGTCCGGGGTGACCGCACTCAGCCAGGCATTCTCCTCGATCACCGGGGACAACGGGGACATCCAGGCGGCGATGGACACGTTGCGCGGGGAGTATGAGGGAGTGATCGAGGACAACCGCGAGGACCTTGAGGCGCTGGGGATCTCATGACCGGCGTGGTCGGCCACCGGGGTGCGATGGCGGTTTGTGCGGAGAACACGCTCGCCTCTTTCCGCCGGGGCGAGCTCGACGGCGCAGCAGCGATCGAGCTGGACGTGCACCTCTCGGCCGACGCCCGCCTGGTGGTGATCCACGACGCCACCGTGGACCGTACCGCGGTCGGGGGTCGCCGCCACGGTGTGGTGGGGGAGCTCACCTGGGCCGAGCTGCAGGAGGTGGAGCTCGGTGACGAGCAGCGCATCCCCTCCCTGGAGGCCGCGCTCGGGGTGACCCGGGCCCAGGTGCACGCCGAGATCAAGGATCCCGCAGCCGCCCTGCAGGCCGCCGAGCTGGTGCTGCGCGAGGAGCTGCAGGACCGGGTGACGCTGACCAGCTTCGACCTCGACGCCCTGGCCGAGATCCGCCGGCGCAGCACCCGGCTGCGGCTCGGGGTGATCACCACCGAACCCACCGCTGCGGCGCTGGCTGCGATGGCGGACCTGGACGCCGGGCTCCTGGCCGCCGGCGCGGCACACCTGGACCGGGAGGTGACCGGCCGGCTGCAGGCCGGTGGCGCGCAGGTGTGCGGCTGGCCGGTGCGCACCGAGGCCGAGCTGGGAAGGGCCTTGGCCGTTGGTGTGGACCTGGTCACCGCCGACGACCCGGGATGGTGCCGAGCGCGCCTGGAAGCGCTGGCCGAGGCCACAGTCTGACCGTGCCGGGAGCCGACCCCCACCACCGACGAGAGAAAGAGGACATGGTGCCCACCCCGAAGCTGCTGGTCGTTTCCATCGACGCGATGCACACCGACGACATCCCGTTCGCCCGGACGCTGCCGGCATTCTCCCGCATCCTCAGCCAGGCCTCGGTGGCGGAGATCGAGGGGATCTACCCCTCGGTGACCTACCCGAACCACACCGCCCAGACCACCGGCTGCCCGCCGGCGACCAGCGGGATCTTCAACAACCTGCAGTTCCAGCCCGGCCGTGGGGACGCCTCGGAATGGTTCTGGGACGCCGGGTTCATCAAGGTGCCGACGATCTTCGCCGCCGCCAAGGCTGCCGGGCTGAGCACCGCCGCCGTGCAGTGGCCGGTGACCGCGAACGAGCAGCACGTGGACCACCTGGTGCCGGAGATCGCCGGCCCGCCGATGTTCGACGGGCTGGAGGACCAGTACCGGCAGACCACCGACGCCGTCACGCTGGAGCGGTACATCCTGCCGAACCTGCACCTGGTGCGCACCGACCAGCGCAAGGGTAAGTACTTCGACTTCGTGAACCACGTCTCCGCGCAGATCCTGCGCGAGGAGCGCCCGGACGTGATGTTCGTGCACCTGGTGGAGGTGGACACCGCCCGGCACGCCGAGGGTTCCTACGGCGAACATGTGCGCGAGGCGCTGCGGCAGGTAGATGCCACCCTGGGCAGCTACCTGGCTGCCCTGGAGGAGACCGGGGACCTGGAGGGCACCAACATCGTGCTGGTCTCCGACCACGGACACCTGGACACCGAGCAGCACACCAACCTGAACACCGTGTTCGCCGAGCGCGGGTTCCTGCGCACGGCCGAGGACGGCTCGCTGATCGACTACGACGTGTTCTGCCTAGGATCGGGCCTGTCCGGGCAGCTGTTCCTCGCCGAGGGAATCACCGCGCAGCGGCGGGCGCAGGTGGAAGAGCTGCTCGCCGAGATCGAGGCGGACCCGGTGTACCGGATCGAGAAGTTCCACACCGCCGCCGAGGCGCGCCGGGACTACGGACTGGACGGCCCGTTCGAGTGGGTGGCGGAGTCCGAACCCGGCGTGATCGTCGGGATGCTCACCGATCGCCGCCCGGTGGTGGTGCGCGGCGAGGCGGACTACCCGCCGCCCGTGGGTGCGCACGGTCACGCCCCGCGGCACGGGGGGCAGCCCGTGTTCATCGCGACCGGTCCGTCGTTCGCCTCCGGGCTGGACCTGGGCCGGCGGAGCATGCTGGACGAGGCACCCACGTTCGCCGCGGTGCTCGGTGTGGACCTTCCGGACGCCGAGGGTGCGGTGATGACCGACGTGCTCGCCCCGCAGGAGGCCCTCGCCCCGCAGGAGGCCCTCGCCCCGCAGGAGGCCCTGGCGCCGTAGGAGGCTATCGCCCCGTAGCCGGCCGGGGAGCCGGAGGTGGGCGCTGCGTGCTTCTGAGCACTGCCTGACCCGATGTGCGCTCATCCGAGCAGTCCGGGCCCGGTCACGGTGTGATCGTCGTACTCTCCTCGGCGAACTATCCACGAAGACGAGGAGAGTAATCATGGCACAGAGCGGCCGATCAGGCACGGTGAGCCGACGGCGATTCCTGCAAGCGAGCGGTGCGGTCCCGCTCTCGGTGGCGGCGATGGGCATCGGGCAGCCAGGTGCAGCTGCCTCGCCGCTGCGTCACCCGGGCCGGAGGGACCCGGTGTTCGACCCGGCACGACCCGGGCGGGAACTGCTCTCCAACAAGTACCTGACCTGGGTCCGCACGGCGATGCAGTCATTCGTGATCGACACCCGGCGGGATCACGTCTACGTGCTGCAGATCGTGCAGGCGGGCACCCCGCTGCCCGGCGATGAGGACGGGGACGAGGCCTACGAGCGCCGCGTTGTCCGGGGAGACCTGACGCTGACGAAGATGACCCTCGCCGGTGAGCGCCTCGGGAGCATGATCCTGAAGTTCTTCGGGCACGGGGTGTCGATGGCCCTGGAGCGCGACGGGGAGGACCTCTGGTTCTGGACGGAGATCGACTCTGTACCCAAGGAGTCCGACGGTCAGGGGCGTGGCTCGAGGCTGACCCGGTTCCAGTTCGAGGACGGGGCCCTGCTGGACGCCGAGCACGACGAGACGCTGTGGCGCCGGGACCTGATCCCGGGCTCCACCCAGAACACCTGCAACATCGACCCGGTGCACCACACCCTGACGCTGCGGTACTGGACCGGAGACGAGTTCCGGTTGGCGTTGTATGACCTTGACGAGGTGAAGCAGGAGAAGTCCAGCTATCAGCCGCTCTACGACGTCGGCACCCCGGAGGTGATGGCAACCCACGTCTTCCAGGGGTACGCCACCCTCGGCGATCATCTCTACCTCCTGGACGGCACCGCACACGGTGCGGACAACCCGCCCCCGCCGGAGGGGAACGGGAATGCGCATCTGACCCGGGTGAACTGGCGCACCGGCGCGGTGGAGGAGCACGCGCTGGAGACCAGCGGGCTCGGTCATCACCGCCGGGAGCCGGAGGGACTGCACGTCGGCATCACCCAGCGCGGCCGCGGGCACGGTGGGCGGGAGCAGGTTCGCCTGTACACCGGGTTCGCCACCAGCGCCCACGAAAGCGCGGACGCGGACCGGCTGTGCACGATCTACTACCGCGACGTCGCCCGGCAATAGCACGGCCGGCTGGTGCCGCCGGTTACCATCGCCTGGGCGCGAGAGATCTGGCGGCACCTCTCCCCCATCGACCCGTCGGCAGCCGCGAGACCGGAAAGGGGCAGTCGATGAGCGCGACCTCCGAGCCCAGCTCCCACGGCGAGGACGTGCGGCAGATGTTCGACGCCATCACTGCCGATTACGACCGGATGAACACGGTGATGACCTTGGGTCGGCACGCTGCCTGGTGCACCGAGGTGGCCCGGCGCGCACAGCTTCCTGCTGACGGACATCTGCTCGACCTGGCCACTGGCACCGGCGTGATCGCCCAGGCGGCGCGGCGGCTGTATCCGTCGGCACGGATCACGGGCGGGGACTTCTCCCAGGCCATGCTCGACCTGGCCGCGCAGCGACCCGGTGCGGCGAGCATCGTCTGGGAACAGCTAGACGCGAACAGTCTCCGATTCGAGGACGGGTCCATCGACGCCGTCACCCAGGGGTACCTGCTGCGGAACGTGGAGGACGTCGAGAACGTGCTGCGCGAGCAGTACCGGGTCCTGCGCCCGGGGGGACGCCTGGTAGTGCTCGAGACCTGTCCTCCGCGCGGGATCCTCAAGCTCCCGGTCGCCCTCGGAATGCGGACGGTGATTCCGCTGGCCGGACGACTGCTCGCCGGCAACACGACCGCGTACCGCTACCTGGCGAAGACGTCCCTGGGTTTCGCCACCCCGGAGCAGGTGGTCGACACCATGAAGCGGATCGGGTTCACCGACATCGGCTGGCGCCGCCGGTTCCTCACCACGAACATGATCCTCTGGGCGCAGAAGCCGGGACCGAGCACCGACGCCTAGGCTCCCACCAGAGGACAGGGAGAGGGGAGCCACCATGCGTCGACCCGCGGCCGCGTCCGGCCGGAGCGATGCCCTGGCGGCGGGGGTGACCGGTCTGGCCTCCCTGCTGCTGTTGCTGGCGGTGCCGGTGCTGGCCGGATTCTCCGGAGAGACGGCGTCTCCCGCTCTGGCGAGCGCGGGGTGGTGGTGGCTGATCGGCGTACTCGCGGCGCAGTCGGTCACCATCGCGATGGCTCGAGCCTTCCCGGTCACCGCGGTGCTCGCCGTCACGGCAGTTCCGTTGCTGGCTGCCTGGCCGGCGCAGGGGGACGCGTTCGGCCTCACCTCTCTCCCGGTGGCCGTGACCGTGTACCGGGCGGCTGTAGCCCACCCGCTCACCCGCCTGCGGGTGGCCCTTGCGCTGGCGGTGCTGGTGTTCGCCGGCGCCTACGCCACGAACCAGCTGCTCGAGCCGACCGGTATCGGGCCGGGCCAGGCGGTCGTGATCGCCCTGGTGCAGGCCGTGCTGGTGATCGGTGGTCCGCTGATCATCGCCCTGCTGGTGGCCGCTCGGCGCGCTGCCCGCGAGGCGCAGCGCGAGGAGCTGCGCGCCCTCGCTCGGGAACGTGACGCGATCGTCCAGGCCGCGATCGCCACCCAGCGCACCACGATGGCTCGGGAGCTGCACGACATCGCCGCGCACCACCTCTCCGGACTCGCTCTGATGGCCGCCGCGGTGGACCGGCAGATCGAGACCGATCCACCCGCCGCACGTGCCGCCGTCCAGCAGATCCGGGCGCAGAGCACCGAAGTGCTGGACGACCTGCGCCGCCTGGTCGGGTTGCTGCGGGAGGACGGTGGCAACGACGGACCGGCCACTGTCGCTGCCATCCCGGAGCTGGTGGAACAGCTCAGCGCCAACCGGTCGCCGATTCAGCTGCGGGTGCTCGGCCCGGGCAGCGACGAGGGCGGTGCAAGAAGTCGTGAGCCCAGTACACGGCTCGGTGCCAGCAGCCGTGAGCTGGGCGCGCGGCTCGGTCCGGCCGCGCACCTGACCGCCTACCGGATGGTTCAGGAGTCGTTGACGAATGCCGAGCGGCACGCCGCGGGCGCTGCGCGCATGGTCGAGGTGGACGACCGGGACACCCGCGCCATGGTGATCACGGTGCGCAACGCCCCAGCGGCTGCGGCCGCAGCGCCCGGCCGGGACGGTTTCGGGCTGCGCGGAATGCTCGAACGGGCAGAACTGATCGGCGCCGAGCTCAGCTATGGCCCGGTGGTCGACGGCGGCTGGCAGGTGCAGCTGACCATCCCCCGTACCAGTGCCCCGGAGGCGACATGATCCGAGTACTGATCGCCGACGACCACGCGCTGGCGCGCGCCGGGCTCCAAGCACTGCTGGCCTCCGAACCGGACATCGAGGTCGTGGCAGCTGTCGGTGACGGCATCGAGGCGATCGACCAGGCCAGAGCGCTGCGCCCGGACGTAGCCTGCCTGGACGTGCGGATGCCCGGTCAGGACGGCATCAGTGCCGCGCGCGAGCTGTGCGGGCCTGCGGTCCCGGACCCGATCCCGGTGCTCGTACTGACCACCTTCGACCTGGACGACTACGTGTTCGGAGCCTTGGAGGCAGGCGTTTCTGGGTTCCTGCTCAAGGACTCCGTGCCGGAGACCATCGTGGCAGCGGTCCGGCAGGTGGCCGCCGGTCAGGGCACTATCGACCAGTCGCTGACCCGTCGCGTGCTGCGCGAGTTCGCCCACCGCCGTTCCCTGCAGCCGGTCAGTGCACAACGTGGCGCCGAGCTGCTCACCCACCGGGAGCGCGACATCCTGCTCCTCCTGGCGGAGGGGATGTCGAATGAGGAGATCGCTCGTTCCCTGGTGGTGGAGGTGGCAACGGTGAAGTCGCACCTGGCCCGGATGCTGCCCAAGATCGGGGTTCGCTCCCGTCTGCAGGCGGTGGTGTGGGCGTACCAGAACCGCATCGTCACCGTACCCGGCACCGACGGAGCCGACCCGACCGGATGAGGTCTTGCATCCAAGGATGCAACCTGGCCGGTGCCATCGGGAGCGGCTAGAGCCCTCCCCTACCGCTCCCTAGCGTCGAGGACAGACGGAGATCCCGTCCGCGACGGAGGGAAGCGCGCATGAGTATCAGCCCATCGGCCACCATCGGTCTGGACACCGCCGTCCGGCTGGTGCAGGTCCGCAAGTCCTACCCGAACGGCCCCGGCACGATCGAGGCACTGCGATCGGTCTCGCTGGCGCTCGTGCCGGGGTCCACGACGGCGGTGATGGGGCCCTCGGGGTCCGGCAAGTCCACCTTCCTCAACGTCGCCGCCGGCCTCGACACTCCCAGCAGCGGCCAGGTGTTCATCGGTGACGCCGATCTGACCGGCTTGTCCGCGGCGCAGGTCACCCGGCTGCGCCGGTCGCAGATCGGCTTCGTTTTCCAGTCCTACAACCTGATCGAGCACCTGAGCGTCGCGGAGAACATCCAGCTACCGCTGCTGCTGGCCGGCCGCCGCCCGGATCCGGCCTGGCAGCAGTACCTGCTCGGCGCCGTCGGGTTGGACGGCATGGCCGAGCGGCGTCCGAGTGAGCTGTCCGGTGGTCAACGCCAGCGGGTAGCCATCGCTCGGGCGCTGATCGCCCGGCCGACCGTGGTCTTCGCCGACGAACCGACAGGTGCTCTGGATGCCCGCACCGGCGCCGAGGTTCTCGACGTGCTGCACAGCACCTCGCGCCGGCTCGATCAGACGCTGGTGCTGGTCACCCATGACGCCCAGGTCGCCGCGACGGCGGACGAGGTGCTCTTCCTTGCCGACGGGAGCTTCGTGGCACACCTGGTGGCCCCCACCGCAGCGCAGATCCGCACCCGCCTCGAGGAGCTGTCCCGATGACTGTGACCAGACCAGGCCACCGAACGCCGGGGAACCGCCTGCCCAGCAGCGAAGGGGCCCCGCGGAACGCTGACCCGACATCGTGGCGCATGATGTGGGCCTTTGCCCGGTCCGCAGTTCGGGGACACCGCTCGAGCCTGGTCGGAACCTTCGCGATCGTGGTGCTCGCCACTGCGCTGCTCACCGCGACCGCCGCCTGGATCGAGGCCGGTATCGTCGCCACCAGCACCGGCACTGGTCAGACCAGCTTCCTCACCACTATCGCCAGCTCATTCGCGGGCACCACGGTGCTGATCGTGATCCTCGTGGTGGCCAGCACCTTCACCGCGGCGCTGCGGCAGCGTGCCAGGGAGTTCGCCCTGCTCCGCACACTGGGCGCAACCGGCCAGCAGATCCGGCGCCAGGTGAGCGCGGAGACGCTCCTGGTTGTCGCCGTGGCAGCACCGGTGGGCATCGTCCCGGGTGTGTTCGGGGCCCGCCTGGTCACCCCATTGCTGGTGCGCAGTGGCGTGGTCCCGGAGGGGTTCACCGTCGGGGCCTCCGTCGTGTCGATCGTGGCCGTGCTGGCCATCCTGGTCCCGACCGGGCTGCTCGCCGCCCGGCTCGCTGCCCGCCAGATCCTGCGGGCCAGCCCGACCGGAGCACTGCGCAGCACCAGCCACGAAGCCGCGGCGCTGAGCCGGCCGCGGCGCCTCGCTGCCGTGGCCACTGCTGCGGCCGGGCTACTTGCTGCCGGAACGCCATTCGTGGTTCCCGGCACCATCGGCAGCGCGGCCGGAGCCTCCTCAGCGCTGCTGCTGATCACAGCCGCAGCCTGCGCCGGTCCACTGATCGTGCACCACCTGACCGGATCCGTGGCCGAGGTGGCGGCGAGCACGAGGCGGCCGGCACTGGTCCTGGCGCTGGCGAACGCACGCGGCTTCTCCCGGCGGTTGACGACGGCGATAGTCCCGCTGGCCCTGCTGCTCGCCCTGGGCACAGTGCAGGCGGGCGTCAATGCCGGACTGTTGGCGACGGCGCAGGTCCAGCTGCGCGAAGGAGTGCAGGCTGACCTCGTGGTCACCTCCGAGTCCGGTCTGACCCCGGACCAGGTGCAGCACCTGCGCAGCACTGCGGGGGTGAGCGCGGTGACCGCCACCACGACGTTCGGTGCCGAGGCCCGGATCGACGATGATCAGGAGCTCGCGGTGCTTGATCCGTTGCTCTGGGAGCCGACCGGGATTCGCATGATTCCGGACCAGGGCGACCGAGTCCTCCTCGACCCGCAGGTGCGGTCCGGCTCGCTCACCGCACTGAGCGAGGAGGGCACAGTCGCCGTCAGTCAGGACGTGCTCACGGGATCCGGCAATGGTCTCGGCGGAACGGTCGATCTCCGAGTGGCCGGACAGGAGCGCGAACTGAGGATCGTCGCCGTGCACAGCCGTGGCCTGGGTTTCGGCGACTACCTCGTCGGTGCGGCCACCGCCGATCAACTCGGTGCGACCGACCCGGTCACGACCGCTGTGATCGCGGTCGCGCCGGGCGCGGAGCCAGCTGTCCGGGCCGAGATTGCGGCGATGGGACTCCGGTCGCTGGGGGTCGCCGAGTTCGCCGAGGAGGCCACCGCCGCCAGTGCCGGCTCGCAGCAGCTCTCAGCTGCCCTGTCACTGGTGTTGCTGGTCTTCGTGGGTCTGGCCGCTGTGAACACGCTTGCCATGCTCACCGCCGGTCGGCGTGGAGAGTTCCGGCTGCTGCGCAGGATCGGCGCCACCCGTGCCCAGGTGCTCACCACCGCCGCTGTGGAGGCGGCGATCATCGCCGTCGCAGCGATCGCGATCGGCACCGCGGCAGTGCTGCCTGCGCTGGGGAGTGCCGGGGTGAACCTGCTCGGCAACCCGGCCTCCGCCGTCGATCTAGCCAGGTACGGCCAGCTCGCCCTGGTAGTCATGCTCATCTCAGCGGGAACTGTGATCACCGTGACGTGGCGGGTCAGCAGAGTCCCGTCGCGGCGCGGACACCTGCGGCTCTGAGCCACGGGCGGCGCAGAGCGGTCGTCACCCGGAGACGTCCGTCGGCTCCAGCGCTTTGTCCTTTTTGCCGCGGATGTGCTGGTGCAGCACGTCGCCACTGCTGTGATGGAAGCGGAGGATCGCACCCCAGAACCGACGCCAGCGTGGCATGACGAGTTCGGCCTCCACGTCACTACCGCCTGTCCCGGGAGTGCTCGATCCCTTCTTGGTGAGCTCGAAGTCAGTCAGCTGCAACGCACCGCGGCCGCTGGCACCGATCGAGGCGAACGCCAGGTGCTGCTCGGTGGAGGTGATGAACGTGGCGGCGTCGAACTGAAGGAGCTGCATCCAGGTTCGCCCGCGTACGGGGTAGGTGCGCGTGACCTGCTTGCCGGCCACAGTGCCTGAGAGGGTAATCTGTCGGGCGTCGGCGACAGCGTGGAGCGTGGTCTGCTCCCCCGGTATCGCGCAGGCCCACTCCTGGGTGACCAGGTCGCGGCCCGACGTCACCTGCTCGCTGCGCAGTACCTCGCCGGAGTTCGCATCGGTGTAGCTGAGCGAGCGCGTGCCGTCGGCCTCGAACCGGCTGCGGTCGTAACGCACGAGGGCCGGACCGGGCACGGTCGCCCCGGTTCGGTCGGTGTACTCCAGCACGTCCGGGCCCGTGACCGCATACTCGGACAGCTCCGGTGGGGGCGCCGGTGTCGGTGCCTGATGGACGAGGACACCGTTGGCGAACACGCGATCGATATCGGCGAGGTTCTCGATCTGCTCCAGCGGGTTCGAGCCGAGCAGGACAAGATCGGCGACCTTGCCCTCGGCGATCACACCGCGGTCGTGCAGACCGAGCAGGGCTGCGGCGTCGACGGTGGCCGCCCGGAGCACCTCTGCCTCGCTCATCCCCGCCTCGACCATGAGTCGGAGCTCGCCGTGCAACGAGTTCGCCGGCATCGCGCCGACCATCGCGTCCGTCCCGGCGACGATCGGGACTCCGGCCCGGTGCGCCTGGGTGAGGTTCTCGCTCGCCTGATCGATGTACAGGGCGCGGTCCGGACCGGGGAACAGCGAGGCGATCGTCAGAGTCGGCACCAGGCTGGTACCACTGCTCGCCCAGGTCTGCAGGGTGCCGTTGTCGGTCAGCTCATGCTCGATCACACCGTGTTCGATGCTGTCCACTCCGAGTTCGAGCAGTGTGTCGACATCGTCCTGGTAGTGCGTGTGCGCAGCGACCGGCAGTCCCAGCCGGCCTGCCTCACTGACGATGGCGCGGGCCACGTCCACGGACAGCTGGCGGAGCTCGATCCGTTCCGGACCGTACAGCCCGCCCTGGTAGACGAACTTGATCAGGTCGACCCCGGCTGCGTGCAGGTCACGCACCGCCTGCTGGGCATGGTCCGGGTCGTCGAGCCGTCGGGCGATGCGTCGGCGTAGCCATCGGTTGTCCTTGGCGAGCGTGACCTCCGGATGCCCGCCGGGTGCGGTCAGCGCCGGCCCAGCCACCACCATCCGCGGGCCGATCGCACGGCCGGCCGCGATCCGGCGGCGTACCCGCAGTACGGGTGTGGCCGGATCGGCCATGCACCTGATCGCGGTGATGCCGTGCCGGACCAGATCGGCCAGCGCACGCGGCAACACGAACCGGCTCTGGATCCAACTGCGGACAGTGCTGCGTACGGAGAGGAAGTCCAGGTGGGCATGGGCGTCGATCAGGCCGGGGATGAGTGTCTTGCCGCGGCCGTCGATGACCATGGCACCGGGTACGTCGTGGCGCTGGTCGCTGATCTGCTGGATGCACCCGTCCGCGATCAGCACATCGACCTCGAACAGCTCGCGGCCGTCACCGGTGAGCACGTGGGTGCAGCTGATCAGGAAGTGCCCAGGGCTCGTCGGGGCGTTCATCATGTCGAACTTCTCCGTGGGGAGGAGGTAGTAAGTAATTACTAACAATGCTAGTATGGGGACCATGAAGGTCGCAAGGTCGACGGCGGAGGTCCGGCGTGCTGAAGCGGTCGATGCCGGGCTGAGGGCGTTCGGGGAGAACGGGCTGACTACAGCGGCCATCACCGAGGTGGCGGCCGAGATCGGGGTTTCCCAGCCGTACATCTTCCGGCTGTTCGGTGGGAAGCGGGACTTCTTCCTCGCATGCATGGACGAACTCGAGCGTCGCGAGCTCGAGGCCTTCACTGGTGAGCACACGCGCATTGCGGAGACGTTCGAGGAGATGGGGGCGCGGTTCCGTGGGCTCGTCGGCGACGGAGTGCTCGGCGCCTTCTCCATCCAGGCCCTGGCGGTGGCCCGTACCGATCCGGAGGTCGCCACCCGCTATCGCCGCATGCTGGCCACCACACTGAACGCCGTACGCGAGCGCACCGGAGCGAGCGGTGAGGAGCTCACCCTGTTCCTCGCCCGAGGTGTGCTGATCGTCCAGCTGCAGGCACTGGCGGTCGATGTGACGACGATGACCGCCGCCGAGGCGATCATGAACCTGTTGAACGAGGCGGAGGAGAACGGGTCCCGCTGACGATGGCGGGCATGCGGGCGCGGCAGGTGCTGCTGATCGGGGACTCCGCGGCCGCCTGGCTCGGAGGAGGCACCACGCGGAGTCCTTCGCCCGCGCCTTCGTGAGGCAGCCCGCCGGCCATGAACCGAATCCGGACGAATGGCGGGCGTCCGGGCGTTCCGGCACCACCTCGGGACGTGTCCGAGAGGTACTCCCCGCCCTCGCCGACGTTCGGGATTCCTCGCTCCGGATGGCTTCCATCCCACTGCGGGCGGTTACGATCTGTGGGCGCGAGAGTTCTGGCGGCACCTCCCCACTGACCCGCCACCAGCCGCGACGACCGGAAAGGGGCAGTCGATGGACGCAGCCTCCGAACCCAGTTCGCACGGCGAGAACGTGCGGCAGATGTTCGACGCCATCACCGCCGACTACGACCGGATGAACGCGGTGATGACACTGGGCCGCCATGCCGCCTGGTGCGCCGAGGTGGCGCGGCGCGCTCAGTTACCAGCCGACGGTCACCTGCTCGATCTAGCCACCGGCACCGGAGTGATCGCTCAGGCGGCGCGGCGGCAGTATCCTTCCGCGCGGATCACTGCCGGCGACTTCTCTCAAGCGATGCTCGATCTGGCCGCCAGGCGACCCGGCGCGGAGAGCATCGTCTGGGAGCAGATGGACGCGAACGAGCTCGCCTATGAGGACGAGTCCTTCGACGCCGTCACCCAGGGGTACCTGCTGCGGAACGTGGAGGATGTGGAGGGGGTGCTGCGGGAGCAGTACCGGGTGTTGCGTCCAGGGGGTCGGGTCGTGGTGCTGGAGACTTGTCCTCCGCGCGGGATCCTCAAGCTCCCGGTGGCGCTAGGGATGCGCACGGTGATCCCGCTGTCCGGCCGGCTTCTTGCGGGCAACCGGACCGCGTACAGCTATCTGGCACGGACTTCGCTCGGCTTCGCCCGCCCGGAACAGGTAGCCACAACGCTGGAGCGGGTTGGCTTCACCGACGTCGGCTGGCGGCGCCGGTTCCTCACGACGAATATGATCCTCTGGGCGCGCAAGCCTGGATCAGCCACCGACGCACCGGCACAGCCGTAGAGCGGCGGGGACCCTCCCCGTAGGTGGTGGGAATCTCCAGCAGCACGGACGATCCGTCAGCCTGCTCGCGGACGGGCCACTCGTGAGGACGAGCGCTATTCCCGCCGCGGTGGTCGTGGTGGGTCGAGAGCTGGCGACGGAGCGGGCGCCAAAACCCGACCGTCGAGGTCGGTGAAGACCCAGCGGCCCGAACCCGGGCGAAGGGACCGGGTGATGGTCAGCCGGCGCTGGTGGACCAGGGTGTGATGCCACCAGCACAGGAGAATCCCGTTGTCGGTGCTGGTACGACCCTCGTGGTACCACCACAGACAGTGATGGATCTCGCCAATCCCAGGCGCCGCGTTGCAGCCGGGGTACTGACAGTGCCGGTCACGGGCGATGATCGCCCTGGTCTGCGCAGCGGTGAACAGTCGCTGGGTGCGCCCGGAGTCCAGGATCTCGCCCTCCGGGTCGAACACGACCCGGTGAAACTCGCCATCGCACAGCAGCTTCGCCAGCTGACCGTGCGGGATCGGGGTGCCATCGGCAAATCTTCCTGGTGCGACATCCTGCAAGAGGTCGTAGTTCAGGCTCGCCGGGATCACGGCAGCGCCACTGGTGCCATTCTCGGGCATCGTGGGCTCGGCGGGGAGGCCGAATGCGTCCACTCCCGGACAGGTCGGCCCGCCCGGACGGGTGGCGTTGATGAGTCGTTCGAGGGTCGCGTAGTCCACCGTGATCGCGATGTGCGGCCGGACCCGGGCGCCGGGCTGGAGGTCACCGGCGTCAAGATGGGACCGGCACAACTGCACGAGCGCATCGGCCCGACGTTGGGCCGGAGTCCGGTCGTCATCAGCGGAGGGGGTCCCGATGATCGCCTTCAGCACCTCATTGATCAGCTGCCCTTCCTCAACGCCCAACCAGCCGCGGACATCTGTGCCGTCCAGCACCGGGGAGATGTAGAGCTCTCGCTGGGCCGTCTCCTCGCGCCAGTTCCGATCCGCCGCATCTGGATCGGCGCAGGTGGCCCACTCCTTGACCAGCGCATTGAATGTGTCCGCCTCCATCTTCGCTGCTTGAGCGACCAGGAAGGCCTCCCCCACCTCCTCGTGGAGGAGCCGCTCGCGATGGGCATCGGTCTTGGTGAAGAAGGCCATCGTCTTCGCATGCTCAACCCCGAGCCGCCCCTGCAACAAGGCATCGGACGTGAGCGGCAACCGCTCGCGCAGGTCACGAGCCAAGAGGCGTACGGCGTTCGAGGTGTGCCGCTTGCGATGGGTGTGCACGGTCCACCACCGCGAGAAGGAGTTGTAGCCGGACGCTGCCCAGGCCTGGCCGGTTTCGAGCCCGTCCACACATCGGTTCTGCAGAGCCTCCACCCCGCGGGTCACCTGCTCCACCCCGGCGGCAACCGGTGCTGCTTCGGACTCAGTGAAGGACGCGAACGAGGCCTGCGCGAGCGCAGCCAGCTCCGCCCGAACTTCCGTCATGCGCTCACACAACTCACCGGCTGTGGTCGGCACCGCAGGTTGGGTGATCACCGTCATCCCCGTTCACCTCCATTCACCTCATCGCTATCAGTTAGTCTCGTTCTTTTGTTCGAGTACTACCTCTAGTATACGCGGCGGGTCTGACAACTTACCGACCCGACACTCCCGTCATTTCGTTCCAGTGACAGCGGGCACTGCCCTCGCTTGCCACGGCCTGAGTTCGGTTAGCGTGGCTAACTTCAGCCAGCGCAATTTGCGCCGGTGATGCGAAGCTGATCTATTCGGAACAACTATTCCCTACCTGTAGCACAGGGCGCTCGCCCGGGTGGGGGGGTTGTGGAAAACGTGGCAAGAAGTCGAACATCGACCTTCCGCACCCGCCCCTCGCCACGGGTCCGCACGCTTCTCGTCACCGGCCCGAACGCCGCACGCCACGGGCCCGCACGCTCCTCGTCAGAGGCCCGAACGCCGCGCGCCGTTCGCCGCCCTACTGCCCGCTGGCAAGCAACAGCCTCGATCGCGAGCACACGAATGGCGGGCGACCCGATCCGCACTACCGGTCGAGGATCTCCAGGTAGTGCGGGCTGTACATCAGGCCGATCACATTACCGAAGGGATCGGCCACCGTGGCGGTCACCCAGCCCTGGTCGCCACGTTCGGTAAGTGGCTCCAGCGGGGTCGCGCCAAGCGCGACGAGTCGGTCGATCGTGGCGGCGACGTCGTCGACGTGCCAGTACATGACGGCACCTGCCGGCCGGCCGACGACATACCCCTCCGGCCGGTACCGGCTGCTGATCAGTGCAAGCTCGTCCCGGTAGTCACCGACACGGAACTCGATGTAGGCCGGGTCCTCCGGCGTCGGCCGGATGAAGTACGGCTCGATGCCGAGAAACTCTACATACCAGGCAGCCGCCTTCGCGACGTCGTCGACGTAGTAGTTGATGGTGGTGAATCCGCGAAGCATGGGAGTGGTCCTCTCGATCCGATGAGCGTTGGTGGTCTGCACGGTGTTGCTGGTCTGCAACGTGCCGCCGGTCTGCTCGCTGAGCCGCATCAGGCCCGTTCGACCGGGCGCTTCTCGAACTCCGCCAGGCCGGCCGGTCGCATCCGCCCCTCGGCGATGAGCCGGCGCGCGGCGGCGATGTTCAGGTCCGACCAGCGGCTGCCCCGGCGGCGCGGGGAGTATCGCTGCAGGTACGTGGCCCCGTCACCGGCGCGGCGGTGGCTGTCGATCCAGCCGAAGCAGAGCGCGACCTCGGTGGCCTCCGGTGGTTGCACCGAGGAGCGGCCGGAGGTTTTCTTCGCGATCCGGATCCATACCTCGCTCACGGTGTCGTGGTGACTCTCGAGCCAGGTCTCCCACTCACGGGCGTCTGTTGCGGTGATCTCGTCCATGCCCACGACTCTTCCAGTCAAAGTGTTCACAGAATGAGCACTTTGTTTGCGAGACTGGTTCTTGTGCGCGCCGACCGGATGATCTCCACCCTGCTGCTGATGCAGTCCCGCGGCCGGATCACCGCGGGCGAGCTGGCCGCCGAGCTGGAGATCTCGGTCTCCACAGCCCGCCGGGACTTGGAAGCGCTCGCCATGTCGGGCGTACCGATCTACCCGCAGCCGGGGCGCCGGGGCGGTTGGTCGCTGGTGGGTGGCGCCCGCACCGACCTGAGCGGTTTGACCGCCGGTGAATCACGTGCGCTGTTCTCACTGCTCGGCGCCGCCGAGGATTCCGCACCAGAGACGGTCTCAGCGGTCCGCAAGCTGGTACGGGCGCTGCCTGGCCCGTTCCGCGGTGACGCCGAGGCCGCTGCGGCCGCGATCCGCCGGGAAGGGGCGGGCTGGGGTGAGCTGGCCGCGCCGAAGCCGGCCGGTGTCGAGCCGGTGCAACAGGCGATCGTCGACCGGGTCCAGATCCGCCTCGACTACACCCGCCGCACCGGGGAGCACAGTACGGCCACAGTCAGCCCGCTCGGCCTGGTAGTCAAGGGCGGCACCTGGTACCTGGTGGCAGCACGTGCCGGCATCGAAGGCACCCGTACCTACCGGATGGATCGCGCCCACAACGTCGAGGTGACCACCGACCCGGCCGAGCGTCCACCGGACTTCGATCTGGACCGTGAGTGGCAGCGGATCTCCGACTTTGTGGACGGCCAGCGGTCCCGAGTCCGAGCGACCTTGCGCCTCCCGGGCCGCCATCTCTGGGTGCTCCGGGACCACTTCGGCAGCTACCTGCAGGTTGTCGAGGAGATCGATGACGACCTGGTCGAGGTGAGCGTCGCGGCGCACACCGCCCGTTCGATCGCCGAACAGCTCGCCGGCTGGGGCGCGACGGTCCAGGTCCTGCAGCCGGCCTCGGTCCGGCAGGAGCTGGCGAGTATCGGCGCCGAGCTCGCCGCCGCCTACGGTCCCGCGCCCGCCACGGGCTGACCCCGAGAGCGGCTACACCTCCCCCAGCGCCGCGGTGAGCCGCTCCGCCCACGGGTCGGAGCTTTCCACGAAGGCGGCCGGAGTGCCCACGGGAGCCGGCACCACCACGGAGGCTCCGCCGTCGTACAGTTCCCCGGTGAGCAGATGCCGCCACTCCCCCGGCGGGAACGTGACCTCCACCTCCTCAGCCCCCTCGGTGAGCACCGGCGCCACCAGGATGGAGGGGCCGAAGAAGAACTGGGTATCGACCTCAGCCGCCACCGTGCCCGGCGCGTTCAGCCAGCCGTGCCTGAGCGCCGGCACGCCGGTCTCAGTCGCGTCGGCGACCACCTCGGCGCGATACGGCGCCAGCGCGGCGAAGACCCGGCTCATCCGCGCGAACTGGTCGCGGGTCGCCTCGGTGTCAGCCACCTGGGTGTTCTCCGCCGGCCGGTTCCCCTCGTGGCTGCGCATCATCACCCCGAAGGCACTGAGCTCAGCCCAGCGGGCAAGCAGCTCCTCCGAACGCACATAGTTCTTCACCACAGCGTCGATCGAGGTGTA
>DXBY01000022.1 GCA_019116305.1 Candidatus Ruania gallistercoris | reverse complement strand
CCCAGCTCGGCGGCGTGTCCGGCCGTGTTCAGCGCTCCGGAGCGCCAGGACGCTTCCACCACGACCGTCACCTCGGCCAGGGCGGCGATCAGCCTGTTCCGGGAGAGGAACCGCTGCCGCATCGGCGAGCTTCCCGGCGGCACCTCGCTGAGCACCACACCGCAGCGGGCGACCTCGGCGAGTAGGGCGGCGTTACCGGTCGGGTAGAACCGGTCCAGGCCACCGGCCATCACCGCGACCGGCACTCCGTCGCCGACGAGCGTGGCCCGGTGTGCGGCGGCATCGACCCCGAACGCACCGCCGGAGACGATCGCCAGACCCGCCGCAGCGAGCTCGGTGGTCATGGTGCTGGTGATCTCCGCGCCGTAAGGGCTGCACGCCCGCGAGCCGACCACGGCCACAGCCGGCCGGGAGAGTGCGTCCGGATCCCCGAGCAGCCACAGGCACGGCGGCGCATCGGTTCCCAGGTCCGCCAGCCCGGCCGGCCACTCCGGGTCCCCGGGGACCAGCACCCGCCCACCGCGGCGGGCGAGCACGTCCATCTCCCGGCGCAGATCCAGTCCGGTCAGCCGAGGGATCCACCGCTTCGCCGCCGTGTGCCAGTGGGCACCCGGCGCGAGCACCGGCGGGTCGCTCCATGCCCGCGCCACCGCCGTGAGCCAGTCCAGGGCGGCGGCGGCGCCGAGCGCTTGCACCAGGGCCCCGGCCTGCCCGTCCCGCGGTTCGGCGATCCGGGACCATGCGGCCCGGGCCATCCGCTCGTCGCTGGTGTCAAAAGGAAGCAGGTCAGCCATGGAGGTCTCGATTCCGCAAGGTGAGCGCCGACCCGATCTCCGCCGGACCAGGATGGTCCAGACCCTGCAGATCGGCCAGGGTCCAGGCGACCCGCACCACGCGGTCCACACCACGCATGGTCAGCTCGGAGGTGTCGCCGGTTCGACGCAGGGGGTCTAGCAGGGCATCGTCGATCGTCTTCGTATAGGCGCGCAGCCACGGGCCGTCCACTTCGGCATTGGTGCGCCAGGGAGTGTCCCGCCACCGGCACGCCTGCGCGCTGCGCGCGGTGGCCACCCGTGCGGCCACCGCCGCGCTGGACTCCCCGACCGGGGACCCGAGCAGCTGGGCCCGGCCCACCGAAGCGACGTCCACGCGGATGTCCACCCGGTCCAGCAGCGGCCCGGAGAGCTTGTTCTGGTAGTTCCGCAGCGCGCTGGCACTGCACCGGCAGCGCAGTCCCTTCCCGCTGGCCCAGCCGCACGGGCACGGGTTGGCCGCCAGCACGAGCTGGATCCGGCACGGGTAGGTCGCGGTCTCCCGGGCGCGCTGGAGCACCACGTGGCCCTCCTCCACCGGTTGGCGCAGCGTGTCCAGCACGCTCCTGCTGAATTCCGCGGCTTCGTCCAGGAAGAGGACCCCGCGGTGGGCGCGGACCACGGCCCCGGGACGCAGCGTTCGGCTACCGCCGCCGATGATCGCCGCCTTGCTGGCCGTGTGGTGCGGTGCCTCGTACGGCGGGCGGCGGATCAGCCCGGTGGTCGGCCGGTAGCTGCCGGCCACCGAATGCACGGTAGTCACCTCCACGGCGGCGTCGTCGTCCAGATCGGGCAACAGTCCGGGCAAGCAGGCGGCAAGCATCGACTTGCCGGCTCCCGGTGGTCCGTTCAGGAACAGGTGGTGCCCACCGGCGGCCGCCACCTCGAGCGCGTGCCGCGCCTGCTCCTGCCCGATCACGTCAGCCAGGTCCTTCGCAGATGGTTCGACCGGGGTAGGGACCTCACCTCGGGTGAGCGGCGCCGACGGCAGCGGTCGTAGCCCTTCGGCGCCGTAGACGAAGGCCAGTTCACTGAGATGCTGCACGCCGGTCACCTGCGCTCCGGGCACGAGCTCGGCCTCGGGCACGTTGTCCGCCGGGACCACTATCTCGGTGTGACCGGCGGCTACGGCGGCCGCAACCGCTGGCAGCACCCCACGAATCGGGTGCACAGTGCCGTCCAGCCCGAGCTCGCCCAGATGGACCCGGTGCTCAGACTGTCGGGCCGGTGCCAGGCCGGCGGCGCGCAGCACGGCGACCGCTACAGCCAGGTCGAACCCGGACCCGGACTTGGGCAGATCGGCCGGGCGCAAGTTCACCACCAGGCGAACGCTGGGCCAGGTCAGGCCGGTGGCGAGCACCGCGGCACGGACCCGTTCGCGAGCCTCGGAGGCGGCGGTATCCGGCAGCCCGATGATCTGCATCCCCGGCAGGCCCTGGTGCAGGGCAGTCTCGACCTCCATCACCTGGCCTTGAAGACCGACGATGGCGACCGAGAGCGTGCGGGCGGCGCGCAGCGGCTGACCGGACATCTCAGCACACCCCCTGCCGGTGATCGATCCGCGGAGGGCCGCCGTCGGGCAACCACACGGCGATCACGTCCACCCGTAACCCGGCGGTGTGCACCTCGTGCTCGGCCAGCCACAGACCGGCCAGCACCCGCAACCGGGACAGCTTGCGCGCGGTGACCGCCTCGGCCGGGTGCCCGAGCCGCAGGCTGCGCCGGGTCTTCACCTCCACGACCACCAGGTCGTCACCGTCGAGAGCGACCAGATCGATCTCTCCGGTGCGGCAGCGCCAGTTCCGGTCCAGGATCTGCCAGCCCGCTCGCTCCAACCAGCGTCCGGCGAGCTCTTCACCGGTGCGACCGAGCACGTCTTTCGCGGCCATCGGATCACCTCCTCTGGTGATCCTGCGCGAACCGGGCCCGCTCCGTTCCCGGCGGTGGGGCCCCCTGTGGACAACGTGGCAAAAACAGCAGACCACCCCGGCCGCGACCGTTCTCTGGTGCGGCTTCGGGGCTGATTTCGCCGCGCGAGGGAACGTTCGCGGACCCCAGGCGATCGTCAGCCGGGGAGGTCGAGCTCCGGTTTGGCGAGCTCCTCGACGTTCACGTCCTTGAACGTCACCACCCGGACCGACTTCACGAACCGGGCGGACCGGTAGACGTCCCAGACCCAGGCGTCGGCGAGGGTGAGTTCGAAGAACACCTCACCGCCGGCGGAGCGCACCTGCAGGTCCACATGGTTGGCCAGGTAGAACCGGCGCTCGGTCTCCACCACGTACGAGAACAGGCTGACCACATCGCGGTACTCGCGGTAGAGCGCGAGCTCCATATCGGTCTCGTAGTTCTCCAGGTCCTCGCTACTCACCCCTCCATCATGCACCGCGTAGCGTGGTGCGGGCAGCAGGTCGGCCTATTGCGGGGGCGTGCCGCGGCCGGGGGCACCGTCCGCCCCGCCACCCAGGGCGCCGGGTGTGAACACCGGCTCTGCCACCGCATCCTCACCGGTGAGCTCCCCCTCGATGAACAGTTCCTCGGCCACGGCCTCGGCGACCGGCTCCACGCTGCCAGGCAGCGCCCAGCTGCGCCGGTGTTCGACGCACGGGCCGTGCTCGCGCAGCGCCGCCAGGTGCTCGGGTGCGGAGTAGCCCTTGTTGCTCTGCCAGCCGAAGGCCGGGAAGTCGGTGTGCCGGTCGACCATCATCGCGTCCCGTTCGCACTTGGCCAGCACACTGGCCGCAGCCACCACGGCACAGCGCAGGTCCGCCTTCACCTGCGTCCGCACAGCGGGCGGTGCCTGCGCCGCGAACAGACCGGGCGCCGTCGTCGGCGTTGATCCGTTCGCCCCGGATGGGGTGAGCCAGTCGTGCGAACCGTCCAGGATGACCACCTCGGGCGCCACACCACTCTCCCGGAGCGTGCTCAGCGCCCGGTTCCCGGCAAGGCGCAGGGCGGCGATGATGCCGAACCGGTCGATCTCGGCCGGGAGCGCGTGGCCCACCGCACCGGCCACGCACCAGCGCAGGATCGGGGTCTGCAACTTCTCCCGCGCCTCGGGTCGGAGCAACTTGGAGTCCCGCAGTCCGGCAGGCATCCGCCCCGTCGTGGCGTCCACCACGGCCACCCCCACGCTCACCGGCCCGGCGAGGGCACCGCGGCCGACCTCGTCCATCCCGGCCACCAGCGTGTGCCCTGCTCCGAGCAGCTCCCGCTCGAGCAGCCGGGTGGGCGCGCTGGACCTCACGGGTCGGGGACGTCGGCGAACGTGTCGGAGGGGTTGCTCAACCATTCGATGCGATCCAGCGGCCAGGTGATGACAAATGCTCTCCCCACCACATTACGCACCGGGACGAACCCGCCACCGACCGACCCGGCATGGAACCGGGAGTCGGCCGACCGGGGCCGGTTGTCGCCGAGCACGAACAGGTGGTTCTCGGGCACGACCACATCGAAGGTGCGCTCGCTGGGCTCGGCGCCGGGCACCACGTACGGTTCGGTGATCGGCTCCCCGTTCACCGCGATCAGGCCCTCGTCGGTGCAACAGGTGACGTGGTCACCACCGGTACCGATCACCCGCTTGATCACGTGCTCATCGGCGTGCTCGGGCAGCAGGCCAATCCAGGTGAGCACCTGCTCGGCCGCATTCAGCTCGTGCGGTTCGGTGTCCAACCACCCACCGGGGTCGAGGAAGACCACCACGTCACCGCGCTCGAGGTCCATCACCTGCGGGGCGAGCTTGTTCACCACCAGCCGGTCCCCGACCATCAGCGTCGGTTCCATCGAGACGCTCGGGATGAAGAACGCCTGGGCCAGGAAGGTCTTGATGATCAGCGAGAGCACCAGCGCCGAGACCACCACGATCGCGGACTCCCGCAGGAACGCCCGCACCGGGTGTCGGCGCTTGCCCCCCTTGCCCTCACCGGCTCCGGTGGCCGCGTCGCCGGTCTCGTCCCGCTCGGTTGAGGGGTCCTCGGCAGCGCGATCCTCGGCGGCGGAGGTCATCTCGCCGTCCTGCTGGCGGCGGGCGGGTGTGGGCGGCCTGTCGCTGTTCTCCTCGGCAGCCGCCATGTCACCCCGTCCTCATCGCGCGGGCACCCACCCGCTGCTCGTGCCTCGTCGGCGCCGGCGGGCGCCGAGCCGGAGTCACTTCGCGGAGCTGGTCTCGCGGCGCTCGCGGATCTTGGCGGCCTTCCCGTGCCGGTCGCGCAGGTAGTACAGCTTGGCGCGGCGCACGACACCGCGGCTGGCCACCTCGATGTGGTCCACGGTCGGGGAGTGCAGCGGGAACGTCCGCTCCACGCCGACGCCGAAGGAGGACTTGCGGACGGTGAACGTCTCCCGGACACCGCCACCGGAGCGGGCAAGAACGACACCCTGGAAGACCTGGATACGGGACCGGTTACCCTCGATGACCTTCACATGCACCTTGACGGTGTCACCAGGGCGGAAGTCGGGGACGTCGTCGCGGATCGATGCGGCGTCGACGTTGTCCAGGATGTTCATGGGTGCCTTCCCGCGGCTGCCACAGGTCACCCGCGCTTGTCCGGGCGGCGAACCGCCTCCGAGTCGAGGTTCATGCCCCGGGCAAGGGATCCCGCTCCCCTGTGGCAGAGGCGGTGAGCGCCCGGCATGACTGACCTAGTCTGCCACAGCAGCACCACGCGGTGAAATCAGGCCGAGACGAGTGTGTGCGTCATCACGTAGTCGTGCTCGGTCCGTGCGCCCACGGTGAACGTCCGCTCCCCGACCCGCTCGAAGCCGTGCTTGCCGTAGAAGCGCTGTGCCCGCTCGTTCGCCCGGTTCACCCCGAGCCAGACCGACGTCAGGCCGGTGCGGGCAGCCACGGCCAGGGTCTCCTCGAGCAGCATGGTGGCCAGGCCCTGACCGTGGAAGTCCTCGAGCACGTAACACTTGCTCAGCTCCCCACCAGCCTCGGGCACCACCGACCGAACCTGCTCGTTCTCCGGAGCACCGACCACGAGCAGGGTGTAGCCGACGACGGCACCGGCCAGCTCCGCCACCAGCACATGCCGACGGCGGTCGCGCAGGTAGCGGCGGAACTGTTCGGCGCTGAGGTTCTCGGCGACGAACGCCGCTGCGTCCGCAGGCGTGACCGACGGTGGACAGGCGAGAGGGAAGGTCCGGGCGGCGACCTCGGCGAGCGCCTCGGCATCCAC
>DXBY01000132.1 GCA_019116305.1 Candidatus Ruania gallistercoris | reverse complement strand
CCGCTCTTGACGTAATGGTCGGCAATACCCGACCATTCGGGAATGGCAGACCGTTCTCGAAGACCAGACCACCCTCCAGGGCCAGACCACTCTCGAGGGACAGGCCGAGCGCCCGGTGCACCGGGCCAGCGCGCTGCCGGCGTACCGGACTACCCGCTCGCCGACGCGTTGACCCTGGAGGACCCCGCGCAGTACCGGGCGTTGTTCGAGGAGACCCGACAGTCGATCGTCGCGCTGCTCAGCGAACGCGCGGCGACCATCTCCGAACTAGCCGGCGTGCTCGACAAGCCAAAGGGCACCGTCGGGCACCACGTGCAGGTGCTCGCCGACGCGGGCCTGCTGCACGTGGTGCGCACGAAGAAGGTGCGCGCAGTGGTGGCCAAGTACTGGGGCCGGACCGCCCGCGTCTTCTACTACCACCAGGTGGACGCCGTAGTCAGCAACGCGCAACGGATACTGCAGCAGGCTGCGGCCCAGGTGGGCCACCTGGAAGAGGCGGCTGCAGCGGCCGGGCGCGACGTGGAGGGGATCCTGGACGTGAACCGCCGGGACGTGCGCCTGCCGGTCGAGCGGGTCGACGAGTTCCGCGACCGGCTCGGTGACCTGCTCCTGGAGTTCGCGGACCAGCCGCGCTCCGGGGACACGACCTACGCAATGATCTACGGCGTATTCCCCAGCGAGCGGGTCGGCCTGCCGCCCACCGACGAGGATGGGCCGTGACCACCGAGCAGGGCGAGGGGCCCGCCGAACCCACAGCACCGCCGTCGGCGGAGGGGCCTGACCGGAAGCGAGCAGGACCGCTCGGCGCGAACTACTGGAAGCTGTTCGCCTCCTCGACGATGACCAACCTGGGCGACGGACTGATGTCGGTGGCCGTGGTCTGGTTGGCCTCCACGCTCACCCGTGAGGCGACGCTGATCGCCCTGGTGGCGCTGGCCTCCCGGCTGCCCTGGTTGCTGCTCTCCTTGCCCGCCGGGGTGATCACCGACCGGTACGACCGCCGCGTCCTGGTGGCCTCGATGGACGTGCTCCGCGTGCTGCTGATCGCCGCGTTCACCGCGGTGGTGCTGGCCCGCCAGGGCGACCTGCCGCACCCGGAGGCGCTCGCCGCCGGCACGGCTCAGCCCCCGGCCGGCGCAGAGCTGCTGCTAGGTCTGCTCTGCCTGCTCGCGTTCCTGCTCGGCTGTTGCGAGGTGCTCCGGGACAACTCCGCCCAGACGCTGATGGCCTCGGTGGTGAGCAAGGACCACCTGGAGCGGGCGAACGGCCGGCTCTGGGGTGCGGAGACCGCGATGAACAACTTCGTCGGACCACCGCTGGCCGGTGTGCTGATCGCGCTCGCGCTGGCGTGGCCGTTCTTCCTCAATGCGGGGCTGCTTGCCGCCGGGGTGCTGCTCATCCTCGCCTTACGCGGGTCGTTCCGGCCGCAGGGGCAGACGGCGTCCGGCAGGATCCGCTGGCGCGCCGAGATGGGGGAGGGGTTGCGCTGGCTCTGGCGCCACCGCCTGCTGCGCACCCTCGCGCTGATGCTCGGCGGGATGAACATGCTCTCCGCGATCGCCTTCGTCCTCATGGTGCTGTTCGCCCAGGAGGTCCTCGGCCTGTTCGAGGGCTGGCAGTTCGGTGCGGTGATCACCGGAGTGGCGGTCGGTGCCGTGCTCGGCTCCCTGGTGGCGGACCGGATCTCCGCGCGGCTCGGCTCCGGGATCAGCCTGTTCGCGGCGATCGGGGTGGAGGCGCTCACCTTCACCGTGATCGGGTTGACCTCCTCGGCGGTCGTGGTGTGGTTGGCCGGTGTGCTCAGCGGGGTGGCGATCGTAGTGTGGAACGTGATCACCGTCTCGCTGCGCCAGCGGATCATCCCCGACCACCTGCTCGGCCGGGTGAACGCGGTGTACCGGTTCTTCGGCTGGGGCACCATCTCGGTGGGCACACTGCTCGGTGGCGTGCTGGTCTCTGCCGGTGAGCCGTTCCTCGGCCGGGAGTGGGCACTGCGGGCGCCGTTCCTGCTCGCCGGAGCGGCCTACCTGGTGCTGCTGCTCCTCGCACTGCCCCGGCTGGGCACGGCCAGGATCGAGGCGGCACAGGCCGCTGCCGAGCGCGAGCAGGCAGGCGGTCAGCACACCGCGGAGCGGGCGCCGGAGGGAGTGGGCGATCCCGGAGATGACCCCGCCCATTGACTTTCGTACGAGAGGTAACTAATCTCCCGAGCCACTGGACGATGACGCCGTGCGGAGTGGAGGTTGCCAGATGCCGGACCTGCCGGTGGCCGTGAATCTCCGCTTCATGCGCGAGGTGAACACCACAGCAGTGCTGACCAGCCTGCGCGAGTTCGACCCGGTGAGCGTGGGCGCGCTCGCCGAGTCCACCGGACTGTCTCGGCAAGCCGTGGCCCGGGTGCTGGAGGAGCTGAGCAGCAACGGGCTGGTCGAGCTCCTGCCCCCGGACCGCACCGAGCGGGCGAGCGGGCGACCGGCGCAACAGGTGCGGTTCCGGGCCGAGGCCGGCTACGTCGTCGCCGCTCTGATCGATCCCCAGGTGATCCACCTGGCGGTGGCCGACCTGCGCGGCAGCATGGTCGCGACCTCCCGGGCGGAGCTGGACTCGACCGCCCAGCACCAGCACGTGCTCGACCTGCTCGTCGGGGAGACCCGAGCCCTGCTCGCCGGCGCGGGCATCGCGGTGGCCGACATCTGGTCGGCAACGGTGGGAGCGCCCGGCATCATCGACACCGAGACCGGGGTGATCAGCGTGGTCCCGTCCATGCCGGTGCTCACCGGTGATGTGCTGGTGGAGGCGCTCGGCGGCTACCTGTCCTGCCCCGTGCACCTGGACAACGACCTGAACCTGGCCACCCGCGGTGAGCTCTGGAAGGGCACCGGTGCCGGTGCCCGGCACCTGGTCCTGGTGCACTGGGGCGAGCGGGTCGGTGCCGGGATCGTGATCGACGGCGCGCTCTACCGGGGCGCCTCCAACGATGCCGGGGACCTGGGATTCCTGGACGTCCTGACCGCGGATCGGGAGCCGGCCGCAGGACTGGGCCGGTTCGAGTCCTGGGTGGGGGTGCGGGCGCTGGTGCAGCTGGCCGCGGACGAGCTCGAGGCCGCCGGTTCGGTTGATCGGGCACGCGCCGTGCGTGAGGTCGGAGAGTCCGGGTTCGAGGAGGTGCTCGCCGGAATCCGCCGGCAGGAGGCACCGCACCTGAAGGCGACCCACCGGCTGGTGCAACGGTTCGCCCACGGCCTGGTGGCCCTGCGGGCCATCCTCGACCCGGAGCTGGTGATCCTCAGCGGACCGTTGGCCCGAGCCGGACGCCCCCTGCTGGACGCCCTGCACCAGGTCCTGGCCGAGCAACCCCTCCCCCCACCGGCGCTGCACCTGTCCACCCTCGGCCGCGACGCAGTCGTGCACGGGGCGATCCGGCACAGCCTGGACCTCGTGGAGGCCCAGGGCTATGCACCCACCGAGAGGCTGAGCCTCTAGCTGTACCCGGCACCCCGGTACCGGCAGACGAAGGAGAGAACGAGATGAACCCACGAACAACGACGGCGATCGGGCTGGTCGCCGCCGGCACGTTGCTGCTCGCCGGATGTGCCACCTCCGGCAGCGGGGAGAACGACGGCGGGTCCGAGGAGCCGCAGGAAGTCTCCACCGACATCACCGACGAGGAGGTGAACCTGGTCCTCGCCTACGTCGACGACCCGCCGACCCAGGCACTCGTGGACGGATTCGAGGAGCAGTACCCGAACGTCACCATCGAGCCGCAGCAGACCGACTTCGGCAACTACATCACCTCGATCACCCGGTCGATGTCCTCTGATGACGCACCCGACCTCGCGCAGTACAACCCCGGGGCGATGCGCTCGCTGATCCCCGCGGGCGAGGTGCTCGACCTGACCGCCTACTACGACGCCTACGGCTGGGGAGAGGCCTTCCCGCAAGCGAGCCTGGACCAGCTGATGTCCGATGAGGAGGCGATGCAGTTCGCCACCGGTTCGCTGTACGCGGCCCCCGGTGCTCTCTCTGTGCTCGGCGTCTTCTACAACAAGGAGATGCTCGCGGATGCAGGGATCGACTCGCCTCCGCAGAGCGTGGCCGAGTTCGAGGAGGCGCTCGGCGCCGTCGCGGACAACGGCGACCAGCCGCTCAGCGTCGGTGGGCTGGAAGTGGGCGGGTTCCAGCTGTGGAACGTGCTGCTGAACAGCACCGGTGACACCCAGGAGTACCTGGACTGGGTCTACGGCGCACCGGACTCCACGATCGAGACCGATGCTGCCGCCCAGGCCGCGCAGACGATGTCGGACTGGGTGGACGAGGGCTACATCTCCCCGAGCGCGAACGCCACCGCCGACTCCGACGCCCTGGCAGCGTTCACGGCCGGCGACGCGGCCTTCTTCGTCACCGGGAACTGGTACGCGTCCACGATCGAGGACGAGTTGGGCGATGCCGGCGGCTTCTTCGTCCTCCCGCGGGACAACCCGGACGAACCACCGGTCGCCTCCGGTTCCTCGGTGTCCTACTCGATCTCCTCCCGGTCCGAGCACCCGGACGTGGCAGCGGCGTTCCTCAACTACATGAGCAGCGCCGAAGCCGGCGAGACCGCGATCGAGACCGGGTTCATGCCGGTGGACACCGATGCCGGTGCCGCGGCGGAAGGCACTCTCGGTGAGGTCGCGGAGGCGTTCACCCCGGTGGCGGAGAACGACAACATCGTGCCGTTCCCGGACTTCGCCGCACCGGGGATGATCGATCAGCTCACCGCCGGTATCCAGGGCATCATCTCCGACCAGATGGAACCGGATCAGTTCCTCACCTCGATGCAGGAAACCTGGACGTCCTACCATGGCTGACCCAGCCACGACCGAGGGGGTGCGGCCGCAGCAGACCCGCGGCCGCACCGCCTCTCGGCGCTCCAGCAGCGCCACCAGGCGGCGGCGGACCAAAGCCCTCGTCTACCTGCTGCCGGCGCTGTTGATCTACATCGGGTTCGTCATCTACCCGGCGCTGAACACCATCCAGCTCTCCTTCCTCGACTGGGACGGGGTGCAGGCGCCAACCTCGGCCGGTCTGGACAACTACGCGCAGATCTTCCAGAACTCCGAGCTGTTCCGGTCCGTGCTGAACGCGCTGGTGCTGATCGTGTTCTTCACGGTGATCCCGGTGGCCGTGGGTCTGGTGATGACGGCACTGCTGATGGGCAAGGTGCGCCGCGGGATGACCTTCTTCCGCACCGTGTTCTTCCTGCCGCAGGTGCTGCCTCTGGTGGCCGTCGGTATCACCTGGCGGTGGCTGTACGCCGAGACCGGCATCATCAACCAGTTCCTGTCCGCCATCGGCCTGGACTCGATCACCCGGGCCTGGCTCGGCGACTACGACCTCGCGCTGTACGCGCTCGGGTTCATCGGCACCTGGGTGATGAGCGGACTGTGCATGATGCTCTTCCTCAGCGGCGCGCAGAAGATCGACCCGGCCCTGTACGAAGCCGCGAAGATCGACGGCGCCGGCCCGCTGCGCCAGCACCTGAGCGTCACCCTGCCCGGAGTGCGCCCGGAGATCACCATCGCCAGCGTGATCACCACGATCGCCGCCCTGGCCAGCTTCGACCTGGTGTTCGTCACCACCAACGGCGGCCCGGCCAACCAGACCAATGTCCCGGCCCTGCTGGTCTACCGGCTCGCCTTCACCCGCGGTGAGGTCGGCACCGCCAGCGCGCTCGCGATCGCGCTGACCGTGCTGGTGATCATCTTTGTCACGCTGATCCGCCGCATCACCCGGGAGGCACCCTGATGAGATCCTCCACGACCGGGCTCGTGCTGCGCTACGGGCTCCTCATCGTGCTCGCACTGCTGATCCTGCTGCCGTTCGTCTCCCTGGTGCTGGCCGCACTGCACGAGTCCGGCTCCACCGTGGCCGGTCTGGCGCTGCCGGAGACGTTCCACTGGGAGAACTTCGTGCTCGCCTGGCAGGAGGGCGGCTACAACAACCTGATGCGGTCGAGCTTCATCGTGGCGTTGGCCGCGGTGCCGATCAACGCGCTCTGCGCGATCCTGGCCGGGTTCTCCCTCGCCGTGCTGCACCCGTGGGCGGGTAAGCACCTGTCCGTGTTCTTCGTGCTCGGCCTCACCCTGCCGGTGGAGCTGATCGTGATCGCGCTGTACTTCAACCTGCGCAACGTGGGCCTGACGAACAACTACCTGGGCGTGATCGGCGGCGTGGTGGCGCTGCTGCTGCCGTTCGGCGTGTACTGGATGCAGTCGCACTTCTCCTCGATGCCGCCCTCCCTGGTGGAGGCCGGCCGGATCGACGGCGCGAACGACTTCACCCTGTTGCGCCGGGTGCTGCTGCCGCTCTCCGGACCGGCACTGACCACGCTGGCCGTGCTGGTGTTCATGTGGACCTGGAACCAGTTCCTGCTGGTGATCGTGCTGATGCAGGACCCGGCGATGCGCACAGCACCCGCCGGGCTGGGCCTGTTCGTGGGGCAGTACACCACCAACATCCCGCTGCTCGCCGCCGCCACGATCATCACCGTGGCGCCGATCGTGATCATGTACCTGATCTTCCAGCGCAACTTCATCGCCGGTATCAGTCAGGGGGCGATCAAGGAATGAGCACGCAGGAGCAGCCGCCCGGCTGGGCACCGGCCCTGGGCGATCTCGCCCGCCGCGTGCTCGGTGCCCAGGCGGATCAGGTCCGGTTCGCCGGGCTGGAACGCACCGGCCGGCAGTACCGCACCGAGGCCCGTGGTGGGCGTCTGCTGGTGCGCGCCACCGACGCCGGCAGCGCCGCAGTGGGTCTGCACGAGTACCTGCGCACCAGCTGTGGGCTCGAGGTCAGCTGGGACGACCTGCGGCCCCCGGCCCCGGAGCACCTGCCGGACGCACCGGTCCGCGACGGCGTGGCCCGGGTGGCCGAGACCTACTACCTGAACTTCTGCACCTTTGGCTACACCACCCCCTGGTGGGACTGGGACGCCTGGGAAGCCGAGATCGACTGGATGGCGCTGCGCGGGATCACCACCCCGCTGATGCTCGTGGGTCACGAGGCGGTGCTGTATCAGGTGCTCACCGATGAAGGGCTCAGCGCGGACGAGGCAGCCGAGTTCCTCTCCGGCCCCGCCTACTTCCCCTGGCTGGCCATGGGGAACCTGGATGGGCACGCCGGCCCTCCGCCGTCGGGCTGGATCGATTCCCACCGCGACCTCGCAGGGAAGATCCTGCACCGGCAACGGGAGCTGGGGATGCGCCCGGTGCTGCCCGCCTTCACCGGGCAGGTGCCTCGCGCCCTGGCGCCGAGCGCCCGGGAACGGTCCTGGCAGGGGCACCGCACCTGGGTACTCGATCCGGAGGACCCGCTCTTCCGCCGGCTCGCCGCAGCTGTGGTGCGCACCCAGCAGGACTTCTGGGGTACCGACCACCGGTACGCGGCCGACCCGTTCATCGAGATGGTGCCGGTCGAGTCCGACCCGGGCTACCCGGGCCGGGTGGCCGCGGCACTGCATGCCGGCCTGACCGATGCCGACTCCCGCGCCGAGTGGTACCTGCAGACCTGGCCGTTCTCCTACGACAGCCACTTCTGGACCCCGGAGCGGGTGCGCACCTTCCTCGACGACATCCCGGGCCGGGTGAGGTTGCTGGATCTGTGGGCCGAGACGGAGCCACAGTGGCCCCGCTTCGACGCCTTCGGTGGCCAGGACTGGATCTGGTGTGCCCTGCTGAACTTCGGCGGCCGTTCGGAGCCGATCGCCGACCTGCCGGGTCTCGATGGTGCGATCGAGTCCGCTCTGACCGGGCCGCACCCCCCGACCGGACTCGGCCTCTCGATGGAGGCCACCCGCACCACGCCGGTGTACTACGAACGCGTGCTCGACCTGGTCTGGGAGGGACCGCCGTCGCTGCCGACCTGGCTCGCCGACCGGGCGCGCCGCCGGTACCGGCTCACCGACCCCGACCTGAGTGCGACGGCTGCGGCCGCGTGGCAGGACCTGGCCGCCACAGTGCTCGACAGCGGTGAGTACCTGATCTTCCCGGAGGCCTACACCGGTCTGCTCAGCCAACGTCCCACCGTCGATCCACTCGACGGCGGCCGGCTCGCCGAGGAGGTTACGGCGCTGCTGTGGTACGACCCGGCCATCCTGGTCCGCGCCTGGCGGCAGCTGCTCGAGGTCGCCGAGGCAGCCCCGGACCGGGTGCCCGGGCCGTTGGGTCGGGACCTGGTGGAGGTGGCGCTGGCGATCCTGCCGCGGTGTGCGGAGCTGACCTTCCTCGCGGCCTTTGACACCGACGGAGTCCGGGACCAGGCCGCTGCGGCGCAGTTCTTCGCCGTCTTCGAGGACCTGGAGGCTCTGCTTGCCACTCGTGCCGAGTTCCGGTACGCCACCTGGGAGGATGCCGCCACTGCCTGGGCGCGGGACGAGGCCGGCCGAGCCGTGCTCGCCGACAACGCCCGGCGGCTGGTCACCGTGTGGGGGCAGGTCGGCGACGGCTACCTGGACGACTACTCCGCCCGGCTGTGGAGCGGCCTGGTGGCCTACTACGCCGACCGGTGGCGCCGCTGGGCGCGCCTGCAGCCCGTCTCGGGTGACGGGTCCGTCCTCGAGGAGCAGCTGCAGCAGCTGGAGCGGGCATTCCTCGACCAGGGCCCGCCGTCCGGCACAGCGCCCGCCGGGGGTGACGTGGTCGACGTCTCCCGCCGCCTGCTGCAGCGTTACGCGGACGTCTTCACCGCAGGGGCCGGGCGGCTGCGGGCGGAGCGGAACCAGACCTAGGTGCCGGCGGGGGACCGGCGCACCACAGAAGCAGGGGAACCCAGAGAGGTGGGGTAGGTACACAGCCTGACTGTCCGAGCAGACGAGCCGCTGGGGCCGCGGCCGGGATCAGGCAGCGGTGACGCTGCCTAGGTGTCGCGTGCCGCCACGGCGACCTGAGAAGGAGAAACATCCTGATGGCAGAGAACACGATGTCCGATGCGCTCGTCGGTGCGCAGCCACCGTCGGTGAGTCGACGGTCGGTGCTCGTCGGAGGCGGGATCGGCGCGCTCAGCGTGGCCGTGGCCGGCTCCCGCGTGCACGCCGTGGGCGGCGGTGGCGGGGGTGGCCAGCATGCGTTCGCCATGGTCACCGACACCCATGTGAACGTCCAGGAGCCGGACCGCACCGCTGCACTGGAGCGCATCCTCGCCGATATCGTCGACCGAGACCCCGCGTTCGTGCTGAACTGCGGTGATATCACCGACCTCGGTGCCGCGGACGAGTTCGCGCGCTACACCGACATCATCCCGGACGAGCTCCAGGGCAAGATGAAGGAGGTGCCGGGCAACCACGAGAACCAGTACCTCGTGGACGCGCTGGAGGCCTACGACGAGCACCTTGAGGCGCGCCGGTACAGCTTCGCCTCCGGTGGTCTCCACGTGATCGGTCTGGACCCGCTGGTGATGATGGAGTGGGGCTGGTACTTCGACGCCGAGCTGCTCAACTGGCTCCGTCAGGAGTTGCGCCAGGTGCCCCACGGCACCCCGATCGTGCTGTTCCTGCACTTCCCGATGAGCACGGACTGGAACTACGTGCAGAACGACCACGAGCTGCTCAGCCTGATCGAGCCGTACCCGGTCCGGGCGATCTTCGCCGGGCACCGGCACGTCACGAACGTGTCCACCTTCAACGGCGCCACCCAGGTGATGGGCAACTCACTGAAGAACGGCCCGTACTACTACTGGATCGAGGAGAGCGAGGGCGAGGACGGCCCGGTGCTGGAGGTCACCGAGGTCACCGTGCCCGACGACGGTGACGTCACCGAGGAGAAGCTCACCGCCATCAGCCTGACCGGGCCAGGCCGGGACGCCCTCGGGCCGGTACGGGCCAGGGCGGTGGCGGACCACTCCGCGGTGGATCTGCGGGTGGACGTTCCGCACCGGGCCGCGGTGGCCGCGGTACAGGCCCGCCCGTACCCGCTGGCATACGGGAAGATCGAGGGCGGCTGGACCGAGCTGGAGCAGTCCGACCGGCCCGCACGCCGGTGGACCGGCCAGGTGGACGTGGCCGATCTGCCGCCGGGACGGCACAAGCTCGAGCTGCGTGTGCTGGGCGAGAACGAGCACCGGTACGACGACGTTGTCGAGTTCGAGCTGCCCGTCGCCTCTACCCGGATCGGGTGGAGCACCTCCCTCGAGGGGCGGATCCAGGGCGGCCTCGCCTCCCGGGACGGTCTCGTGGTGGCGGCGACGACGAAGGGTGAGGTGGCCGCGTTCCGGCCCACCTACCGTGCGGTCCGGCCGGAGTGGCGCTCCCGCATCGGCCCGGTCTACCGCGCCCCGGTCTTCACCCCGGACGGCGACACCCTGCTGGTGCCCTCGAGCGACCATCACCTGTACGGGCTCGACCCGGTGACCGGTCATGCGCGCTGGTCGGTGGATCTCGGGGCGCCGCTGGCCGGTGACCTCGCGATCGCGGACGTCGACGACGAACCGCGGATCTTCCTCTCCACCGGCGAGCAGCTGGCCTGTTTGGACCTGACCGGTCAGGTGCAGTGGACAGCTGAGCTGAACGGCATCTACGCCGGGCGTCCGGAGTGCGACGGGGACCGGGTGTACGCCGGCAGCGGTGACGGGAACGCCTACGCCTTCGACGCCCGCACCGGGGAGGAGGTGTGGCGCCACCAGCTCACCGACAAGGACGACCGGTACGGCACTGTGCTGTACGGACCGTGGGCCTGCTCCGTGCGGATCCTGGCTGACGGCGCGGTGCTGTTCACCCGGTTCAGCAATGCCGTGGCCCTCGAGGCGGCCACCGGCGAACAGGTGTGGCTCGGCGAAGGGGACGACCTCGAGCTGCAGCAGGTGGTCTACACCCCGCCCACGCTGACCGACCAGGGCATCCTGCTGCTGGACGGGTTCAGCGGGTCGGTGCACCTGTTCGATCCGGACAACGGCCGGCAGATCTGGTCCGCCGATGCGGTGCCGCGCAACTTCGGCGCCCAGCCCGTGCCGAGCCCCGACGAGGACGGGGTGTACTGGCTGGTCTCGCAGAGCGGGATGCTCGCCCGGATCGACCTCGTCGAGGAGACGGCGGAGCAGGTGCTGCAGGTGCTCACCTGTTACACCCAGTCCACAGCGGCGATCGTCGGTTCCGGTGCGGAGCAGGTGCTGGTGGCCGGCGGTCAGGACGGCGTGCTCTACGGGGTGGTGGACCTGCAGAGCTGACCGATCGGCGCCGGGTCTCGCTGCCGTTGGCTACCGGTGGCGGCGAGACCCGCGACGATCCACCTGGCGCAGCAGTGCGCGGAGCGACTCGCCCAGGCGCCGGGTGGGCACCTGCTGGTAGCCGCCGTCGGCCAGCCCGGCTGACACCTCGAACCAGCACGCCGCTGCCCGGTCCCCGGTGCGCAGCCAGGACCAGGCCATCGTGAGCAGGTAGAGCGGCAGGAACAGCGGTCCGAGCACCATCCACTGCCGGCTGTGCCGTTCCTCGTGGCAGAGCACCCGGGGGTAGCGCCGGGTCAGCTCTTCGAGCCGGTGACGGCTGATCACCACATCTCCCACGGTGAAAGCGCCACCGGTGGGGAAGGGCCAGCGGTAGCCCTCGGCCAGGAGCAGCAGCTCCGGACCGGGCCGGGTGCTGGCACCACCCGCCTGCGCCAACAGCACCCCGGCCGCGGTGGAGCCGTTGAGCAGGTTCACCCAGGACCGAACGAGCCCGCTGCGGTGGCGTGTGCTGGGGGCCACCGGTGGGCAGAGCTGCCGATTGTCAGCGCCGGTCACACCGGCGATGATAAGCCGCATGAGCCAGTCCACCCCCGAGTCCTCCTCCGCCAGTCAAGCCTTCGTCAAGTTCCTCATCGGCTTCGCCATGGTGGAAGGTGTGCTTCTGAGTGCGATCGTGCTCGCGATGGTGTTCGACGTCATCGACAGCGACCTGATGGTTCCGCTGCTCCTCGGTGTGGCGGTGCTCGGCGGTGCCGTGCTGATCTGGCGGATGTTGGCGATGCAGAAGCAGCGCCAGCGCGAGGCGGAAGGAAGCAGCCACCTGCCGCAGAGCAGCTCCGGCGACAGCAGCACCCTGAACGATCTGGGGAACTCGGACCCGATGGCGAAGTACCGCGACCCGAACCGCTGACCGGACCGCCGCTGACCGACGCGCGCTGCAGCGCCTGCAGGAGAGATTCTCCTTGCTGCGGCCGACCACGGCTGAGAGCGTCGCCCTCGACGATCGTGACGACTCCAGGGAGCGACGATGACAGCAGCCACCCTCGACCATCTCACCCCGATGCAGAAGACCCTGCTGATCACGCTGAAGGGCCGAGCGGTCGACGCTCGATCGAGGCGTCCGCTCCTGGGCGACGACCTCGCTCTCGACACCCTCGACCGCCTCGGCCGTGCCGCTCGGCAGCTGAGGCTGCCCACCGGGGTGCGGGAGTCCGTCGCGATCCGCAGCCGGATGCTCGACCGCGCTGTCCAGGACTTCATCCGCAGGTATCCGGATGCCGTCGTCGTGGAGGTCGGGTGCGGTCTGGAGACCCGGAGGTCTCGTCTCGACGTGCCGGAGTCCGTGGACTGGTACGACCAGGACTTCCCCGAGGTCATCGCGCTGCGCCGCGAACTGCTACCGCCCCGAGAGAACGTCCACCAGATCGGCCGATCCCTGTTCGATCCGGACTGGCTCGAACCGATTCCCCGCGGCCGCCCGACCATCATCGTCGCGGACGGCGTGCTGGGCTTCCTCAGTGAGGCGGACAACCGTCGGGTGCTGATGCAACTCACTGACCACGTCGCGCGCGGTGAGCTCGTCTTCAACGCCTACACGCCGTTCGTCGCACGCATGAACGGCCGGTTCACCCAGGTGGTGGGGATGCCGAAGGAGTTCCGGGGCTTCGGCTTCTCCGATCCGGAGGAACTCGTTGCGCTGAACCCGAGACTGACGTTCCTCGAGGAACAGTTCGGCGACGCGGCCCCCGAACGTGAGCTGCTCAACCCCGCCTATCGCCTCCTCGGGCGGTGGTTCGCGGCCTGGCCGGCCCAGGCCCGCCGCGGTGTGTGGATCGTTCGCTACCGCTTCTGACCCGGACCGGATACCCGCATATGACGGCGATCCGGTGGCGCTGCTCCGGGACGGGCGCTACCGCCGCCGGCGCGGCCGTTCGCCGAGTGCGGCGAAGCAGCCAGCGGCCACCACCAGGAACCCCACGGTCAACGCGATCGAGCCCAGACCCGGCCGGCCGTGCGGGAGGAGGAGCTCCACTGCGGCATTGGTGTTCCAGGCTGCCCCCGCCAGGCCGACCAGCCCGGCACCGACCGCCACCGGCCCCGGCCGCCCGGCCAGGTACAGCACGGCGACCAGGACCAGTACCCCGGCGGTGACGTAGGTGGCAGTGGGTGACCACCCGCCGTCGGCGGTCTCACCGGTGTAGGTGACGTAGCCGAGCCAGCCGCCCGCGGCCAGGGTGAGCAGCCCGGCGACGATCCGCAGCCGGCCGCCCGCGAGCGGCAGCAGCACGGCGGCCGCGGTGACCGCCACCAGCACGAGCAGATGCCCGGTGGCCAGGTAGTACTGCGAGTCCGGGATGTCCGGGTCCGCCTCCGGGATCAGGTCCTGCGCCGAGCCGAGGGAGAGCAACGGATTCGCAGTCTCGGACTCGACATTGCCCCAGCCGAGCACCAGGGCGCCCGCCCACACCAGAACCAGCCCGCCCCAGACGAGCAGCTTGACCCGCATCCGCATGGGGCCACGGTAACCGTTCCGGCCTGGGCACCAGCGCGGCCGGCCGGACGGGCGGGTCGATCCCTGACCGAGTGCTGCGCCGCCGTTCGCACCCGCACTGCCCCGACCAGGTCGATGAGCCGCTGGGGCTGGCGTACACGCACCTGCTCACTCCCGGCTGCGGCATCATGACCGGGTGAGTTCAGTCCTGGTGGTCGCCGGTGGCGTGGTGCTGCTGAATGTGTACGCACTGATCCTCATCCTGCTGCGCGCTCCGCTGTATCGGACGGTGCTGTACCGGCCGATGGTGCTGAACATCGCCCTGTCGGTGGCTCCGGCGGGTGTGCTGGTCCTCGCCGGTATCGGGATGTTGGTGGCCATCGCACTGAGCAGCTCCCTGCTGCTCTGGGTGGTCCTGATTGTGTTCGGCCTGGCCTGGTTGCTGTTCCTGCCGAACTCGGCCTACCTGATCACCGAGCTGAACTTCTCCCACCGCAAGCAGGATGAAGCGGTGCCGCTCTGGTACGACATCGTTCTGGTGCTCAGCCTGGCCCTGTCCGGTGTGCTGAACACCCTGCTGAACACGCTGCTGGTGCAGACGCTATACGTGCTGCTGCGGTATCCGAATGACGACCAGCCGCTGCAGCGGCTGGACCCCTGGCTGCTGGTGCTCGCGGTGCTGGTCCTGGTGGCGTTCGGGATGTATCTGGGCCGCTACCTGCGCTTCAACACCTGGGACATCACCCACCCAACCGCGTTCGCCGGCAAGCTCGCCGGACACTTCCGCACCCGCGGCAAGGTCGGCGAGGCGCTCGGGTTCTGTGTGGTGCACACAGTGCTGCTCGCTGTGATGTACCTGGTGGTGGTGGCGCCGGCGGTCGATCTGCTCTGACCGGACCACCCGAGCGCCAGGGAGGCTGCGAGAGCGAGCCCGCGCCGCGGTCAGCCCTTGAACGGCTTCCGGAGGCGGCGTCGCACCCGCTCGAACGCCTCGTGCGCAGGCCCTTCGAAAGTGATCACCGGCAGGTGCTGTTCGTTCTTTCCGGCTCCTGCGGTGAGAGTGAGGTAGGTGACCGGAGCGCCCTGCACCGTGTAGACACGCAGCCGGCGGCGGGCGGCATCGGCCTGCCGAGAGACCGGCAGCGGCAGATAGATCCGGGGGTCGGCGGTGGCCAGTCGCTGGTGTGCTTCGTTCAGGTCCCCGGCCAGCACCCAGTTCTGCTGCTTCAGCGCCTGCCCACTGCGCATCCGCCAGGTGCCGGTGCGGGTGGCGTGCAGCGCCGCCCAGATCCCGAAGAACAGCCCCAACCCGATCAGGATGTAGCCGAAGTACGGCGCCAGCACCCGCGCGCGGCGGCCACGGTACTCCGCACCGGCCTGCTGGACGGCATCGAAGTTGAGGACGACCAGGATCGCTCCGATCAGCAGCACCGCAGCGGTTGCGGCGAAGGCGACAGTCTTCGCTGTCGATGGGGCGTACTCGAACTGCTCGGGGTGGGCGGCGAGGGCGCCGTTGTCAGGTCGCACAGAGACGGCCTCTCGGTGATGAAGTTGTCGGGACGGACAGGACCCTAGCAGCAGCCCCATCACGGCTGGGTCGGTTGTCTAGTCCGTTCGACCCGTGGGCAGGTGCTGCACGGAGCGGAGCCGGTCGCCGAGAGCGCGGATGCGGTCGGCGAGCTCCGGCGGGTCGAGCACGTCGAAGCCGACGTCCAGCAGTGCCACGTAGAGCGCGATCTCGTCGAGGGAGTGTGACCCGGTGTGCAGGATGCAGTTGCGGTCCCCGGCAGGTTCGATGCGCCCGACGGTGGGGGAGATGGCCTCGGCGGCCTCGGCGGCCGAGGTGTGCAGCAGCAAGCGGGCGCGGTGGGTGTAGGGCGCGGAGGAGATCGCCGTGGAGACGTAGGCGCCGAGGTCGTCGGCCGGTGGCGGGCGCGGGGTGAACCGTCTGCCGGGCGTGGGCGGGGTGTCGATCCGGTCCACCCGGTAGGTGCGCCAGTCGGACCGTTCCACGTCCCAGGCCACCAGGTACCAGCGGTGCGGGGTATGCACCAGGCGGAGCGGTTCCACCTCCCGCCGGCGCTCGCGGTAGGAGAACCGGAGCCGCTTGTGGTCGCGGCAGGCGGCCGCGATGATGGTGAGCATCTCCGGATCCACCGCGTCCTGACCGCCGCCGAGGGACACGGTGGCGCCGTGCAGCGCCCGGACCCGGTGGCGCAGCCGGGAGGGCAGCACCTGCTCCAGCTTCAGCAGGGCGCTCACCGCCGTCTCGCCCAGACCGGAGACCGAACCGACAGCCGCCCCGCGGAGCCCGATGGCTACGGCGACCGCTTCCTCGTCGTCCAGCAGCAGAGGTGGCATCGACGTGCCCGCTGCCAGTCGGTAGCCGCCGGCGGTGCCGCGGGTCGAGTCCACCGGGTAGCCGAGGCTGCGCAGCTTGTCGATGTCCCGGCGAACGGTGCGGACGTCCACGTCCAGGCGGGTGGCCAGACCTTCGCCGGACCACTCCTGGCGCAGCTGGAGCAGGGAGAGCAGGTGGAGCAGGCGAGCGGAGGTTTCCAGCATGAATGCATCCTCGCAGGACTTCAGGACAATAGGTGTCCTGAAGCGTGGTTAGCGTCGAGCTTATGCACACCGAAGAGATCCGTCCGTTCCGTATCGACATCCCGCAGACCGACCTGGACGACCTGCACCGCCGCCTGGCCGAGACCCGCTGGCCCGACGAGCTCGGCGAGGTCGGCTGGTCCTACGGCACCCCGACCAGCTACCTGCGCCGGATCGCCGAATACTGGCGCACCGGCTACGACTGGCGCCACTGGGAGGCGGCACTGAACGAGATTCCCCAGTTCACCACCGAGATCGACGGCCAGAACATCCACTTCCTGCACGTGCACTCACCCGAGCCGGAGGCGACCCCGCTGCTGCTCACGCACGGCTGGCCCGGTTCAGTGGTGGAGTTCCTGGAGATCATCGGTCCGCTCACTGATCCGGTGGCCCACGGCGGTGATGCGGCCGACGCCTTCCATGTGGTGGCACCCTCGCTCCCGGGCTTCGCATTCTCCGGACCGACCACAGAGCCCGGGTGGAACATCGCCCGGATCGCCCGGGCCTGGGCAGAACTGATGCGCCGGCTCGGCTACTCCCGCTACGGCACCCAGGGCGGGGACACCGGATCGGTGGTCTCGCCCGAGGTGGGTCGGATCGCACCCGAGCAAGTGATCGGCGTGCACGTCAACGGCGGTCTGGGTTCGCCGTCGGGTGATCCCGAGGAACTCGCCGGGCTGAGCGAGACCGAGCAGGAGCGGCTGGCCCAGGAGGAGGCGAAGGCGTTCGACGGTGCCGGGTACGCGATGATCCAGTCGACCCGCCCGCAGACCCTCGGGGTGGGCCTGTCCGATTCTCCGGCGGGTCAGCTGGCCTGGATCATCGAGAAGTTCCAGGAGTGGACCGACCCGGCGCACGAGCTGCCCGAGGACGCGGTCTCGCTGGACCAGCTGCTCACCAACGTCAGCGTGTACTGGTTCACCGGGACGACGACCTCGGCGGCGCGGCTGTACCGGGAAGAGGTGGCCACCTGGGGTCAGACAGCCGAGCGCTCCGAGGTGCCCTCCGGGGTGGCGGTGTTCCCGAACGACTCCGGGGTGCGAGCGATCGCCGAGCGGGATCACCACATCGTGCACTGGTCGGAGTTCGACCGCGGCGGGCACTTCGCGGCGATGGAGGCTCCCGACCTGCTCGTGGCGGACATCCGCTCCTTCTTCCAGAAGGTGCGCTGAGTCGGCGCGTGAAGGAGTGTGCGAGCGGCCGGGCCGGGTGGACCACCCGGCCCGGCGCGCCGGTGTGAGCCAGTGGATGTGACGTTCGACGGCGGGACTCACCACTTCCAGCCTGCCGGCACCTGGCGCTCCGGTACAGCAGGCGCGGCTGGGCAGGCCAGGCTCGGGAACCTTATGCTCGCGTCATGGGTGGTCTCCTGGCGTTCCTGCTGATCGCATGGCTGGTGCTGTCGGTGCTCGGGATGGTGATCAGGGGGCTGCGCTGGTTGACCTTCGTGGCCATCATCCTGCTCGCGATCACTGCGGTCGTCCTGTGGCTGCGGCGGAAGGCGAACGGTTCGTCGCGATAGCGAGGCGGCCACCATCCCGTGACTCTGGGACGGGGATCTGAGCAAGGCTGCGGCCCGGTTCCGGGACCGAGGCAATCAGTGCCCGCGTGTAGGGGTGCTGGGGGTTGTCCAGGACATCTGAGCAGTGTCCCTGCTCGCGGGCCTGTCCTTGATAGAGCACCAGCACGCTCTGGCACAGGGAACGCACCACGCTGAGGTCGTGTGAGACGAACAGCAACGCCGTTCCCTGCTCCGCCGTGCTGCGATGAAGCAGGTTGATGATCCCGGCCTGGACCGAGACGTCCAGCCCGGAGACGGGTTCGTCGGCGATGAGCAACGCAGGTCGGGCGAGCAGGGCGCGTGCGATCGCCACCCGCTGCGCCTGGCCGCCGCTGAGCTGATGCGCGCGGCGGGCGCCGAAGACGTCCGGATCGAGACCCACATCCGACAGCGCCTGCTCGGCTGGCAGGCGTGCGGCCTGTCGCTTGATCCCGGTGATGACCAAGGGCTCGGCGACGACGTCGCGCACGTGCCGGTGCGGGTTCAGGGAGGCGATCGGATCCTGGAAGATCATCTGCACGCCGCCCTTGCCCGGACGGTGACGCACGGGGCGGCCCCGGAACCGGACCGACCCGCGCGTGAGCGGCACGAGTCCCGCGATCGCTCTGGCCGTCGTGGACTTACCGGAGCCGGATTCGCCGACGATGCCCATGGTGGCCCCCGCCTCCACTGCGAAGTCGATCCCCCGGACGGCATGGACTGAACGGGTCGACCGAGGAGACCTCGATGTCGAGCCCGATGCGGATCGTGCCGCCGGTGACGGCCGATGCGTCGTGCTCGAGGGCGCCTCCGGCATCCGCGGCGCATCCTGCGAGTCCTGCGACCAGCACGGCGGCCATCGCTGCCGTGCCGAGGGGTCTGCGTGTCATGGTGCCGGTTCCTTATCCGTGAGGGCAGTGACGGGATGGGAGGGGACTGATGGCGCCGGCTCCAGGCCGAGCCGCATACGAATGTTCCGGGCGAGCCGGTCGTAGTCCGTGGCGCTGACGTGATCTGCGAGGTATGCCCGGATGCCTCCGCGACCGGCCAGGTGGTCGATCGCTTGCGCGATGTCCGCGGGGCGGCAGACGAGGTCGAGCTTGGTGAACAGTTCCTGGGTCTGCTCCCCGCCCGGCTGGCGCTGAAGGTTCTCTCGTAGGTCTTCGTTGGTGCGCAGGTAATCGTCGATCGCGACCTGCGGTGGCGCCCCCGCGATGAGCAGCAGGATTGCCGAGATCAGGCCGGTGCGGTCGCGACCACCCTGGCAGGCGATGACGACTGCGCGCTCGGTCGAGCCGATCGTGCGCAGGACGTGGGCGATATTCGCGGTGGCGGCATCCAGCATGTGGCAGTAGTGGTCGCCGAACGTAGTGGTGCCGTTGATGAGGCCCTCCAGGGTGTCGGCTTCCTGGCCGGCCTGGACCTCGATCTCCAGGAATGGTGCGTGCACGTGCGCCCAGGCCGCCGGCACGTGCTCCGTGGCTTCCGCCTCGAGTTCTCCGCGGGTACGCAGATCGAGCCAGACCAAGTCATCCGGGCACTCGGTGAGCTCGGCCGGGGTGGCATGGCTGAGCGCGGCGGCACGGTACAGCGCGTGTTCACGTGCGGCGTGCGGACCCAGGAGCGGCAGCGGGCGCCAGTTCGGCGGGACCAGAGTGTGCATGCCCTTCATGATGCAGAAGTGGCACATATGCCAGTTTGCGGTCGGATGAACGACGGATGAATTCGTCTACGGTGGTCCTCATGGGTGTGATGGCCGACCAGGGTGGTGCGCGCGTTCGACACAAGACCGCCACCCGGCTGGCCATCCAGACTGCGGCGATCGAGCTGTACGAAGAACGCGGCTACGAGGGGACGAAGGTCGAGGACATCGTCGAGCGTGCCGGGGTGTCCCAGCGCAGCTTCTTCCGCTACTTCCCCTACAAGGAGCTCACGCTCTTCGGCGACGATTACACCCAGTACCTCGCCGACCTCGTCCGCACCGCACCGGAGCACTTGGACGCCATCGAGACGCTGAACTGGGCGGCCGGTCAGTTGTTCGCGATTCCCACCACCGACCTCGACCGGCGGCGGCAGGCGGTCCGAGCCCGGCTGGGTGACGACGCTCGTGTGCAGCGACAGCTTGCCCACCTGCATGAGTCACTCGGTCGCCGCTTGCGCGACGCCTACATCAAGCGTCTCGGCATCGATCCCGACGACACCACCGACCTCCGCCCGCAGATCCTCGTCGGTCTCTACCTCTCGCTCGCCGTGGAGATCACCGAGGGGGCACGACCTGCGCAGGAGAGCCGCAAGCTCTGGGAGGCCTCGCTGCGCCGCCTGCTCTGACGTGGTCGTGCGCTACACTGATGCCCATGCATTTGTACTTCCTGTGACGGCTGAGCAGGCCTACCGCGCTCGTTGAGTATCTCCGAGGCCGCGGCGGCCGCTCGTTCTGACCCCTGAGGTCGCCGTCATTTCGCGTGTCCTCCTGCCTTGCGCTTGAGGTGCGCCGTCTCGAAGGACTTGCATGCTCACCCCCACCCACTGCCTACCCGCGCGCCATCGCGCGCAACTCCTCGCCGCTGACGTCTGCGTCATGCGGGGCATCACCCAGGTTCTGGATCACGTCGACCTGGTCGTCACACCCTCGTCGCGGATCGCGATCGTGGGCGAGAATGGAACAGGAAAGACGACGCTCCTGCACGTCCTGGCCGGCATGTTGCAGCCCGACAGCGGCACGGTGCAGCGCACCGGCACGCTCGGCCTCGCTGAACAGGAGATGGACGCCGCCGACAGTCGCACTGTCGGGCAGGCTGTCGCCGACGCGATCGCGGAGTCGCTCGCTGCTCTTGCGGAGCTCGACGCCGCGTCCCTGGCCCTCGCCGACGAGACCGACGCAGCCGCGGACGCCTACGCGGCTGCACTGGAACGCGCAGAACTGCTCGACGCGTGGGATGCGGAGCGGCGGGTGCAGGTCGCCCTCGAAGCACTCCGCGCCGAAACCGATATGTCGCGGCCACTCGCCGAGCTCTCCGTGGGGCAACGGTACCGCGTTCGACTGGCGTGCCTACTGGGGGCTGACGACGACTTCCTGCTCCTCGACGAGCCGACCAACCACCTTGATCGCAGCGGTCTCGAGTACCTGACCGAACGGCTGCGAACCCGCAGCGGCGGTGTCGTGGTGGTCAGTCACGATCGCGCGCTGCTCGCCGATCTGGCGGACACCGTTGTCGACCTCGACCCCACGCCGGACGGTCGTCCGCGCGTCTACGGCAACGGCTACACCGGCTACCGCGAGGGGCGTGCTGCCGAGCGAGAACGCTGGGAACAGGAGTACGAGCGGCAGCAGGCGGAGCTGGCCCGGCTGCAGGACAGCCTCAGTGCCGCGCAGAACCGCCTCGTCTCGGGTTGGCGGCCGGACAAGGGCACGAACAAGCACGGCAGGGCAACGCGCGCGGGCGGTCTGGTGCAGAGCGTGCACCGGCGCCAGGAGGCCCTCGAGGCACATGCCGTGACGGTGCCCGAGCCGCCGCAGGTGTTCCGTTTTCCGGAGCTGTCCTCCCGGTCCGGCGCGGTGCTGCTCAGCGTTGACGACGTCCATGTCACCGGACGGCTCGTCGGTCCCGTCTCGTTCCGGCTCTCACGTGGCGAACGACTGGTGGTCACCGGTACGAACGGGGCGGGCAAATCGACGCTGCTCACCGTGGCCGCGGGTGAGCTCGCTCCCGACACCGGCACGGTCCGGATGCCGAAGGGCACCCGTCTGGGTTTCCTCCGGCAGGAGACGACGCTGCCGCCGGACCGGCGGGCGAGCGATGTTTTTGCCCGGCACGTCGATGCGCTCGTCGCCGCGGGCACACTGCGGGCCGCGGAGCCCGTCGGGTTGTCGCAGCTCGGCCTGCTGCGCCCGCGCGAAGCGAGCAAGCGTGTGGGCGAGCTCTCCATGGGGCAGCAGCGCCGCCTCGATCTGGCGCTGGTGCTCGCGGCGCGCCCGCATCTCCTCCTGCTCGACGAACCCACGAACCATCTCTCGATCGCGCTCGTCGATGAACTCACCGATGCGCTCGGCGCCACCCAGGCGGCCGTCGTCGTCTCGTCCCACGACCGGCAGCTGCTGAGGGACGTCGACGAGTGGCCCCGGTTCGACCTGACCGCGATGGCAGAAGGCGAGGTGCGGGCGTGAGCGGCCGGACCTCCGGCCGTCTACGCACGCTCCGCCCGCTGGCGACGCGGGACTACCGTCTCCTCTTCGCCGCGGTCGCCATCGAGGTGTTCGGCACCGGGATGTGGACGATCGTGATGGTCTTCCAGGTGCTCGCCCTCGACGACAGCCCCGTTGTGCTCTCGGCGGTGGCGACGGGAATGAGCCTGGGACTGTTCGCCTTTTCGATCGTCGGCGGCGTGGTCGCAGATCGCTTCTCGAAGCGTCGCATCCTCATCACCGTCCAGGGCTGCACTGCGGCGATGATGACCGCCGTCGCGGTGCTGTCCCTGAGCGGGATGATCGAACTCTGGCACGTCGGACTCGCGTCGCTCGTCATGGGTGCCGGCAGCGCGTTCTTCTACCCCGCATACAGCGCGTACCTGCCCGAGGTGCTCCCACCCGCGCAACTCCTCGCCGCGAACGGGCTCGAAGGTGCCCTCCGTCCCTCGATGGGGCAGGGCCTCGGCCCGGCGCTCGGCGGGATCGTCGTCGGCGCGTTCTTCCCCGCGGTAGGGGCGGCCTTGGTCGCCGGCTCGTACGCGATCGCCTTCGTCATCACGCTCTTCCTGAGCCGACGCGAGGGGCCGACCAGACCGGTGCTGCCCGAGGAGCGCACGAGCATGTGGACCGACCTTCGCGCCGGAGTCGGATATGTGCTGCGTACGCGCTGGCTGCTGTGGACGCTGATCTTCGGTTCCTCGCTCGCGCTCATCATCCAGGGTCCGATCGAGGTACTCCTGCCTTTCCTCACCCGCGACCGCTTCGTCGACGCCGAGTCCTCGTTCGGCTTCCTCCTGGCCGCTTACGGCATCGGCGGTGCCGTCGGCTCCCTGGTCGTGTCATCGTTGAAGCTTCCGCGGCGCTACCTGACGTTCATGCTGCTCTGCTGGGGCGGGGGCACGCTCCCTCTCGTGATACTCGGCTTCGAGACCGACTTGATCGCGATGCTGGCAGCGCTGTTCGCCGTCGGGGCGGCCACCGGAGCCGGCGTAGTGATCTGGGGGACTCTGCTCCAACGGTTGGTGCCGCTCGAGATGATCGGAAGAGTCGCGAGCCTCGACTTCTTCGTCTCGATCGCCTTCATGCCTGTCTCGATCGCCGTCGCCGGGCCGCTGTCGCTGATCGTCCCGATCGAGACGATCGTCGTCGTCGTCGGGATCATCCCGGTGGCGATCGCTCTCGTCGCGCTCGCTGCGGGCCGGATGCGCGCAACGGAATGGGAGCGCCGTCTCGACTCCTGAACGGGACGACGTCGCCGAGGTCTGCGGACTGTCCCCGGCGCCGAAGCGGACCTACTCGAGGTCTACACCGAGACCCTCGACCGCGACAGGATGCCGTTGATTGCCTGCCGATGGTCGCGCCACCGACGTCCATTGCCGTTGGCTGGAAGCAGCGGTTCGATCTCCTTCCAGGCGCGGTCCGTGAGCTCTCCTCGTCCAGGCATGCCCCAGGCTTAACAGCCCTCAGAACGCATGAGCAGCACCCACGCCCAGGACAGACCCACCACACTGACAGGACACGTCCCAAGCTCTGACGTGTCCTCTCTCAGTGGCGGCGATCACGTGCCGAAGGAATGGTCCCGCGGTGCCGAACGGGATCATGGTGTCGCGCTTTCAGCGTGTGACGTGGGCTGCTCGTGCCTCGTGGGCTTGGTGCGCATGCGTTCGCGGGTGATGAAGAGGAGACCGAAGAGGATTCCGCCGGCCACAAAGTTGATGTCCATGAGGTGCGAGGCCCCGAGCGTCGCCATGCTCGGGTCGGCCACCCCGTAGATCTGCTGGTAGGTCAGGCCGGACACTCCGCCGTCGGCGAGACCGGCTTCTCGTAGCCACGTGTCTACGAGGCCGCTCACTCCTCTGGCGCACAGCACAACGGTCGCTGTCGCTGAGTATCCGGTCATGACCCACAGGGGCAGCTTGTGCCGACAGGGGGACATGGACAGGATGACCAGGCCAAGCCCTGCCGAGAATGCCAGGAGGATCGCCACGGTAAAGGCCACGGTCGCGATCGAGTCGACCTCGGGTGTGGTCTTCTCGGCATCTCCGAACCCGAGGGTTCCGCCGAGTTCCCAGTAGACGTGCACCCCGGCGAACAGCACCATCCAGGCCAGGACGCCGATCGTCGCCCGCAGGTTCCACCGCTGCCTCTGGCCTTGGGTCATGAGCCGTCTCCGTCGTGGCTAGCGATGAACGACGAGATCACCGGGAGGAGGGCGTCATGGCGCTCGATGTGGACGGCGTGAGACGCGTCGGGCTCTATCCGGACCCGCACATTGGGCATCGTGGCTGCGGTCTCGGCGGCCTCTTGTGGGTCATGGACCACGCTTTGTCCGGCGAGCACCGCGAGGGTCGGCGTCTCGATTTCAGCGAGTGTGCTGGTGGGGAGTTGTTCGGGTACCGGGAGCGTGGTCGCGTAGTGGCGTCGGCCGTGGTCGAGAAGGCCCGCGAGGGGGCTGCTTCTGGCCGCGTCCGTGCCCCCGGAGATCCAGCTGGTGTACCAGCTCGCGTAGGAGTCTGGCATCAGCGGGAAGCTGGCGACGAACCCGCCCACCAGGAACCGCTTGTTCACTGGCGCGAACACATAGGCGGGGTCGAGGAGCGTGAGGCTGGCCACGAGATCGGGGTGTTGGGATGCGACAGTTGCGGCGGTCAATCCGCCGAATGAGAATCCCGCCAGGTGGACGCGATCAACGTCGAGCTCGGTGAGCACGTCGTGCAGCCAGCGGACCTGATCGTCAGCTGACGCGATCGGTTCGACCTGCTCAGACATGCCAGCCATGCCCAGGGTGTCGACAGCGATCACCGGCCGCTCAGCAGCCAGATCGGCGATGCTCGCATACCAGGTTACGGCTGGCCCGCCGAAACCGGGAAGCAGGACCACAGGAGCGCGACCATCGCCTCCCGGCGGCGATGCCTGCGGTTCGAACACGTAGACGCGCACCGTTCCGAAGCGGGTCCGGACGTCTAGGTGCTCTGCCGGCTCCGGCAGCAGCTCCATCGTCTGCTCATACAGCTGCTCGTACTCCTGCTCCGCTTCGTCGCTGCGCCAGTGACCGACCGGTGAATCGCTACTCAGGAGCGCAATGTTCAGCCCAGCGAACCCCGCACAGAACAGCACGAGAGCACCACCCCCGGCGAGCACGCCACGGCGGACCACGAGCCGCAAACGTCGTCGACCGGCAACCGACTCCTTGCTCCCCATGCATACCTCCATTTTTACAATGCGATCGCATCGTAACCTACTCACGCCTGGCATGCAATGCGAGTGCATTGGTATGGTCGAGGACATGCCGAGGCGGGTGGACCATGACGAACGCCGGGAAGAAATCGTGATCGGGGTGATCGCGGTGATGGCCGAGCAGGGTCTCGGGGCCGTGAGTTTGCGGAGCGTGGCGCAAGCCGCCGGGGTGTCGATGGGCCGGGTGCAGCACTACTTCAGCAGCAAGTCCGAGCTGATCCAACACGCCTGCAAGCTATTCATCCAGCGCGCGACGGCGCAGCATGGTGAGTCCCGCGACATGCCCCGCCGTGAACGGCTCGAGGCTCTCCTCACCATGGGATTACCGGGCTCGGCCGACGAGCGGATCGGAACCGCAATCTGGTATGAGTTCGTCACCGCCGGCACGAAGGATGACCGGATCGCTGACCTGATCGCGGCCGCCTGGCGAGAACGTCATGACAACATCGTCAATCTGCTCGAAGGCAGCGGCGACCAGCGCTCCCTACCTCCTCAGGAGACGGCCGAGCTGCTCTCGGCAACCTCCGAAGGGCTGGCCATCGCGGCCATGCTTGGGCGCATCAGCCGCGAGGATGCACGTTCCCTCATCGCTAAACAGATCAACGAACTGGGCGTCGATTCCCCGTGATTTCCAACCGACAGCATGGTGAGTCTGGTCCGATCTCTACCCGCTCGTGCGTCGTTGGGGTGCCACGCCCGCCTTGTCGATGTAGTCGTGGAGTACGTCACGTCAGCGGACCAAGCCATCGATCACCAAGCGTTCACTGAGATGCTCTCTCATAGACATGAACCTCATGACGGCCCTTCCGGAGGAGTGAAGGGGGCCCGTGCCAGGTGGCTCTACCAACGAAACTGTTCGACTGGCAGGTCGGCTCCACTCCACCCCGGACTACCTGCCGCCAGCCGAATACGAACAGAACCACGACGATCACCAACTGACCGTGGTCCACCCGGAGCTGGTCCATACATAATCGGCCGCACTGAACCCGTGACGGTTCAGGACTCAAAGCGGTGAGGTCGTTGGTTTGAACAACGACCTTCTGGTGGGCCCCGTGGGGCTCGAACCCACAACCCACGGATTAAAAGTCCGTTGCTCTACCCATTGAGCTAGAGGCCCGCGGCCGCCTCAACAACACTCAGCGCGAGCGCTGGTAGAAGACCGGCACCCGGTCACTGTAACGGACCAGAGGCCACGGTCCGAAGTAACCGCCAGGGCCTTACTCTCGCCGGGACGGTGCTCACGGCCGAACCCGGCGCCAGCAGATCAGTTGTGCGACGGCGAAGCCCAGAACGACGAGCCCCTGCAGCACGGTCCACACCCTGCCGACGGAAGTCAGCCAACCGGCGGAGGACGCGTGGATGACCGACGCGAGGGCCCATGCGGCATTCACCGCGATCGCGAACCACACGCCCGCAGGAGGTGCCGAGCGCGCCCGGCCCACCAGGAGGAACACCACGGCGCAGCTGGTGAGGAACACACCGATACCGATCAGGAATGGCTCCGATGGCCCGAGGAGGGTGGTCAACCAGGCCGCGGCGACCACATAGGCCAGGCCGTTCGCCCCGGTCACGGCAGCGTCGATCAGCAGGGCCGCTCGCAGGCGTCGGTGGGTCGTCGGTACCAGGGGCGCCGGAGCTGAGGTAGCGATATTCATGGTCTCAGCCTTGGGCCACGCCGTCATGATGTCGATTACCTCAGAGGTAGTGGAATCGCTACCGAGCGGCGGCGACAATGAGTTGATGAGCCCTTCCGTCATGACGACGAACGCCACCGGCACCGGACGTTCGGCGGGACAGCTGATCCAGCGATGGCGGGCGGCGCGGCGAATGAGCCAGATGGTCCTCGCGCACGAAGCCGGAATCTCTCCGCGGCACCTCAGCTTCGTCGAGACCGGCCGCTCCGCTCCCAGCCGAACCACGTTGCACAAGGTCGGGGCCGCGCTCGACCTCAGCCTGCGGGAGAAGAACACCCTGCTGTTGACAGCTGGCTACGCTCCACCCCACCCGAGCACCCCGTGGACGGCGCCGGAGTGGCAGGACGTGCACAGGTCCCTCACCGAGATGGTGCAGGCGTCCGTACCGTTCCCGGCGATGGTGGTCGACGCCAACGGGGACATTCTGCTGGCGAACAGTGTGCTGCTGACCCTCCTCGGCGACCTCGCGGCCGACCAGCAACCACTCAACACCTACCGCCTCGTCCTCGCACCGGGAGGGATCGCTGACCGGATCGTCAACGCGGAGACGTGGCAGTCGCTGCTGACCACCCGGCTGCTCGAACGCGCGGCCGAGACTGACGATCCCGCCCTCCCGGCGCTGGCCACGCCAGTCCCGCCGCGGTCGCGCATCGCCCCGACTGATCAGCCTGCGGTACCCGCACCGGTCGTACCGTTGCTGCTGACCTATGGCCAGGACGTCCTGACACTCGCCAGCGTCCGCGCCCACCTGACCGAGCCGCGGGACGTCACCGCAGCTGAACTCTGCCTGGAGACCTTCATCCCCCTCGACACCGGCACCCGCACAGTTCTCGAGAAGCTCGCGGGCACGCCACAGCCTTGATCACCCCGCATCGGCGGCGTCCTCACCCACTTCCGCGCTGTCCCGGCTGCGCACCACGATGAACGTGGCACCTGCCAGCACCAGTCCGGCGAACACGGCGATCGGGACCATCCAGCCCTCTGGCAGCAGGTCCGCCAGCAGTCCTCGGGTGGTCGAGGTGGGATCGGCTAGCACCGCCCCCACGAACACCGCGACCAGCACGGAGGCCGCCACCGCCGGCCACCGGCTCGGACTGGTGGAGTGGCGCCGGCCCAGGATCCTGCCGGCCTTGATGATCCGCCCCACGCGGAGCACCCGCAGTGCCCCGATCGCCCGCAGCAGACGGAACACCTGCACCGGTCCGAGGGCGAACACCACACTGAGCATGATCAGCACCGCCAGCAGCATCAGCCACCAGTTCCGGCGCAGCCAGGCGCGCTTGTCCGCCGAGACCGCGAGCAGCACCACCGGTTCGGCCATCAGCACCACGCCGGCCACTGCACTGGCCACCACACCCCAGGTGGACAGCGGGTCACCGAGGAGGGTGAGGAACACCGCCGGCACCGAGGCCAGGGCTGCGATCAGCACCGGCCAGGCGAGCCGGTCCTCCCACCGCTGCTCCCGGGTCTGCCCTTCGTCCGCCACCTGCCTCCTGCCTCCGTCAGGCGGGAGCCACCGGGCCGAGGACCCGGTCGGTGTACTCGTTCGCGAACAGTCCCTGTGGGTCGGCCGCCGCCCGCACCTGCGCAGCCCGCTCGAACTGCGGGTAGAGCGGCGCCAAGTCCGCGGCCCGCCGCCGGTGCATCTTTCCCCAGTGCGGGCGCCCGTCGTGGGCGCGCATGATCTCCTCCACCGCCCGGAAGTACCGCGCGAACGCCAACCGGTGATACTGATGCACGGCCACGTACGCGGTCTGGCGACCCTGCGCCGTCGAGAGCCACACCTGATCGGGTGCGGCGAAGCGCACCTCGATCGGGAACGGCACCGGCTCCCGGGTGCGCCGTAGCCAGGAGTCCACCGCGAGCAGAGCGGGCACCACCGCCTCGGCGGGGATCGCGTACTCCATCTCCCGGAACCGCACCCGCCGCGGGCTGGTGAACACCTCCACCGAGCTGCCCGAGTATCGGCGGGCCGAGAGTGCCCGCGCCGCGAGCCAGTTCGCCCCACGGGTGAGCGGACGCCCCACCGTGCACAGCCTGTTGGTGAGCTCGAACACCCCGTTGGCGAGCACCTCGTCCTCGAGGAAGCGCCGTACCGGGTTCAGCGGCGGGGCGTGCCCTGCGCGGTTGTTCGCCTTGGTCAGCGCGATATCGGTGTACGGGAACCAGTAGAACTCGAAGTGGTCGTTCCCCCAGACCGGTCCGTCCTCGTCGTCGAGCGCTTCCAGCACGGCCGCCAACGGGCGGGGCCGTTCCTCGGCGGTGAGCGCGAACGCCGGGACGCAGCGCAGCGTCACGGCGGTCAGCACCCCCACGGTGCCCAGCCCCAGCCGAGCCACCTGGAACAGGTCCGGCTGGTGGTCGGCATCGGCGTCGAGCACCTGTCCGGTGGCGGTCACCAACCGCACTGCCTGTACCTGGTCGGCGAGCCCGCGCAACCGGGCACCGGTGCCGTGCGTCCCGGTGGAGATCGCACCGGCGATCGTCTGGGCGTCGATATCGCCCAGGTTCTCCAGCGCCAGCCCGTGGGTGGCCAGCAGCCGGCACAGGTCACGCAGCCGGATCCCGGCGCCCACCCGCACCAACCGGGAACCGTCCGGTTCCGGCGGGCCCACCCACTCCAGCTGGTCCAGGGCGTCCAGCTGCAGCAGCAACCCGCTGGAGACCGCCGCCGGGGTGAACGAGTGCCCGGCACCGGCCACTCGCACCTGCCCGGTCCGCTCCGCCTCGGTCCGCACCAGCTCGGCAACCTCCTCCTCACTCCGGGGGGAGGCGATCTGGCGCGGATCAGCACGCACAGTGCGTGCCCAGTTCTGCCAGCGAGGTTCCGACTCGGTCTGCGTGCCCATGAGGCCCCATCATGCCGGGGAGGACGCGAAGCGTGGAACAGATGGGTGAGAATGGGGACCATGAGTCGTCCCCAGACCTGGCGTCCGGCGCCCTGGCGAGAGGCCACGCGCACCTTCTCCGCGCCGCTGGCCGTGGTGGACGTGGACCGGTTCGATGCCAATGCCGCCGACCTGCTCGCCCGCGCCGGGGGTCTGCCGGTGCGGCTGGCGAGCAAGTCGGTGCGGGTACGCCATCTGATCCATCGCGCCCTCGACCTCGGTTTCAGCGGGGTGATGGCCTACTCCCTGGCCGAGGCGCTTTGGCTCGCCGAGGACGGGATCGAGGATGTGCTGCTCGCCTACCCCAGTGTGGACACCGCCGCGCTGGTGCGCCTGGCCAGCACCCCCGCCCTGCGGGAGAAGATCACGTTGATGGTCGACGACGTCTCCCAGGTGGCGCTGGTCGAGCGCGCCTTCATCCGTGCCGGCTCCCCGGCCGGCCCACCGGTGAACGTGTGCCTGGACATCGATGCCTCGCTCCGGCTCGGCGTGGGCGGGGCGCATGTGCACCTCGGGGTGCGCCGCTCCCCGGTGCGCACCGGGGAGGATGCGGTGGCCCTGGCGCGCAGTGTGCAGCGCACCGGCACGATGCGTCTGCGTGGGGTGATGTTCTACGAGGCGCAGGTGGCCGGGATGCCCGAGACCGGGCTGAAGGCACCGGTGATCCGGTTGATCAAGGGCCTGACGATGCTCGAGCTGGCCGGCCGGCGGCCATCGGTGGTCACCGCGCTGGAGGAGCACCTCGGCCGTCCGATGCTGGTCAACGGCGGCGGCACCGGATCGGTGCAGCAGACCGCCACCGACCCCACGATCACCGAGATCACCGCCGGGTCCGGGCTGTACTGTCCCACCCTGTTCGACTCCTACGACGCCTTCACCGCCCGCCCGGCAGCGTTCTTCGGGCTGGACGTGGTGCGCCGCCCCGCCCGCGGCATCGTCACCGCCTTCGGTGGCGGCTACGTAGCCTCCGGACCCGCCCACCGTTCCCGGCTGCCCCGGCCGGTGGACGGCGCCCGGCTGGTCTCGGCCGAAGGCGCCGGGGAGGTGCAGACCCCACTGCGCTACCCCCGCGGACGGGACGGTGGTGCGATCGGGTCCCGGGTTTGGCTGCGGCACGCCAAAGCGGGTGAGGCGATGGAACGCTTCGATGCCGTGCACCTGGTCCGTGGCAACCGCGTGCTGCAGACGGTGCCCACCTATCGTGGTGAAGGCAGGAATTTCGGCTGACCCGGCAGCGTTCGAGCCAGGAGCGAGCACAGACACGAGAACCCGGAGAGGAGCCCGGTGCCCACATCCCCCTTCCGCCGCCCCGCGATGCTCAGTGCAGAGCGCGCTGAACTGCTCCCCGGAGACCCCGATCCCGCCGACCGCAACGAGCTCGCACACAGCACGGCCACTGCACTGGTGACTGGCGGCCGGGCGGGCGCCGACGATGCCGACCTGCAGCGCCGTCTGGTGCACCTGGTGGATGCCGAAGGCCTGGACCTGCTCGCCCAGCTGTGGGCGGCAAGCCCGGCCGAGACGCTGCCCGGGGCGCTGTGGCGGCTGTACCTGCTGCGGGAGTGGACCCGCCGGGACTCGCGCACCATCTCCGAGCGCTACCACCTGGGCGTCGGACGGGCCGAGGTGGCCGGTGTGGTGGCGGGGGTGGTCAGCCCGCCCGGACCGCAGGAGGTGTGCGACCTCGCCGACGCGGTGCTGCACGGAGTCTTCAGCGGTGACCTGGACGTGGCCCTGGACCGAGCCGCAGCATTCCTGTACGTACTGGTGGCCGGCACCGCGCTGGACGCCGACTGGGTGGAGAGCACCGACGCCGACCATGCCGACGACCTCACCCGCCGCGCCGGGGCACTGCAGTCCACGGCCGACGATCTGCACCAGGCCGCCGCCCTGTGGCGTGCCGGAAAGCTGGACTGAACGATGAGCGACGGCGCAGCTCGAGCGGGCGAGCCCCGTCTCACCCGGGTGGCGAGGCTGAGTGCGGAACAGGCCGACGGCGTCACCCGGCTGGCCGCGGCCAGCGCCGCGGCGGACGGGGTCGAGGCGTTCTCCGAACAGATGCTGCTCAACCTCACCGACTCCCACCGCGAGGTGACGCACCTGCTGCTCACCGGGCCGGCTGGGGCGAGACGCGCTGGTGGTGACCGGCGAGACCAACTGGGCTCCGCCGTCGACCAGGGCAGCACCGCCCTGGGGGGCGGCCCGGACCAGCCGGGCTCCGCCGTCGAGATCCTCGG
>DXBY01000131.1 GCA_019116305.1 Candidatus Ruania gallistercoris | reverse complement strand
GGCTCCGGCCCGGTGAGCACCGCCGTCGGCACCAGCTCCCGCACCCGCGCGATGAAACCGTCGCGCGCCGCGGCCAGCCGGTCGGTTCGCTCCCCGCGCTCGGCCACAACGAGCTGCACTGCGGCGCCCAGGGCCACCGCCCCGGCCACGTTCTCCGTTCCGGATCGGCGCTCGCGCTCCTGCCCGCCGCCGTGCAGCACCGGCTCCACCGGCAGTCGCCCGCGCAGGTAGACCGCACCGATGCCCTTACCGGCGCCGACCTTGTGCCCGGAGATGCTCAACGCATCCACTCCGAGGGCACGCACGTCCACGTCCAGCCACCCGGCTGCCTGCACCGCGTCGGTGTGCACCAGCGCGCCCACTCGGTGGGCGACCTCGGCCAACGCCGCCAGATCCTGCACGGTGCCGATCTCATTGTTGGCCAGCGCCACGCTCACCAGCGTGGTGTCCTCGCGCAGCACCGCGGCCAGCGCCTCCGGCGTCACCACGCCGGTACCGGTCACGTCCACGAAGGACACCTCGAACCCGTGCAGGCGGCGCAGGTAGTCCACCGACTCCAGCACCGCCTCGTGCTCGATCGCGGCGGTGACCAGGTGCCGCCCGCGCGGGTTCGCCAGCGCCAGCCCCTTGATCGCGAGGTTCGCCCCCTCAGTGCCTCCCGAGGTGAACGCCACCTCACTCGCCCGGCAACCCAGTACCCCCGCCACCTGCCGACGAGCAGCCCTCAGGCCGGCTGCCGCCCGTTCGCCCAGGCTGTGCTGGCTGGACGGGTTGCCGAACTCCCCGGTCAGGTAGGGCCAGGCGGCCTCGAGCGCCTCCCGGCGCATCGGGGCGGTCGCAGCGGCGTCCAGGTACATCGGCTCAGTCCTGTGCGTCCGGACCGGCCACCGCGACGTCCAGCCCGAGGTCGAGCGCCGGCGCGGAGTGGGTGAGCGCGCCGACGGAGATCACGTCCACCCCGGTCTCGGCCACTGCGCGCACCTGCTCCAGCCGGATCGTGCCGCTGGCCTCCACGATCGCCCGGCCGGCCACCTGCTGCACGCCGGCGTGCAGGTCGGCGAGGGAGAAGTTGTCCAGCATGATCGTGTCCACCCCGGCGGCCAGCACCGGTTCGATCTGGTCCAGCCGGTCCACCTCCACCTCCAGGTGGGTGGTGTGCCCGAGCCGGTTCCGGGCCGCGAGCAGGGCGTCGGTGATCGACAGTCCCTGGGCGGCGGCCACGGCCAGGTGGTTGTCCTTGACCATCACTGCGTCGGAGAGGGAGAACCGGTGGTTGTACCCGCCGCCGGCGCGGACCGCGTGCCGTTCCAGTGCGCGCAGGCCCGGGGTGGTCTTGCGGGTGTCCACGATCCGCGCTCGCGTACCGGCCGCCTCGGCCACGTAGGCCGCCGTCAGCGTGGCGATCCCGGACATCCGCTGGGCGAAGTTCAACCCGATCCGCTCGGCCCGCAGCACTGCAGCCGCCGGGCCCTGCACCTCGGCGAGCACGTCTCCGGAAAGGAACCGGGCGCCGTCGTGCACACGAAAGCTCACCGCCGTGCCCGGATCGGTGAGCGTGAACGCCGCCGTGAACACCTCCGCCCCGGCGAGCACGCCATCGGTGCGAGCTCGCAGCTGGGCGGTGGCCGTGGCCGACGGCGGCACGAACGCCTCGCAGGTCACGTCACCCCACGGGGCGTCTTCGGCGAGCGCCGCCGCGACGACGGAGCTGATGGTGGCAGCGGTGAGCATCAGTGCGTCTCCAGGACGAGCTCGGGGGAGGGGAGCAGTGCTTCGGCGGCGGTGTCGCTGCGGAAGTGCGCTCCGAGGGAGGTGGTGCGCGCGCGGGCGGAGCGGGTGAGCAGCCGGGCGAGCAGGAGCAGGTTGGCGTCCTCGTGCGCGCGCAGAGGGTCGACAGCACTGATCGGTCCACCGCCTGCGGCCCAGGCGTCGAGCACGGTGGTCGCGCGGGCGAGCGAGTCCTCGGTGCGGATCAGTCCGGCACGGGTCCACATCAGCTCCTGCAGGGCGGCCCGGCTGAAACCTCCGAGCGCTTCCGCGGAAGCGGTGGGCGGCGCTCCCGCGGGAGCGTCCGCCGGACGGCCATCCGCTCCCGCGGGAGCGTGCGTCAGCGCATCGGAGTGGACCAGGTCCGGCCACTGCGGCCCCACCGGCCCTTCGGCGGCCGCCTCGTCCCCGAGCAGCACACGCGCCGCTCGGTGCCCGAACACCGCACCCTCGAGCAGTGAGTTCGAGGCGAGCCGGTTCGCGCCGTGCACCCGGGTGCAGGCCACTTCGCCGACGGCCAGCAGCCCCGGCACCGAGGTCCGCCCCCACAGGTCGGTGGCCACTCCGCCCATCCAGTAGTGCGCGGCCGGGGTGATCGGCACGGGCTCGCGGGCCCAGTCCAGCCCGGCGGCCCGCACGGCGGCGTCAATGCTCGGGAACCGGCGGCGCAGGTACTCCTCGCCCAGAGCGGTGGCATCGAGGGTGACCGGCGCCCCGGTGCGACGCAGCTGTGCCGCCACTGCGCGCGCGACCACGTCCCGCGGAGCGAGCTCGGCATCGGGGTGCACCTCGGTCATGAACCGCTGCCCGGTCACGTCCCGCAGCACTGCGCCCTCTCCACGCACTGCCTCCGAGACCAGGAAGTTGCCCGGCAGGGCCAGCGTGGTGGGGTGGAACTGGTACAGCTCCAGGTCGGCCAGCCCGGCACCGGCTCGCGCCGCGAGCGCCACGCCGTCACCGGTGGCCACCTCCGGGTTGGAGGTGCACGGGTACAGCTGGCCGGCACCACCGGTGGCCAGCACGACGGCGTCGCTCCTGTGGCTCTCCACGGCCCCCGTGGTCAGGTCCGTCAGCTGCGCCCCGACCACCCGGCCGCCGGCGTGCAACAGCTCGGTGACCAGCACCCGCTCGCGCACCCGAACTCCAGCCCGCGCCGCGGCGGCGAGCAACCCGCCCGCGATCGCGGCACCGGTGGCATCGCCACCGGCGTGCAACACCCGAGCCCGGGAGTGGGCGGCTTCCAGACCACGGGCGAGTACGCCGTCGTCGGCTCTATCGAAACGCACCCCGGCCTCGATCAGATCGGCGATCCGCGCTGGCCCCTCCGCACAGAGCACTTCGGCGGCGGCCGGGTCGGACCAGCCGGCGCCCGCGGTGAGGGTGTCCTGCACATGCAGGCTCACCTGGTCATCGGCGGAGGTGACGGCGGCGATCCCACCCTGAGCCTTACTGGTGTTGCTCACCGTGGCCGCCGCCTTGGTCACCACTGTCACCTCGGCCCGCCCGGCCAGGGACAGTGCCGTAGTCAGCCCGGCGATCCCGGTGCCGACGATCAGCACGCGCGGCATCGTCAC
>DXBY01000130.1 GCA_019116305.1 Candidatus Ruania gallistercoris | reverse complement strand
CCGGCTGACACCGAGCGGAACGTGATCTCGGATTTCATCAACCACCTCAGCCTGTTCGAGCTGCGCGAGGCCTGGGATGCGCTCACGGAACGCACCGAACCCCGCGAGGCGCGGCAGGAGGCGGACGAGGCGCTGGCTGCCACGTTGCGGGAGCTGGCTGAGGCCGGCCTGGAGGCCGAGGGGCACGTGGTGGCCGACGACCCGCTGCCCGCGGTCACCCAGGCAGTGAACAACCTGGATGCGGACGAGCTGGTGGTGGTCACTCGCCCGCACGCAGTGGAGGACACCTTCCATGCGGACTGGGCCTCCCGGGCGCGGGAGGAGCTCGGTCTACCGGTGCTGCATCTGTACGCCGGGATGAACCGGCTCGGCTGACCGCTTGCGGGTAGAGCCTGGAGTCGGTGAGTCGGTGAGTCGGTGAGTCGGCGGGTCGGTGGGAGTCACCAATTTTGAGTGCTCACTCGATATAGTGGTGCTCTCGCCACTGGCCCCGCTGCGTGTATGCCGACCGAGTCCAGGCAGCCGCATCGGAGCGCTGAGACACTCAGAGGAGAAGCCTTGGGCACCGAACTTCCCGCACTCAGCCGACGCTCACTGCTCCTGGGAGCAAGCGCGCTCGGTTGCCTGATCCCGTTCAGCACGGCCCGATCACTTCCTGCGCAATCGACGAGTACTGACGCTGACGAGCTCCAGTCGCTCTTCGACGGCGCCACCGCCGGCAGCACCATCAGGATCCCGCCGCGCGAGCACGTGCTTGAGGGCTACATCCTCCTCCCGCAGGCACCCGACGTGACCATCATCGCTGCGGGAGCGACGTTCACCGGCGGCAGCGCGCGCTTCTACTCGGGCGGTCACTCAGGCCTGACGTGGCGCGGCGGGCGATTCGCCGGCGATGGGACGAAGGCACTCTGCTTCGCCTTCCTCGGCTCCACGGACTACGTCTTCGAACACATCGAGTTCGATCAGGTTCAGCCATTCGGCTGGCACCTCTTCGACCTCATCGGATGCACGAACTTCACCTTCAAGGCCCTCGACGTGTGCGGGTACGGCAACACCACGGACCTGTCGGCAACCTCCGTGTACTCGCTGTACAAGGAGGCGATCCAGCTCGACTACGCCTACACGGGCGCATCGGGCGGCGCCGGACTCAACGACCTGCTGGAAGCCGCTGGCGGCACGTTCGACGGATCGGCGTCGACGGACATCACGGTCGAGCACTCGACGTTCGCCGCCGCCCGCGACGATGATGGCATCGTGTCGTGGGCTCCCTGCCCGATGGGCCAGCACGCCTACTCCCCCGACGAGCAGAACGCACGCATCAGGTTCGTCCGGAATGTCGTCTCCGACGCGATCCCCCTCAACTCACTCTCCGGTGGCGCCTGGCCGCGCGGTGCGCTGAGCTTCGTTCCCATCGTCGACCTCGAGGTGACCGGGAACCGGTTCGAGGCCACCGTACCTGCCGCCCAGCGCGAGAACTGGATCCAGATCGTGAGCAACTCCGATGGCCGACTCCCGGATCCGAGCACGATGCTGCCCAGCTCCGGGATCGCGGTCACCGACAACCGCTTCGGTGGGTTCGCTCCGACCAGGGCGTACGTGCGCCTGGAGTCGGACATGGACCATCCGAACTACCGGATCAGCGACGTGATCGTCTCCGGTAACCACTCGGCGTGCGGAGAGTCGTCCCCCACCTGGGTGGAGAGGATCGGTATCGACTCGCAGTTCTCCGACATCGTCGTCTCGGACAACAAGGCCATGAGCTCGTGTCCGGAGCCATCCGACGCATGATCGACGCCCCCGTGGCTCAGCGCCCGGCTAAAACCCGGAGTCGGTGGGCCGGGGGTAGAACCGCCACAGCCCACGCAGCTGGTTCACCTGCGCCAGGATCCGATACCACCAGCGCCGCAGGTTGCGGTCCGCGGCATAGGCCAGCGGATGAACACCCCGGCGACGGCGGAGCACGGCTCGCGCTCGGCGCAACAGCTCGCGGTCCCGCACGTAGCGTCCGAGCACGAAGGTCGGGATGTAGGCGTAGATCCCGGGGGTGGTGGCCCGCTGGGTGGCCAGCGGTTCGTCGGTGACGAAGTCTGCCACCAGGCTGCGGGCAGCCGAGGCACCCCCGACGCCGGCGTAGTAGTGCGACCGGCCCGGTCGCGGGTTGATGTCCAGCAGGTAGGCCACGCCGTCCCGGGAGTCGACCTTGTAGTCGACACTGGCGAAGCCACGGTAGTCGACCGCGTCCAGTACGGCGGCGACCTGGGCGACGAGCTCCTCCTGGTAGTCGACCATGATGATCGCGGAGTTACCGATGAAGGTGGGCTGGTGCATCGCGAGCAGCACGTGCCCGGAGGCCGCCAAGGTGATCTGCCCTCGACGGTCACGGTACAGGTTGACCACGCGGTTGGCGGTGTCGTCCCCCAGGATCAGTTGCTGCAGCAACATCGTGCCGGTGTACCCGGCGGCGGCGATCCGGCTCAGCTCGACCACCAGCTCCTCGGCATCCTCGAGCCGGTAGACCTTGCGGTGCCCGGCGAACTCCAGCTCCTCGAACTCTGCTCCGGCGAACGGCTTCATCACGATCGGGAAGGTGAGCTCTGCGGCGGCGTCGCGCCAGGCGGCCGACTCGTCGCCCGGCTCGACTGCCACCGTTGCCGGCGTCGGGATGCCGAGGCGCCGGGTCACCTGGTACATCGCGGTCTTGTCCGCGAGGGTGTCGATCACCGATGCCGGTGCGTACGGCACCACGTAGTGCTCTTCGATCTGCTCCCGGTGCCGGAGCACGAAGGCCAGCTGGTGGTCGGAGTTGACCACCAGCACGTGCTGGGCCTCCGGTTCCTGCTCGGCGACCTGCGTCAACGCGGTGAGGATCCGCTCATCGCCGGCCTCCGCCCCGATGAACACGTTGCGGACGATCGCCGAGTCGTTGATCGGACCGCGCGGGAGCTCGCTGATCACCACCGAGGTGACGCCGAAGGTCTCGTGGAAGGAGCGCGCCATCGCATAGATGCCCAGATCGGTACCCAGCAGCACGGGCCTCAGCGGCGTGGAACTCATCCGGACGGGTCCTCCTTCGTGCGGTGCGTGTCGGGGCAGCCGGTGGGGCGCGGGTGGCACCGTGCGGCGCCCCGGGCCCATGGGTGCACTGGTCGCCGGCCCCTGCAGCGGCCCACCACCGGGCCGCGGTGAGTCTACCGGCTCCTTCTCGGCGCGCCCTGTCCGCCCGCACTCGCCGAGCGGCCTAGCCTGGAGAGGTGAACGTGCAGCGCACCCCGGTCGCGCCTCCGGACTTCGAGGCCGCCCTGCTCAGTCTGCGCGGGCACCGGATGCGGCCGGAGTTCCACCTGGAGGAGATCCCGCCGCCCACCCGGATCGCACCGTACGCACTGGCCCTCACCGGTGAGGTGAACCCGAGCCGGGACCCGGACGAACTACTCGGCTCCGGCCGCTTCGTGGTGCTCTACGACCCGGAGGGTCAGGAGGCGTGGAACGGCGAGTTTCGGGTGATCGTGATGGCTCGCGCCACCTTGGAAGCGGAGTTCGCCGGTGACCCGATGCTCGGTGAGGTCGGCTGGTCCTGGCTCACCGATGCCCTGGAGGCGCAGGAGGCGCCGTACCACTCCCTCTCCGGTACGGTCACCCGGGTGCTCTCGGAGACGTTCGGCGGGCTGGAGTTGCGCTCCGGAGAGGTGGAGATCGAGATCCGCGCCTCCTGGAGCCCGCGCACCACCGACCTGGCACCGCACTTACGGTCCTGGGCACTGATGACCTGTCAGGCGGCCGGGCTGCCGCCGATCCCGGACAACGTCAGCCCGTTGAAGCCGAAGCGATGAGTTCACTACCCCCTCCCGAGAGTGACCAGCCCCTCACCCCACTGACCGAACCCTCCGACGGGCTGACCGGTGTGGTGGACACCCCGGCCGCACTGGCCGAGACAGTGGGGGCGTTCGGCGCCGGCACCGGCCCGGTGGCGGTCGACGCCGAACGTGCATCGGGCTACCGGTACGGGCAGAGCGCTTACCTGGTGCAGCTACGCCGAGAAGGCGCGGGCACTGCGCTGATCGATCCGCAGGCGCTGCCGGACCTGAGCGAGCTCTCGGCGGCGATCGCGCCTGCGGAGTGGGTGTTGCACGCGGCCAGCCAGGACCTGCCCTGCCTCGCAGAAGTCGGGATGAAACCCACCTCGCTGTTCGACACCGAGCTGGCCGCCCGTCTGCTCGGTTACGAACGGGTGGGCCTGGCCACGATGGTGGCCGCCGAACTCGGCCTGGAGCTGGCCAAGGAGCATTCCGCCGCCGACTGGTCGACCCGGCCGCTGCCGGAGGACTGGCTGCGATACGCCGCACTGGACGTGGAGGTGTTGATCGAGCTCCGGGCGAAGCTTGCCGCCGAGCTCGCCGAAGCCGGGAAGCTGGACTGGGCCACGGAGGAGTTCGAGGCGGTGCGCACCGCTGGGCCGCCACCACCGCGGCGAGACCCGTGGCGGCGCACCTCCGGCAGCCACCAGGTGCGCGACGGGCTCGGCCTGGCGATCGTCCGTGAGCTCTGGATTGCCCGGGACGCCGAGGCGCGCAGCGCGGACATCGCCCAGGGGCGGATACTCACCGATGCCGCGATCGTGGCCGCTGCAGTGAACCGGCCCGCCACGATGCCGGAGATGGCTCAGCTGCCCGGCTTCCGCACCAAGAACGCCGCCCGACGGATGCGCACCTGGTTCGCAGCCTTGCAGCGGGCGAAGAGCCTGAACCCCTCCAGCTATCCCTCCCGCCGGGCGCCCGCTTCGGATGCGCTGCCGCCGCCCAAGGCATGGAAAGACCGCAACCCCGACGGCGCGCAGCGCCTGGTGGTGGTCCGCTCCACGGTGCGCACCCTGGCCGAGGAGCTGCACCTGCCGCAGGAGAACCTTCTCACCCCGGAGTATCAACGCCGGCTGGCCTGGTCGCCGCCGCACGATCTGTCCACTGCCTCGGTCGCGGACAGCCTGCGCGAGCTCGGCGCCCGGGACTGGCAGGTGCGGGCGGTGGCGGGGCCGCTCAGCCACGAGCTGCTCGCCGCCGCAGACTGAGCCGGCTCCCAGCCCGCGACCCGTCATTCCTGCAGGGTGACACGGCCTCGGACCCTGCTTCGCGCCCGCCTCGCGGAGTGGCGAGGCGGGCGCAAAGCAGGAGCGGACGAGGGCGGGCAGCATTCCCCGCCACCAGGTACTACAGTGGAACCCGAAGTATCTAGTACTGACAGTTTCACTGATGTGACCGGGAGGTCCAGATGCCGCTCCACGGCCGCGACGTCGTGCTCGTCGACGCGCTCCGCTCCCCGTTCGGCCGCGCCAAGCCGGACGGCCTGTACGCCCACACCCGCGCCGACGACATCGCCACCGCCGTGGTGCGCGACCTGCTCCGCCGGCACCCCGAGCTGCCGGCCGACCAGATCGACGAGGTCGCGATCGCCGCGACCTCGCAGGTCGGTGACCAGGGCCTGACCTTGGGCCGCACCGTCGGTGTGCTTGCCGGTCTGCCCGCCCAGGTGCCCGGCTACGCGATCGACCGGATGTGCGCCGGGGCGATGACCGCCGTCACCAGCGTGGCCGCACAGATCGCCATCGGCGCCGGCGACGCCGCGATCGCCGGCGGCGTGGAACACATGGGCCACCACCCGCTCGGCAAGGACGCCGACCCGAACCCGCGGTTCATGACCGAACGCCTGGTCGCCTCGGACGCCCTGGCGATGGGCGCCACTGCGGAGAACCTGCACGATGCCTACCCGGCGCTGACCCGGGCCCGGGCCGATGCCTACGCCGAGGCCTCGCAGCGCAAGTACGCCGAGGCCCTCGCCGCCGGGCAGATCACGCCGGACCTGGTACCGGTGGGGGTCCCCGATCCGGATCGCGGCTGGGGTCTGGCCACTGCCGACGAACCACCCCGCCCGGGCACCACTGTGGCCGGGATGGCCGATCTGCCCACCCCCTTCCGCCCCGGCGGCCGGGTCACCGCTGCTACGTCCTCCCCGCTCACCGACGGCGCCACCGCCGCGCTGCTCACCTCCGCAGACCTGGCCGCCGAGAACGGACTGGCGCCGCGCGCCCGGCTGGTCTCCTACGCTTACGCCGGCGTCGACCCCGCCCTGATGGGCCTCGGCCCGGTGCCGGCCACGACCAAGGCCCTGAAGATCGCCGGCCTGAGCATCTCCGACATCGGCCTGTTCGAGATCAACGAGGCCTTCGCCGTCCAGGTGCTCGCCTTCCTGGACGCGTTCGACCTGTCCGATGACGACCCGCGGGTGAACCCCTACGGCGGCGCGATCGCCGTCGGCCACCCGCTGGCCGCCTCCGGCATCCGCCTGATCAGCCAGCTCGCCCGCCAGTTCGAGGCCCACCCCGAGGTGCGCTACGGCCTGACCACGATGTGCGTGGGCCTGGGCCAGGGCGGCTCGGTGATCTGGGCCAATCCGCACCACACCGACGAGAAGGAGAACCAGCGATGACCGAGCGGATCACCCGCGCCCTCGTGCGGGACGTGCAGCTGCCCGGCCAAGGCACCCTCGCCCTGATCACCCTGGAGAACGGTGCCGGACCCACCAAGCCGATCACCTTCGGCCCGGAAGGGATGGCCGAACTACGGACCGCGCTCGAGCATCTCAGCGCCCGCGCGCAGGCCGGCGAGATCGCTGCGGTGGCGGTGACCGGGAAGCAGTTCCACTTCGCCGCCGGCGCGGACCTGCACCAGGCCGCCCAGCTCACCACCCCCGAAGCGGCCCGGCAGATCGCCGAGATGGGCCATGACACCTACGCCATCCTTGCCGACCTGCCGGTACCGACGTTCGCCTTCGTCGGCGGCGTGGCCCTCGGCGGCGGTCTGGAGCTGGCGCTGGCCTGCGACTACCGGACGGTGTCCTCTGCCGTCCGCGCGATCGGCCTCCCGGAGGTGTTCCTCGGCCTGATCCCCGGCTGGGGCGGCACCTACCACCTGCCCCGGCTGATCGGCATGGAGAACGCGCTGCAGGTGATCATCGCCAATCCGATGAAGCAGAACACCCAGCTCAAGGCCGCCCAGGCCGCCGAGCTCGGCATCGCGGACGTGGTGCTGGACTCCGCGGACTTCCTCGCCGAGTCGGTCCGATTCGCTGCCGGCGTGCTTCGTGGCGAAATCACGCCCGAGCGCCGGGAGCGCACCTCCGCCGAGGAGGCGATGCAGCTGATCGGTGCGGCCCGGGAGCAGGTGGATGCCCGGTTGCACGGCGCCGCCCCCGCCGCTTACCGCGCCCTGGACCTGCTCGAGCTGTCCGCCAGCAGTGAGCGGGCGGAGTGCTTCGAGGCGGAGAACGAGGCCCTCGCCGAGCTGATCTGCTCACCGGAGTTCGCCGCCGGCGTGTATGCCTTCGACCTGACCAGCCGCCGGGCGAAGAATCCCGCCGGCGCCCCGGACGCCGAGCAGGCACGCCCGGTGCGCAGCATCGGCATCGCCGGTGCCGGACTGATGGCCTCGCAGCTCGCGCTGCTGTTCGCCCGCCGGATGCAGGTGCCGGTGATCATGCGCGATCTGGACACCGAGCGCACCGAGCGCGGGGTGGGATTCGTCCATGCCGAGCTGGACAAGCTCGTCGGCAAGGGCAGGCTCGGCGAGGCGGAGGCCAACCGGATCCGCTCCCTGGTCGCCGGCAGCACCGAGCTGTCCGACCTGGCCGATGCGGACCTGGTGATCGAGGCGGTGTTCGAGGAGCAGAGCATCAAGCAGCAGGTGTTCGCCGAGCTGGAGCAGGTCATCCGCCCGGACGCCGTGCTGGCCACGAACACCTCCGCCTTGTCCATCACCGAGATGTCTGCCGACCTTGCCCATCCCGAGCGGGTGGTCGGCATCCACTTCTTCAACCCAGTTGCGCAGATGCCGCTGGTGGAGGTGATCCGCACCGAGCGCACCGACGACGCCGCGTACGCCACGGCGTTCGCCGTCGCCAAAGCCTGCCGCAAGTCCGCGATCGCGGTGGCGGATGCCCCGGGTTTCGTGGTCAACCGTTTGTTGGTGCGCCTCCTCGGTGAGGTGCTCGGCTCCCTCGAGGATGGCACCGAGGTGGCCGTGGCCGACCGTGCGTTGCGTCCGTTGGGCCTGCCGATGGGCCCGTTCCAGCTACTGCAGCTGGTTGGGCCGGCGGTCGCGGGCCACGTATTGGACACGCTGCGTGAGCAGCTCGGGGATCGCTACCCCACCTCTCCGGGGCTGGAGCAGATGATTGCCGACGGCGCCCCGTTCGTGACGTTCGAGTCTCGCCCGAGCGCCGCCTCACCTGTGGATGAGTCGATCGGGGCGTACTTCGGCTCGCGTGCTGAGGTCGGCGGGCAGGATGAGGCGGAGCTGCTCACCCGGGTGCAGCAGGCCCTCGCTGAAGAGGTCCAGCTGATGCTGGACGAGGGCGTGGTGGCCGAGAAGGAGGACATCGACCTCGGCATGATCCTCGGAGCCGGCTGGCCGTTCCACCTCGGCGGCATCACCCCGTACCTGCAGCGGGAGGGCGCGTTGGCCTGACCAGCGGCGGGTCGTGCCCCCGGGCAGCCCTCACCCGATCAGCGGTGGGTGGTGTCCGGGCACGCTCACCTGCCCCGCCGCGAGTGGTGCCCGGGCGATACCTGCTGCGCGGAGGCGATACCGGCGGGCACTACCCGGCGTAGCAGGTCAGCCCTGAATCGATTCACGCGGACGTGGTGGTGGGGCGGGTTGTGTCAGCGGGCTGCTCAGCGGGCCGGGGCGATGGCGTGGTCGCGGCGCGGCATGGTGCGCCGGTCCGGTTCGAACAGACTGGGCTGCGGCGGTGCGTGCGTGGGGTCCACGCCATCGAACAGGCTGGAGACCGACTCCCCCTCATGCACCCGCCGGATCGCCTCGGCGAACAACTGGGCCACGGTCCGTTCGGTCAGCTCGTGCCAGTCCGGCGGAGCCGGCACCGTGTCCGTGGTGACCACCTCGGTGATCATCGGGTGCTCGGTGAGCCGCTGTTGCGCGGAGCCAGTGAACAGCCCGTGCGTGCAGGCCACCGACGCACCGGTGGCGCCATCGGCGGCCAGCCGTTCCAGCAGGGTGATGATCGAACCGCCGGTGGCGATCTCGTCGTCCAGGATGATCGCCCGCTTTCCGGCCACATCGCCGACGATCGCCTCCACCACCACCCGGTCGTCGCTCATCCGCTGCTTCGATCCGGCCGCGACCGGCAACCCGAGCAGGCGGGCGAACTGGGTGGCTTCCTTGGCGTTGCCCAGGTCCGGGGAGACCACGATCGAGTCGGTGAGGTCCTGTTCCCGGTAGTGCTCGGCGAGCACGCCGAGGGCGGTGAGGTGATCCACCGGTACGGAGAAGAAGCCGTGCACCTGCGGGGCGTGCAGCGTCATGGTCAGCACCCGGTCCACCCCGGCGGTCTGCAGCATGTCCGCCACCAGGCGGCCGCCCAAGGAGATGCGGGAGGCGTCCTTCTTGTCCGAGCGGGCGTAGGCGAAGTGCGGGATCACCGCGGTCACCTGCGCCGCCGATGCGCCGCGGGCGGCATTGACCATCAGCAGCAGCTCCATCAGGTGATCCTGCGTCGGCGGCACCAGCGGCTGCACGATGTACACGTCCCGCTGCCGGCAGTTGCTCAACAGCTGCGACTGCAGGCAGTCGTTGCTGAACCGCGAGGTCCGCGACGGGGAGACCGTCAGGCCCAGCTCTGCACAGATGCGGTCTGCCAGCACCGGATGAGCGCTACCGCTGAAGACCACGATGTCGTTGGTGCCATCCCACCGGCCGGCGTGACGCATCCGGCCTCCCTTCGCGTCGGTGACCTGCCTGAGGTCTATGCTAGCCCGCGCCACCCGGAGCGCGCGGCGGGACCCGGTGAACCTCTGGACTGCGCCCCTGGGCCATGACCGCCGCGGCAGCGTCGCGCGCGATGTCCTGGGCGCGCAGTCCGAACTCCTCGATCAGCTCCGCCCGGGAGGAATGGCTGAGGAACTGGTGCGGTATCCCGCGGGTGAGCACCGGGGTGGCCACGCCGCGCTCGGCAAGCTGCTCCCGCAACCCCGCACCGACTCCCCCGGAGACCAGACCATCCTCGATGGTGACGACCAGATCGTGGCGAGCGGCGCCGTCGAGCACTGCCTGCGGCATCGGGATCGGCCAGCGTGGATCGACCACGGTGACCGAGAACCCTTGCTGGTGCAGCGCCTCCCCCACCTGCACCGCCGTACCGGCAAATGCCCCGACGCCCACGATCAGCACCCGCTGCTCCCCCACGCCGGTGTGCCGGGCGAGCACGTCCACTCCGCCGGTGCGGGTGAGCGCCGGGATCGGGTCCCCGAGCGCACCCTTGGGATAGCGGAGCACGGTGGGAGCGTCGTCGACCGTGATGGCCTCCCGGAGGGCTTCGCGGAGCGTGGCCTCATCCCGCGGGGCAGCCAGCCGCAGCCCGGGTACCAGGCGGAGCAGCGCCAGGTCCCACATCCCGTTGTGGCTCGGGCCGTCGTCTCCGGTCAGGCCCGCCCGGTCGAGCACGATCGTGACGCCGGCCTTGTGCAGCGCCACATCCATCAGCAGCTGGTCGAAGGCGCGGTTGAGGAACGTGGCGTACAGCGCCACCACCGGGTGCAACCCCGCGAACGCCATCCCGGCGGCCGAGGTGAGGGCATGCTGCTCAGCGAT
>DXBY01000129.1 GCA_019116305.1 Candidatus Ruania gallistercoris | reverse complement strand
GAGGTGAACCGGCGCTGGGACGAGATCAAGGCCACCGAGAAGCCGCGCAGCTCCGTGCTGGAGGGGATCCCGGTCGCACTGCCGGCGCTGGCGCGGGCGCAGAAGGTGCTCTCCCGTGCGGAGCGAGCCGGGATCGAGCTCGACGGCGCAGCATCCGTGCCGAGGGCCGGTGCGGCACCCTCCGGGGGCCCGGCACCGAGCGCCGAGTCCACCCTGGCTGATGACCTGCTCGCGGCGGTGCGCCGCGCCCGCGCCGAGGGTATCGATGCCGAGGCGGCGCTGCGCGCCCGGATCCGCGACCTGGAGGCCGCCGTGCGCGCCGTAGAGGCCGGCGCCGACGCCGGCCCCTGATCGTCACCGTCTCGTCACCTGTAGCCGGGCGAGATCCACACTCCCGCGCGACTACAGTGGGGCGCGGAAACTGAAGATGACGCACTCTCATGAAGGAGTCACTGTGGCCACAATCGAGGCCGTCGGAGCACGCGAGATCCTCGACTCTCGCGGCAACCCGACCGTAGAGGTGGAGCTCGCCCTGGACGACGGGTCGTTCGCCCGGGCAGCCGTTCCCTCCGGCGCATCCACCGGTGCGTTCGAAGCCGTCGAGCGCCGCGACGGGGACAAGTCGCGCTACCTGGGCAAGGGCGTGGAGAACGCCGTCTCGGCCATCACCGAGACCATCGCGCCGGAGATCCTCGGCCTGGACGCCGCCGACCAGCGGCACCTGGACCAGACGCTGATCGACCTGGACGGCAGCCCGAACAAGGGCAAGCTCGGTGCCAACGCCATCCTCGGGGTCTCCCTGGCCGCAGCGCGCGCTGCTGCGGAGAGCGCCGACCTCTCCCTGTTCCGCTACGTCGGCGGCCCGAACGCGCACCTGCTGCCGGTGCCGATGATGAACATCCTCAACGGCGGTTCGCACGCCGACTCCAACGTGGACATCCAGGAGTTCATGGTCGCCCCCGTAGGCGCCGGCTCGTTCAAGGAGGCGCTGCGCTGGGGCACCGAGGTCTACCACGCGCTGAAGAGCGTGCTCAAGGAGCGTGGCCTGGCCACCGGCCTGGGCGACGAGGGCGGCTTCGCCCCGAACCTGGACTCCAACCGGGCCGCGCTGGACCTGATCGTGGAGTCCATCGAGCGGGCCGGCTACACCCCCGGCGAGCAGGTGGCGCTGGCGCTGGACGTGGCCGCCACCGAGTTCTTCTCCGACGGCGCCTACCAGTTCGAGGGCAAGTCGCTCACCGGCTCGGAGCTGATCTCCTACTACGAGACCCTGGTCGCGGACTACCCGTTGGTCTCCATCGAGGACCCGCTGTCCGAGGACGAGTGGGACTCCTGGGCCGAGCTGGTCACCAAGATCGGCGACAAGGTGCAGATCGTGGGCGATGACCTGTTCGTCACCAACCCGGAGCGTCTGGCCAAGGGCATCGAGCTCGGCTCGGCCAACTCCCTGCTGGTGAAGCTGAACCAGATCGGCACGCTGACCGAGACGCTGGAAGCGGTCACCATGGCCCAGCGCGCCGGCTTCACCGCGATGGTCTCGCACCGCTCCGGTGAGACCGAGGACACCACCATCGCAGACCTGTCCGTGGCAGTGAACGCCGGGCAGATCAAGACTGGCGCCCCGGCCCGCGGCGAGCGGATCAACAAGTACAACCAGCTGCTGCGGATCGAGGACGAGCTGGACGAGGCAGCCCGGTACGCCGGCCGTTCGGCCTTCCCGCGGTTCAAGGGCGCCGGCGCCTGACCGGCCTGCGCTGATCGGCTCAGCCCAGCCCGCCGTGCGCGGCGGACCTGGTACGCAGCCGACGGCAGAGTTCGCCCGGGAGGGCGGGCTCACCCCGAGCAGCACAACGACGGCGGAGCTCACCTGGCCACGGTGAGCTCCGCCGTCGCTGTTCTTCCCCGGATGGTCTGGTGCCGCCTCGCTACCGATGGGCAGTCCTGCCCGACGACTCGCGCCGTTGCCTTCCCGGCCAATCGGCGGGCCTTGCGAGACCATGAGCAGGTGACCACGCGACGCCCCCCCACGCCGCGCAGCCGGACGCGGGCTGCCGGGGCCGGGGCGTCCCCACGCAAGGGCGGTGGCTCGGCGCGCCAGCAGAGCGCGACCTCGCGGCGGACTTCCGCCGGTGGCAGCAAGCGCCGCGCGGCGGCCGGGGCGAAGCGCGGCACCACTGGTACCCGGAAGACGCCGCCCTCGGTGCCACCGCGGCCGCGGGGCAAACCCGGCACCGGTTCCACGGCGCGGCGCACCGGTTCCCGCACGGCCCCGGCGCAGACCGAGACGTCGAAGGAGCCGCGGCAGATCACCGTCCGCGGGCTGGTGCTGTTCGTGGTGGTGCTGATGGCGTTCATCGTCCTCGCACCGACATTGCGCGCCTACGTCACCCAGCAGGAGCAGCACCGCGAGCTTGCCGCACAGATCGAGGCCACCGAGGAACGGAACACGGTGCTGCAGGGCGAGATCGACAAGTGGGACGATCCGGCGTTCGTGCAGGCACGGGCCCGGGAACGACTGGGTTTCGTGATGCCGGGGGAGACCCCGTACCGTGTGGTCGACCCGCAGACCGTGACCGGTGAGGAGGTGCCCGATGAGCCCGGCGAGGACGGACCGGTCTCCGTACCCCAGGAGGGCCCCTGGTACCTCACCGTCTGGGAGTCGGTGCAGGTGGCGGGTGAGGACGACGAGTGAGCGCTGAGGTGCCGGGCGCGCTGCGCCCCGGTGACCTGGACGTGATCGCCGAACAGCTCGGCCGCCCGCCCCGCGGTGTGGTGGGGGTGGCGGCTCGGTGTGTGTGCTCCCGTCCGCTGGTGGTGCGCACCGCGCCCCGGCTGGAGGACGGCACTCCGTTCCCGACCACCTTCTACCTCGCCAGCCCCGGTGCGGTGAAGGCCGTCGGCACGCTCGAGGCGGAGGGGATGATGCGGCAGATGACCGACCGGCTCGCCGAGGATCGCGAGCTGGCCGCCGCCTACCAGCGTGCACACACCGACTACCTGCGCCGGCGAGCCGAGCTCGGCGAGGTGCCAGAGATCGAGGGTGTCTCCGCCGGCGGGATGCCCACCCGGGTGAAGTGCCTGCACGTGCTGGTGGCGCACTCCCTGGCGGTCGGACCGGGCATCAACCCGTTGGGGGATGAGGCGCTGGAGCTGATCGCGCCGGTGTGGCGCCCGGATCGCTGCACCTGCTGATCCGGCGCGGGCGGAGCGGGTGAGCCGTCGCCACTGCGCATGGCAGGCTGTCCCCCGTGACTCGTGTGGCTGCTATCGACTGTGGGACCAATTCCATCCGTCTGCTGATCGCCGACCGGTCCGTGGCGGGCACGCTGACCGATGTGCTGCGCCGGATGGAGATCGTGCGGCTCGGGCAGGGGGTGGACCGCACCGGCCGGCTGGACCCGGACGCGCTCGCGCGCACCCTGGCCGCCACCCGCGAGTACGCCGACCAGTGCCGGACCCACGGGGTCGAGGCCGTCCGGTTCGTGGCCACCTCCGCCACCCGGGACGCGGCGAACCGGGAGGAGTTCTTCGCCGGGGTGCGCGCCGCTCTCGGCGTGGACGTGGAGGTGATCAGCGGCGCGGAGGAAGCCGGGCTGTCCTTCGCCGGAGCGGTGAGCATTCTCGGCGCGGCGGACCCGGCCCCGAACCTGGTGGTGGACATCGGCGGCGGGTCCACCGAGCTGGTGCTCGGCGACCGCGAGGTGGACCACGCGATCTCCCTGGACATCGGCTCGGTGCGGATGACCGAGCGGCACATCCGCTCCGATCCACCCACTCCGGCCGAGCTGGCTGCGGCCCGCACGGACATCACCGCTGCCCTGGACCGGGCCGCCGACCAGCTCGACCTCAACCGGGTACGCACGCTGGTAGGGGTGGCCGGGTCGGTGACCACGCTCACCGCCTTCGCCCTGGGCCTGGACCGGTACCGCCCGGAGCAGATCAACGGGGCCCGGCTCAGCGTGGCTGAGGTGCACGCCGCTGCCGAGGCGCTGCTGGCCATGCCCCGGGCGGAGCGCGCCGCGCTGGGGTTCATGCACCCGGGCCGGGTGGACGTGATCGGGGCGGGGGCGCTGATCTGGGCCGAGGTGGTCGATCGGGTCACCCAGGCGGTGCACGACGGCGGAGGTCACCTGGATCAGGTCATCACCAGCGAGCACGACATCCTGGACGGCATCGCGCTCTCCGTCTGAGCAGCCGGGTGGTCCCGCGAACGCTCTCTCGCGCGGCTAGATCCGGCAGAATGCCGCACCAGAGAGCGTCCGCGAGGGCTGTGATCAGGCCTCGGTGACGCCCTCGTAGAGACCGATGGTGTTGCCGTCGGCGTCGGTGAACACCGCGAAGGCGCTGGTGTCGGTGATCGGGGACTTGTCCATCACCACCTCACCGCCGAGCGCTGTGACCTTGGCCAGGGTGTCCTCGATCGAGTCCACCTCCACATAGGACCGCGGCTGGGTGAACCCTTCGCCGCGTGGGGCCAGCCCGCCGCCGGAGATCTGGTTCGGTGCCTGCCACATCGGGTAGCCCTCGAAGCCGGGCACCTCGCTGATCTGCCAGCCGAACAGCTCGCTGTAGAAGCGACTGGCCCGGTCCAGGTCGCCGACCGGGATGTCGATGTGAGTGATGTCGCCGTGTGCCATGACGGGCCTCCGTGGAGTTCGTGGTGCGAGAACTCTGCGCCTCCTGCCCGGCTCCGTCAATACCGGACCCGTCCGCACCCTCGATCCGTCAGTCCGGCAGGGTGCGCCGCCGGTGGCACCTTGCCGGACTGACGGATCACAGCAGGTGGCGGTATGTGGGCTGGTAGCTCAGTCCGTCTTCACCACTTTGCCGCGCCGGACCACCGGGTTCTCGCCCATCTCCTCCAGCTCCAGCCCCTTGGTCTCCGGGATCTTCCAGAGCACGAAGAAGAACGAGAGCAGCGCGAACGTGGCGTAGAAGCCGTACGCGAAGGTGAGGCCGATCTCGGCGAAGGTGGGAAACGTCGTCGAGATGAAGAAGTTGGCCACCCACTGCGCCGCCGCCGCCACGGACAGGGCTGCCGCCCGGATCCGGTTCGGGAACATCTCGCCGAGCAGCACCCACACCAGCGGCCCCCAGCTCGCCCCGAACCCGACGACGAACACGTTCGCACTGATCAGGGCCACCAGCGACCACGGCTCACCGAGTTCAGCGGTGGCCTCGCCATCGGGTCCGGTGACCATCGTGGCGAAGGAGAATGCGAACGCCATCAGCCCCAGCGAGATGGTCATCAGCACCGAACCGGCGAGCAGGATCGGGCGGCGGCCCACCTTGTCCACCAGCAGGATCGCCAGGATCGTCACCACGATGTTGGTCACCGAGGTGATCACCGTGATGGTGAGGGCGTCCGACTCCTCGAACCCGACCGATCGCCACAGCGTGGTGGAGTAGTAGAAGATCACGTTGATGCCCACGAACTGCTGGAACACCGAGAGCAGGATGCCCAGCCAGACGATCGGCTTCAGCCCGAGACGGCGGCCGCGCAGGTCGCCGAGGGACTCCCGCTTCTCCACCTGGAGGGTCTTGCGGATCTGCTCGATCTTCAGGTTCACGTCCAGCTCACCGGTGAAGTCGTGCAGCACCTGGGAGGCCTTGTCCAGCTTCCCGCGGGCCACCAGGAACCGCGGCGACTCCGGCAGCTTGATCGCGATGATCCCGTAGACGGCCGCTGGAAGTGCCTCGGCGAGGAACATCCACCGCCAGGCGGCCTGGCCGAACCAGAGTGTCTCCGCGGCGCCGCCGGCGGTGTTCGCGAGCATGGCGTCGGAGAGCAGTGCCACGAAGATGCCGGTGACGATCGCCAGCTGCTGCAGGGACCCGAGCCGGCCGCGGACATGAGCCGGGGAGACCTCGGCGATGTAGGCCGGGGCGATCACCGACGCTGCCCCCACACCGAAGCCGCCGATCACCCGCCAGATGATCAGGTCCACCACGCCGAACGCGAGACCGGAACCCACAGCAGAGACGAAGAACAGGCCCGCGGCGATCAGCATGGTCGGCACCCGGCCGAGCTTGTTCGCCACCGGCCCGGCGAACCAGGCACCGACAGCGCAACCGATCAGCGCGGAGGAGACGGCGAACCCCTGCAGTCCGGCACCGAGCTCGAACTCGCCGGCCAGGGCGTCCACCGCGCCGTTGATCACCGCAGTGTCGAACCCGAACAGGAAACCGCCGAGCGCTGCGGCGATGCAGATCCCCACCACCCGGGCATTCAGGCGGCTGACCGCCGGTTTGTCCTCCACGACTGGTTCTCCCTCCACCCGCTCGGGCTGCACGACCCGTTGCGTGCGTCGATTCCTTGGCGGTGAGGCTACGGGCTCCGGTCGCGATCCGCGCGGTGAGGCTCGGTACAGTGACCAGATGAGAGACGATGCGCCGTCCACCCCTGCGACCGAGGCGCTGGCCGCCTCCGGGCTCGAGCACGAGGTCACCCGGCACGGGCTGGTCCGCTCGCTCGAGGAAGCGGCCGCGGCCCGCGGGGTGGAGCCGGCCGACATCATCAAGACGATGGTGGTGCGCCGCGGGTCGGGGGACTACCTGTTCGTGCTGGTGCCCGGGGACCGGTCGATCTCCTGGCCGAAGCTGCGCACTCTGCTCGGCGTGAACCGGCTCTCCATGCCGGACGCTGCCACGGCGAAGGACGTCACCGGGTACGAACGCGGCACGATCACCCCGTTCGGCGCCACCACGGCGTGGCCCGTAGTGGCCGACGAACATATCCGCGGCCGGGTCTCCATCGGCGGAGGCGCGCACGGGGTGGCCGCCACTGTGGACGGCGACGCGCTGCTCGAGCACCTCCGCGCCCAGGTGGCCGACGTGACCGACCCGGCCTGACGCCGTCGTGCCGGAGATGCTGCCGCACCCGCGCACCGGTGACCTCTACCCCTCACCGGTGCCGCCAGGCACCGGCTGGCCCGATGACCCGGCGGCGCCACGGACCACTCGTGCCAAGGACGCCGGCGAGGTCCAGCGCCTGGCCGCCTCCGCCCGCACCCTGGAGGTGCTCGACGCCCGCTCCAGCGTCTGCCGGGCCTGCCCGCGGCTGGTGGCCTGGCGCGAGGAGGTGGCCCACCGCCGTCGGCGGGCGTTCGCCGACCAGCCGTACTGGGGCCGACCCGCTCCCGGGTTCGGCGACCCCCAGGCGCAGCTGCTGTTGGTGGGCCTGGCGCCGGCCGCCCACGGGGCGAACCGCACCGGGCGGGTGTTCACCGGCGACCGGTCCGGGGACTGGATCTTCGCCGCGTTGCACCGGGCCGGGTACGCCAACCAGCCACACAGCGTGGACGCCGCCGACGGACTCGCCCTCACCGGTGCCCGGATGGTCGCGGCCGTACGCTGCGCACCACCGGACAATGCTCCGAGCACCACGGAACGGCATACCTGCGCCCCCTGGTTGGACCGGGAGATCCAGCTGCTCACCCCGACCGTGACGGCGATCGTGACCCTGGGCGGGATCGGTTGGCAGGCCACGTTCGCGGCGCTGCGCCGGCTCGGCTGGACCGTGCCGCGGCCGCTGCCGAAGTTCGGGCACGGCGCCGAGGCGCTGGTGGTCCCACCCGAGCGCCGTGGTGTTCGGCCGGCGCCGGTGCACGTGCTCGGCTGCTACCACGTCTCCCAGCAGAACACCTTCACCGGTCGGCTCACCGAGGAGATGCTCGACGGCGTTCTCACCCGGGCACGCGAGGTCTGACGGGGCGTACGGCCCAGTAGATCACTGCCTCGGCCGGGGTCGAGCGGATCCGCTGGTTCGCTCGCTGAGCGTGTGCAACGCCACGGTGCCGGGGGAGGCCGGTGACTCTAGAGTGGAGGTATGAGCGCAGCACCTCTCACCAGTGCCCGCACCGGCCGGCCCCGTAAGGTCCCCCGGATCCTGGTCCTCGGCGGCGGCTACGTCGGACTGTTCACCGCGCTGCAGATCCGCAAGCGGATGGGGCGGCGGGAAGCCGCGATCGTTGTGGTGGACCCTCGCTCCTACATGACCTACCAGCCGTTCCTGCCCGAGGCAGCCGCCGGTTCGATCGAACCCCGGCACGTGGTGGCCCCGCACCGCCGACTGCTACGCGGGTCCACGGTGCTCTCCGGGCGAGTCACCCACCTGGACCACGGTGCGCGCAAGGCCACCATCACCCCGGTGGAGGGGGAGTCCTACGACGTCTCCTACGACCACGTGGTGGTGGCCCTCGGTGCGGTCGCCCGGGTGCTCCCCATTCCCGGGCTGGCCGAGAACGGCATCGGCTTCAAACAGATCGAAGAGGCCATCGCCCTGCGCAACCAGGTACTGAACAAGATGGACGTGGCCGCCTCCACCTGGGACCCCGAGGCGCGGCGGCGGATGCTCACGTTCACCTTCGTCGGCGGTGGTTTCGCCGGGATCGAGGCGATCGGTGAGATCGAGGACATGGCTCGCGCCGCGGCCAAGGACTTCGACTCCATCCGCCCGGAGGACCTGCGGTTCGTGCTGATCGAGGGCACCCGCCGGATCCTGCCCGAGGTGGGCGACGAACTCGGCGGCTACGCGCTGGAACAGCTGCGCCGCCGGGGGATCGAGATCAAGCTGAACACCTTCCTGAACTCCGCCGAGGACGGGCACATGGTCTGCTCCGACGGCGACGAGTTCGACTCCGACACCCTGGTCTGGACCGCTGGGGTGAAGGCCAACCCGGTGATCGCCGGCTCCGACCTGCCGATCGACAAGCAGGGCCGGGTGCGCACGCTGCCCACGCTGCAGGTGGTCGATGAGGACGGGGACGTGATCGAAGGGGCCTGGGCCGCCGGTGACTGTGCCGCCGTCCCGGACATCTCCACTGGTGAACCGGGGGTGTTCTGCGGTCCGACGGCGCAACATGCCGTGCGCCAGGCACGTCACCTGGGCGACAACATCGTCCGCCACCTCAGTGGCGAGGCGGTCACCGACTACTCGCACAAGAACATGGGTACCGTCGCCTCGCTCGGGCTGTACAAGGGCGTGGCACAGATCCAGGGGATCAAGTTCCGCGGACCGCTGGCCTGGTTCATGCACCGCACCTATCACATGTGGGCGATGCCGAGCTTCAACCGCAAGGCGCGCATCCTGCTGGACTGGACCACGGCGCTGATCTTCAACCGGGAGATGGTGGCCCTCGGGTCGCTGCAGAGCCCGCGCGAGGCGTTCATCGCCGCTGCCGCCGGCCGTTCGGAGAAGGCGAACAAGGAGCCGGTGCGCAAGTAGTCCGGCCGGAGGCTGCCTGACTCGTCAGCTCAGCCGGACGCCTGCTCGGCGGCTGCCGCTTCCCGTGTGGCTGCTGGGACGAGAGCGATCGCGAGAAGTGTGGGGATGCCGAGCGTCCACGCGAGGGCAGCGCCTCCGCCGAGAGCGAGCCCGGCACCGCCGAGGAGTGCACCGGTGAACACCCCCAGACTCATCCCGGCCGCGTTGATGCTGAAGGCGGGCGCCGTGAGGTGGTCCCCGCGTTCTGCGATGAGCGTGGTGATCAGGGCGGCGACCACTGCGTGAGCGAAGCCCAGGACCGCGGTCGCGGTCAACGCCAGCGGGAGCAGGTCCGTGGTGAAGACGGTCCCGAGAGCGACGCCTGCACCGACCAGTCCAAGCCCCAGGAGCAGCTTCTGCCGGCGGCGTCCTCCTCTGGCCCAGCGGCCGGCGAGGAAGTTGCCGATGAAGAACGATGCTCCGCTCAGGCTCCAGACCAGGACGAAGGATGCCGGTTCGAGAGCGAACCGGTCGTCGTAGTGCGCTGCGAGGATGGCGAGGTAGCCCATGAAGGCCGTGGTGCGCAAGAACGCGATACCGATCAGGGCGAGCAGGTCGGTCCGCCGGCGCAACTGCCCGAACGCGTCCGCATACCTCGGGCCGGCCGTCCTGCCGGGGCGGGGCGCCCGGGAGGTCAGCAGGAAGCACACGGCGAGGACTGCGGCCGCGCCGGCCGTAACCCAGAGGGCACCCTGCCAGCCGTTCCAGAGTGCGATGCCGCCGATCACGGGTGCGGCGAGCACCGCTGCGAGGGACTGGGTGGCGGTGACGAGCGTTGCCGCCCGCCCGGAGTCCCCACGGCGGGTGTAGGCCGTCGTCGCGATCTGCAGCAGGGTCGGCGTGAGGACGGCGGTCGCGGCACCGATGCTGACGCAGAAGACGATGAGTGCCGGGAGCGTGCCGATCGTGGCGATCAGGCTCGTCCCGGCCAGCATCGCGAGGCTGGCCGCCGTGGTGTACGGAGCGGACCACCGGGCGATCAGTGGGGCGAGAGCGATCCCGGTGAGCAGCGCAGCCACCCCGCCGAGCCCACGGAGCACGCCAACCACCGACGTCTCCTGGTTCGCCGATTCGGCGATCGGGACCAGGAAGGTGGAGAAGATCGTGAACGGGAACAGGCTGATCACTGCGGCCAGCAGCACCGGCCACAGCGCTCGGACGATCCGGTGGTCCGGTGTGGCCGGCCCCCGACTGTGGTCGTCAGCGTGCTTCAGCGTACTCACGGAGATAGGCGGCGAATCCTTCCAGGCCATCGATGTTCCGCGGACTGGAGATCGCCTCGTTGTAGTCGAGGATGTAGAAGTTGTCGTCGACGACGGCAGGGAGGGTCGCGGTGGCCGGGTTGGACTTCAGGAAGTCGATCTTCTCCTCGGCCGGCTGGTCCTGGTAGTCGAGGATGATGATGACCTCGGGTTCGGCGGCGACCACAGCCTCCCAGCTCGCCTCGGTCCAACGCGCTTGGACGTCACCGAAGATGTTCACGCCGCCGGCGAGGGTGATGATGTCGTTCGGTGGGACCTGACTGGCGGCGGTGAAGGGCTTGTCGGTTCCGGAGTCGTACACGAACACGTCGACGGGTTCCGACGGGGCCTGGTCCTGCACCGCCTGGACACGTGCTCGATAGTCCGCGACCAGGTCGGCGGCACGGTCCTCGACGCCGAATATCTGGCCGAGGCGCTCCAGGTCGGTGTACAGGCCTTCGAACGGGGTGTGCTGCTCCGGGAAACCCGGGTAGTTGAAGCAGGACTCAGCATGCATGAAGCTCTGGATGCCGAGAGTGTCGAGGATCTCCGGGGTGATACCGCGTGAGTCGGAGAAGCCGGAGTTCCAGCCGGCCACCACGAAGTCCGCATTCGCATCGACCACGAGCTCGCGGTTGAGGAGGTCGTCGGAGAGGAACTCGGTCTCGTCGTACTCCGCCGCCCATGGCGATTCGCTCACCGGCGGATTCGCGGGCGGGAGGACATACCCGTGCACATGGTCGGTGAGTCCGAGTGCGAACATCTTGTCGGCGCTGCCTCCCTCGTAGACCACGGCACGCTGTGGAGTGGTGTATTCCACCGCCTCACCACACCGGTTCACGGTGACGGTCGATGCCGGGCCCGCTCCGTTCCCAGTGGTCTCGACCTGGGCGCCGCACCCGGCGAGGACGAGTGCTCCCGCAGTGACGGAGGCCGCCACGGCGGCTCTGGTCCTGCGCTGTACCACCGGTGTCATCGCTGGCATTCCTTTCATCGGGGGATCGGGACAGGTGCAGAACGCCGTGCGTCCTGGCTGGTGTCGTCGGTGAGGGCGAAGAGCAGCTGGGGGTCGCCGGTGATCGGATGGGTGACGATGGTCACCGGCACCCCGAACACCCGGGCGATGACCGCCTCGGTGAACACCTCCCCAGGTGTGCCGCTGGCGACCAGCCGCCCCTCGGCCAGGACGCCGATCCGATCGCAGACGGCAGCAGCGAGGTTCAGGTCGTGCAGCACGACGACCACGGTGAGACCGCAGCGGCGCAGGTGACGGAGGAGCTGGACCTGGTGGCGAAGATCCAGGTGATTGGTGGGTTCGTCCAGGACCAGCACGCGGGGTTGCTGGACCAGCGCCCTCGCGATCAGCACGCGCTGCTTCTCCCCGCCGGAGAGGGTGAGAACTCCTCGGCCCTCGAGGTGCAGGACGTCGGTCTGCTGCATCGCGCGCCGGCAGAGGGCCCGCTCCGGCTCACTCAGTGGCGCGTTGCCGCGGGTGTGCGGTGTCCGGCCAAGGGCGACGACCTCCGCGACTGTGAAGTCGAAGTCCGCCCCGCCCTCCTGGGTCAACGCTGCTGTGCGCTGCGCGCTCTCGCGAAGTGGGAGCTGCCAGACGTCGTCACCGCCGATCCGTACCGCGCCGGCGGACGGCTGCAGCGCACGGTACACGCACCGCAGTGCGGTGGACTTTCCGGAACCGTTCGGTCCGACCAGGCCGACGACCTCTCCGCTGGGGGCGGTCAGGTTCAACCGATGCACCAGCTCCCGTCCATCGACGGTGACGGTGAGGTCATCGATCTGCAGGTCCATCACTTGCCTCCGAAGACGTAACCCTTGCGGCGCATCAGAGAGATGAAGACCGGGACGCCGATGATCGCGGTCAGTACTCCGAGCGGGAGCTCGCGCGGCGCGACCAGCGTTCGCGCGAGCAGATCCACCCACACCATCAGGATGGCGCCGAGGAATGGTGCGATCAGGAGCAGTCGTGCATGCGTGGCGCCGATCAGCATCCGCGTGATGTGCGGGGTGACCAGTCCGACGAAGCCGATCGTCCCGCTGACGGCCACCATGGCACCGGTCATCACGGCGGTGAGGACGAAGAGCACCCGACGGATCCGCGTCGCATCGATCCCGAGGCTCGCTGCCGTCTCGTCGCCCAGGGCCATCACGTCGAGCTGCCGGCTGAACCTGCGGAGCACCAGGAGCCCCGCGATGACGACGGCGGCGGCGACCGGAAGGGCTCCCCAGGTCGCTGCGCCGAAGGAACCCATCGTCCAGAAGAGCACGGTGCCGGTGGCTTCAGCGGTGGGCGCGAAGTAGATCATCACGCTCATCACCGCTTGAAAGCCGAAGGACAGCGCCACACCGGTGAGGACCAGTCGCAGCGGGCTGACACCGACGTGTCCGGACGCGATGGTGTACACCAGGGCCGTCGCAGCGATGGCGCCGAGAAATGCGCCGACCGAGACCGCGTAGATTCCCAGCACCGACAGTGCGCCGAACAGCGACACGGTCACCGCACCGACGGAGGCGCCGGAGGAGACGCCGAGAATGTAGGGGTCGGCGAGGGAGTTGCGCACCAGCGCCTGGATCACGGCCCCGACAGCGGCGAGCCCCGCACCGACGACGGCGGCGAGCAGCACCCGGGGCGTGCGGATCTGCCAGATGATCTGGTAACGGGTGACGTCATCGGCGTCGATCGTGCCACCGGTGAGCACGGCCCAGAGATAGTCGGCGGTGTCCGCAGGTGCGATCGCGGCTGAACCCAGTCCGATCGCCAGGAACACCGAGACCAGCAGTGCCACTGCGAGACAGGTGAGGAGGAGGCCTGTGCGCTGGCGCGGGGTGAGTCGACGGTGGTGGCGATCAGGTGAGGAGGCGCCGCGCTGTGCCGGTGGAGCGACGGACGTCACGTCGAACTGGACCTATTAGGCATAATGAGAATTATTATCAAAACGCCACGGCGTGCGTCAACTGCCGCGCGCGGGGTTCGGTCAGCCGGGGCCGGTCACGGTCTGCAGCCGCAGACTCTTGTAGACCACGAACACCGAGGGCAGGGGCATGTCTCCAGCGGAGATCAACGGGTTCAGTGGGCCCGCCCCTTCGTCCTCACTCCACCTGGAGCTCAGCCATCGGGCCCCACCCCTGGCCGTCGACCTGGTGGGAGACGATCTGCGGCGTGGCGGCGAGGTACTGCGGAAACTCCTCCTGCATCGCGGCGAAGTGGGCGGACTTCACGTGCGGCTCGGCGCCCTCGTCAGTGAATGCCTCGATCAGCACATAGGTGTTCGGCTCGGCCACGCTGCGCGACCACTCGAACCACAGGTTGCCCGGCTCGGCGAGCGTCTGCTGCGTGAACTCCTCGACGATCGCGGGCCAGCGGTCGGCGTACTCCGGCTTGACCGGGAACTTCACATTGATCAGGATCATCGGCCTCGTCCCTTCGGTTCGGATCGGTCGGGTCCATTCTCGACCACGGTGGCACTTTCGACCACGGCGGCACGGTGCCGGTCGCTGCGGTCCGGGAGTGCGGGGACGGCAGCGGGGTCAGGCCTCCTCGTCTTCGACGCCCTCGGCCGGTCGGGTGGTGGCGAGCATGCTCGCGTCACCGGCGGTCAGCAGCACGGCACCGGTCGGGGCGATCAGCTCCGGGACGGCGATCTCGCCCGAGCCCTGGGAGTCATACCCGGTCGCCACCTCCCCGGTGAGGGTGTTGTGCACGCGGACCGCGCCGTCGTCGAGCAGGTAGACCAGCGCACCGCCTGCCGCCTGGAGCTGCGCCTCTGCGCCGGCAGGCGCCGACCAGGCGTCCTGGCCGTCCGGGTCGATCCCGTGTAGTCCCTCGTCGTCCAGGACCACCCGGGCACCGGTCGCTGCATCGGTGACTGCATCGCGTACGCCCTCGGCCAGGACGTCACCGTCGGCCAGGTCCAGCAGCACATGCTCACCGGTGCCCACATCCAGCAGTGCCATGTCCGGTCCCGGGTCGGTGCCGGCGACAGTGGCGATCTCCTCGTTCGTCCAGCCGTGCTCTTCGAGCGGCACCTGCCAGCGGACATCGAGACCGTCCTGCGCAGGCTCCAGGGCGGTCAGCCGAGTGTCGTCGACCGTCAGGACCGTGCCCCCGTGCTCACCGATCACCTGCTCGTGCTCCGGTACCGGCAGCACCTGGCCGGTATCGGCATCCAGGGCGAGGGCGCCCTCCGGATCGCCGAACGTGTCCGGCATCTGGGCATAGACCAGTCCCGGGCCCCGGTGCGGGCCCGGTACCTCGACCGGACCCCAGACCTGGTCGCCGGTGGACAGGTCATAGGCGCTGGCCGTGGTGGCCAGCCCTTCCGACGCCTCCTCGAGATCGGCGAGGACCACGATGTCCTGACCGTCACTGGTGCTGGTGAGCACGAACCCGGTGCAGCTGGCCGGCCGCTGTGCCGACCACAGCGTGGTGCCCTCGTCGTCGACGGCGCTGAACGTCAGGGCGCCGTCGGTCTCCTGTGGCGCGACGAACACCCCGTTGCGCTCCTGTGCGGCCCCGACCGGCCAGGGCGGCCTCACCAGCGCCAGCTGCTGGACCTGGTACGGCAGCCACAGCTCTTCGGCCGGAGCAGAGGGCAGCTGATCACCATCGGCGACCGGCTCGCGCTGCAGGTCGAGCTGTTCGTCCGGGGCGCCGTCGCTTTCGGCGCCCTCGGGTGCACTGGTGCAGGCGGCCAGCGCTACGGCGAGCAGTGCGGCGGCCCCGGTCACCCGGATGCGGCGCCGGGGGATCACGGCGAACCCTCGCGGCTCGTGCGATGGCCCTGGTCGGTTGCGGACTCCGTGGACCGACGGGTCCTGCCGCGTCGAGCCCACACGGCCAGGATCACCCCTGCCACCAGGACGATCGCCACGATGTCCAGCACAGGCCCGGACAGCAGTGCACTGTGCTCCTGCAGCCACAGCTGCACCCCGGAGGGGACCAACGCTGGTGCGCTCACCAGGCCGTTCGTGGTCCAGAACAGCACCCCGACGCCGATCAGCAGCACTCCGGTGACGACCGAGGTGGTGTGCAGCTCGCGCCCGAGCACGGTGAACGAGCGCCCACGCAGCGCCCGCCGGGTCCGCTCGCTCATCCGCGTCCACGCCCAGGCGAGGAGCAGCAGCGGCACCACCATCCCCCCTGCGTAGACGGCCAGCAGTGCGCCGGCCAGCACCGCGTCCCCCCGTGCCGCCGCCAGCGTGAGCACCGCACCGAGGATCGGTCCGGAGCAGACTCCGGCCAGACCGCTGGCCGCGCCGAGGAAGAGTGTCTTGACCAGACCGGCCCGGGAGGCTGCTTGCTGGTGCAGGCCGCGGGCCCCGGGGACCAGTCGCGCCGGATCGAATCCGAAGCCGAGCAGCTGCACCACGCCGAACCCGATCAGCAGCACAGAGGCGACCACCACGATCGTCGTCCGGTAGGTGACGAACAAGGATCCCAGTGCGCCCACCCCCAGTCCGAGTGGCACCAGGACCACCACGAGACCGAGGTAGAAGATCAGCGCATGCAGTCCCAGCCGGAGCCCCCCGCCCACCGAGGAGGCGAAGAATGCGGGCAGCAGCAGCGCCCCGCACGGGCTGAGCAGCGCAAGGGCTCCGCCCAGGAACGCGGCGACCAGGCCGATGTCCATCAGCTGGCCTCCGCCAGTGCCTCTTCATAGGCGGCGATGAAGACGTCGGTGGGTTGTGCGCCCAGGATCGGCTGCCCGTCCAGCAGGAAGGCCGGGGTGGAATATACGCCGAGGCCGTACCCGAGCTCGGCATGAGCCGTGACCGCCTCGGCGGTCTCGGCAGAGTCGAGGTCGGTGGTGAACTGCTCGGTGTCCAGGCCGAGCTCGCCGGCCAGCTCGATCAGGTTGTCCTTGCTCAGCCCGCCGGCCGATCGTGTCTCACCGCCGGCGAACAGGGCATCGTGATATGCCCAGAACTCGCCTTGCTGCGCTGCGGCGTAGGCGGCCTGGGAGGCGCGCCAGGATTCGTCGCCGAACACGTTCACATCCCGCCACTCGATCCGCAGGTCCCCGGCCTGAGCATGCTCCATCAGCACCGGGAGCGTCTCCTCGTTCCAGGTGGCGCAGTACGGGCACTGGTAGTCGGAGAAGACCACCAGGCCCACTGGGGCATCCACCGGGCCGGCTGCGAGCTGGTCGTCGGGATCGCGTTCCTCGATCGTCGTGAGGTCCGGTTCGTCCGGATTCTCGACGCCGGTCGGTGCCTGGCCGGCACCGTCCTCACCGCCGGAGGTGGCCGACCCCTCCTCGATGGCAGTGGCCGGTTCGTCCTCGCCGCTGCGCAGCGCCAGGACCAGCACGATCAGCGCGATCGCCACTGCGCTGACCAGTATCGGCACCAGCAGGCGCCGCCGTTGCGGCATCGTGTGCACGCCATCTCCCAATCGACTACGAGACATAGTAACTATGCTCCATAGTAGAACATGGCATACTGGCCGAATGA
>DXBY01000128.1 GCA_019116305.1 Candidatus Ruania gallistercoris | reverse complement strand
TGGGTGTTCTCCGCCGGCCGGTTCCCCTCGTGGCTGCGCATCATCACCCCGAAGGCACTGAGCTCAGCCCAGCGGGCAAGCAGCTCCTCCGAACGCACATAGTTCTTCACCACAGCGTCGATCGAGGTGTATCCGCCGACGTCGGAGTGCACCAGCGGCCAGCCGGACACCCCGGCGGAGAACGATCCCAGCAGCACAGAGGCGAGCCCGTCCTCGCGGCCGAACGAGGTGAGCTGGTCCCCGTTCCAGAACATCGGCGTGTGCGCGTCCATCCCGAGCGATCCGGTGCGGAACCAGGTCACACAGGGCTGCCCGGCACGTTCGCACGCCTGACGCACCGTCTCGGCCCACAGCGCCGGCCACCGGTTGTGCATCAGGTGCGCATCGCCGTCGGCCAGCTGCGCATCGAGCGGCAGCCCCTCGGCGAAGTCGGCCATGAAACCGCGCACCCCGTGACCGAGCACCTCGGTGGCGATCACGTCGGCGAACCAGTCCCGGGCGGCGGGGTTGGTCAGGTCCACCAGGGAGGCGTCGAACCCGCCCTGGTCCAGGGCGTAGGGCTCGCCGGTCGCATCCCGCACCAGGTAACCGGCCGCTGCGGCCTCGGCGTACAGGTTTCGCTCCGGGGCGTCCTCCTTGTCCGAGGGGTCCACCAGGAACGGGTTCACGTACGTGGTCACGGTGATGTCCTCAGCCGCGAGATCAGCCACCAGGTCGGACCAGCCGGGATAGCGCTCGGTGTCCAGCTGCCAGGTCCACCACAGCCGCTCACCGAAGGACGTGGTGCGCTGCCCGGTCCAGTCCTGCAGCCACACCCCGGTGATCTCGGTACCGGCATCCTGCAGCGAGTCCACGGTGCTGCGGACCTCCTCGGTGCCGCCCTGGATGCCCACGACGGCCCCGTCGCCGGTCCAGCTCGCGAGCTCCGGGCGCTCGATCCCGGCTTGCTGCTGAGCCACCAGCTCGAGCGGAGAGTCGGCGGCGACCAGCTCAGCGCGCAGCCGGGTGGCCTGCACCTCGAGGCCGACCTGGCCGGCGGTTCGGGTGTCCGCCACGGCGGGGGCGTGCGATTCCGGGAGTGCCGGATCGAGGCGCACCCCGCGCAGGTCCTCGGTCACCCAGGAGGCCTGCGCCGCGTAGGTCATCTCCTCGGTGCCGCCGGCGCCATGGTTCGTGACGTCGGCCAGGATGCTGATCGGCTGCTCGCCCCGCCCGACCCCTTGTTCCCGGACCAGGATGGGCAGTAGCCGTCCGTCCAGGTCGAAGTCGGTGAACTGCTCGCCGAACCCGTGCACCGCGGAGTTGTCAGTGCGCCCGCTCCAGAGCGCGAGCGAGGTGGGCGCTCCCTGGTCGTCGATGCTCGCGTCCAGCATCGCGCCCCGGTCAGTCAGCGTGACCTCGGCCTGCCAGGCCGGGCCTGGGTCGCCGTCGGCGTCCAGCAGCACCCCCTCGAGCACGACGGCGTTGCGCACCGTGGTCACGGAGTCGAGCCGTTGCGTGGTCCATCGGTGGTCGTGCTCGGTCCGCAGCCAGAAGTACCCGCGATCCTCCTCAGCCTCGAGCGTGCCGCGGCCGGCGCCGAGGAAGGCATGGCCCGGATCGCTGCTCCACACCGTGCCCTGGTCGGTGGCAATGCTCACCTGCGCAGCCTCGCCCGGGCGCACCGTAACCGTGACGCCCCCGTCGGCGGTCGCTTCCGGAACGTCGGCACCGAGCTGCAGGCCACCGGCCTCGAGCACCTCGACGTCGTCGCGTGGGATGCGCAGCCAGGTCACCACGCCTGCGCCCACCACCAGGGCAAGCACGGTGAGGCTCGCTACGAGAGCGGTGCGACGCCGTCGGGCACGAGGTTCTGGCATGGCTTCATCTTCGCAGCGCGTGCTGCCTCCGAAGCCCGGCCCGGGCCGCTCAGGCCCAGGAGCGTGGCTGATTCGGTGCTTCGCGAGCCCTGCGCTCACCGGGGACCGGCCTGGCCCAGCGCACCGCGTTGGCGAGTACCTGGCGCACCTGGGTGTGGTGGTAGACGGGGTACTCCTGGTCCCCGGGAGAGAAGTAGAAAACCTTGCCCCGGCCGCGGCGGAAGGTCATCCCGGACCGGAACACCTCACCACCGGCGAACCAGGAGGCGAACACCAGCTCCTCCGGTGGTGGCACGTCGAAGTGCTCGCCGTACATCTCCTGCGCCTCGATCACGAACGGTTGCTCGATACCGACGGCGATCGGGTGCGTGGGATCGATCGTCCAGACGATCTCCCGCTCCCCCTCGTTACGCCAGGACAGCCCGCAGGTGGTACCCATCAATGCTCGGAAGATCTTCGAGTAGTGGCCGGAGTGCAGCGCGATCAGGCCGAGCCCACCCAGGACGTGCTGGTGCACCCGCTCGACGACCGCATCGGCGACGTCACCGTGCCTGACGTGCCCCCACCAGAGCAGCACCTCGGTGTCGGCCAGCGCCTCCTCGGTCAGGCCGTGCTCGGGCTCGTCCAGGGTCGCGGTGCGGACCTGCACCTGGTCCCCGAGCAGCTCGGTCAGTCCGGCGGCGATGGTGCCGTGGATGCCGTCGGGGTAGAGCTCGGCCACGTGCGTCTGTGTGGTCTCGTGCCAGTTCTCGTTCCACACCAGTACCCGGATCATTGGGCGGTCTCCTCCTCGGGTCGGGTCAGCTGGACTTCGCGGTTCTGCTCAGCGGAGCGGTAGCAGGCCTCGATCACCCGGGTGAGCTCGGCTGCCGCCGAGCCGTCCTGCTCAGACCAGGTGGCCGGGTCGGCAACGGCGTCCAGGAAGGAGTCGACCACTCCGGTGTGCCCGGTGCCGGGGCGGCCGGGTAGCTCGACATCCTCGGTGCCGTCCGGGGCCGTCTGATAGATCCGCACTGTGGTCTCAGGCGCGTAGTCCACGATCGTCAGGTCAGCGCCGGCGTCGGTGCCGTACAGCGTGATCGCCAGTTCGTCGCCCTGCGGGCGGTGGGTGGCCCAGGAGGATTCCAGGGCCAACGAGCTGCCGTTGGTCATCCGCAGCAGCACGACCGCCAGGTCCTCGACCTCGTATGCCGAGCCCACCGACTGCTTCTGCGTGGACGCCCCGCCGAGGCCGCGTTGACCCAGCTCGGAGTGAGTGCTGGCGCTGACGGCGGCCACCTGGGGGTTACCCATCAGCTGCAGGGTGGCATCGAGCACGTGCACGCCGAGGTCGATCAGCGGACCGCCGCCGGCCATCTCCCGGTTGGTGAACCAGCTGCCCAGGGTGGGGATACCGGCCCGGCGCAGCCACCAGGCGCGGGCGTGGTAAACCCGGCCGAGCACGCCCTGCTCCACCTGCTCAGCCAAGGCGGAGATATCCCCGCGGTAGCGGTAGTTGAATGCCACCTGCAATACCCGGCCGGCGGCACGGGCTGCTGCGACCATCGCCTCCGCCTCAGCGCTGGTGCGCGCCATCGGCTTCTCGGTGAGCACGTGTGCCCCCGCCTCCAGCGCTGCGATAGCGACCGGGGCGTGCAGGAACGTGGGCACTGCCACGCTGACTGCGTCCAGCTCGCCGCG
>DXBY01000127.1 GCA_019116305.1 Candidatus Ruania gallistercoris | reverse complement strand
GGGTCGGAGCACGGCTACCCGCTCAACCACGGCGGCTACTGGTTCCGGGCCAGCTACACCGGTGAGGGCTACACCGAGGCCGAGGCCTCCGCCAAGCTCCAGGTGGTCAAGGCCGACCCGGCGCTGGAGGCCACGATCACTCCGGAGGTCGAAGCGGGCGAGACGGTCACCATCGAGGGCCAGGTCACGGCACAGCCCGATCATGAGGGGCAGCCGCAGGGCAGCCTCCAACTGGTCGTCGACGGCGCCGAGACCGGCGAACCGGTCCGGGTGGCCGAGGACGATGGGTCGTTCAGCATCGAGTTCACCGCACCGGAGAGCTGGGAACCCGGGGAGCACACCGCGGAGCTGGTCCTACCCGCCCGCGGCAACTTCACCGCCGGATCCTTCACCCTGACCACCACGGTGGTCGGCGCGCCGGCTGAGGTGGAGACCGTGGTCACCGCCCAGGATGCCGAGATGGTCTATGGCGCCACCGGTGAGCTGCAGGCCACTGTCGAAACCGCCGACGGCGATGCGGTCACCTCAGGAGAGGTCACCTTCCTTCTGAACGGGCGCACCGTGAGTGCGGACGTGATCGACGGCGTGGCCAGCGTTGACGTCACCACTGAGGACTTCGGGTCGGTACATGGCTACCCGCTCAACCACGGCGGCTACTGGTTCCGGGCCAGCTACACCGGTGAGGGCTACACCGAGGCCGAGGCCTCCGCCAAGCTCCAGGTAGACAAGGCACCGGTGCAGCTGGACGCGACGCTGAGCGAGGACGAGATCGAGGCCGGTGAGACGATCACCATCGAGGGCCGGGTCAGTGCGCTCCCGGGCAACGAGGGCCAGCCGCAGGGCAACCTCCAGCTCGTCGTCGACGGCGAGAACGTCGGCGACCCGATCCGGGTGGATGCGTCGGGAAACTTCTCCACCGAGTTCATCACCCCCGAGGACTGGGCGGCCGGTGAGCACACGATCGTCCTGGATTACAGCGCGAGTGCGAACTTCACGGCCACGAGTGCTGACCTCACCGTCACCGTTGAGGAGGCGGACTCCGGGCCCGGCTCGATCTGGGAGGCCATCGAACAGGCACTGCGGGACCTGTTCGGTTGGCTGTGGTGGCTGTTCGGCGGCCGCTGAGCGCCGGATCACTGACGATTGAACAGACTGCGCCGGTCACGCCCCGAGCGGGCGGGCCGGCGCAGTCCGCGCGTCGGGACGGTCCTGGTGGCCGGCGCAGCCCTCGCTAGACTCCCCCGGATGCGTACTCCCACCACACCGGATGCCTGATGCCCGACGCCGAGTTCAGTGAGTTCGCCTATGGGTACGCGGTGATCCGGGAGGCCGAGCAGCTGCTGACACGTCTGGGCAAGGCGATGACCGGCGCGCCGGTTCTGCCCTCGCTGATCACCGAGAACACCGTCGGCTACGACGCGAACCTGGTGGCCGTCGACTTCTCCCTATTCCTGCAGTTCAAGCGGTGCTACTTCGTCTCAGCGTTGCACCGGGCGGGCACATGCGGTTTCACCGGCGGCCGCCCGCACTGCACCTGGGCCTACTGGAAGAATCCGCACTACCGGTTCGAGGCAGACACCACCTCCAACCAGTTTCACGCCATGCGCGGGTACGAGGATGCGGTCTCGCTCGGTTACGCGGACGGGCTCTCGGTGTACACGGCACCGGCCTTCGCCACCACAGCCGATCTTGACAGCGCCTACCAGAGCGGCGCGATCCTCGACCGGTCGGTCGCCGTGCTGCCCTCCGCGTTCGATCCGGTCCGCAAGGGCCCGCACAAGTATTCCTTCCTGCCCGACCTGAGCGCCGGCGTCATCACCTCCCAACCCGTGGTCGCTGCCGCCACGCCGCTCGCCGAACTGATCACCACCACGGCACGGGAACGGGTGCCGCAGGTGCGCACACAACCGATCAGCCTGCGCCGGTTCGCCTCCGGACTCTCCGAGCAGTTCGCGGACACGCTGCCGGAGCCGGGCGCGGCGCTAGCACGGGCTGCGGAGCAGGGTGAAACGGGCCCGATCCTTCAGGCATTGCGCGATACCACGGGCTACCTCGGTGGCACGGTCCTGATGTTGGGGCGCCAGCGGCCCTGAGCCTGTCATGTGTTCGGTTCAGCCGGCCACAGTCTCTGAGTGACCGGCGCAAACTGTCCCACGCGCGGCACGGGCTGCCGAGTTCGAACGGCTCGATGAAAGGACCGTGTAATACCTGCCAAGGACGGTGGGCGGGCACGGAATGCCGATCGACTTGGAGGACATGGCATATGACTGTTGCTCGACTACGAAAGACCGGTGCCCGCTTGCTCGGCATCGTCGCAGTTTCCCTCCTGACGGTAGGGGGAATCTCCGCCGCTGGGCACGCCGAGGTCACGCCGGAGCAAGTCCCGGCACCCAGCGACGGCAGCGGCTGCCCGCTCGGGACGGTCTGCCTCTACCCGGATGCCAGCTGGAACGGTGATCCGACCTACGTCTTCTGGGGCTCCGGCGTCCACCGGATCTCCGGCCAGTACGGCGAACACCGGGTGTTCAACAACCAGACCGGCCTCGGCTACGTCGAGTTGTGCACGGGCGCTGACGGCGAGAACTGCGACAACCTGATCGGCCCTGGTGAGTACACCGACATCAACCTCACCGAGGTCAACTCGATCAACATCTTCACCTACTGAAACCTCCGACCCTCCTGAATGGAGAACCGCAGGGCGCTGGGGGGCCGACCGATCGGTCGGCCCCGCAGTGGTGTCCGGGCGCTGGCGCGCCCCTGTCATCACCTGTAACTGGGGTGAAAGTGGCAGTCGGCAACCTCAGGAGGGCAAGCAAGAACCAACCCAGTGAGGAACGAACGGCCATGTCCGTGAAGCGAATCCGTAACGCCACCATGGGGCTGCTGGCCACTGTGGGGCTGACCATGACCGCCTTCGTGGGCGTCTCCGGCTCGGCTCATGCCATTCCGGACCGTCCCCCGGTGGACACCGGCTGCCCCTCCGGCGCCGTGTGCATCTACCCGAGCGACAGCTGGGGCAACGGCAACCCCACCTACGTGTTCTACAGCTATGGAGCGCACCAGATCTACAACCAGTACGGCGAGCACCGAGTCTTCAACAACCAGACCGGCGGAGCCTACGCCTTGCTGTCCCCCAGTAGCGACGGGTCTGAGTGGGGCCCAGTCGTCCAGGCGGGCCACTGGTCGGACATCAACCTGACGCCGATCAACTCCGTCGACCTCTTTCCGCAAGCCTGAGGGGGCGGTGTAAGCGGAAAGAAAGTGACGCCGTGCACAGTCGTTGCTGAAACGCGCGATGCGCGACGTCCGAGGGGGACGCTGAGGGGCTGACCACGATGGTCAGCCCCTCAGTCATGTCCTGCCCGGACCTCCCGCAGCCAGTCCGTGAAAGACCGGTGTAAGAGGTAGGGCTGAACCTGGTCGCCGTCGGTTTCGAACGAAAGGAGTGTGACCGATGCCTATCGCCACCATCCGTAGGTCAGTCCTGAGCGTCTTCGCTGCGCTGGCCATCACCCTGACTGCTGTAGTTGCAGCCTCGTCCGCGGCTCAGGCCGACGAGACCACCGTGGGCGCCACCGAGGTGGACGCCACTGTGGACACCGGCTGTCCCTCGGGCGCAGTGTGCGTCTACCCCAACGACAGCTGGAACGGCGGCCAGCCCACGTACGTGTTCTGGTCCTACGGCACGCACAAGATCTACAACCAATTCGGCCAGCACCGGGTCTACAACAACCAGACCGGCGGTGCAGGCGCCAACCTGTGCACCGAATCCAATGGCACAAACTGTGGCGCCACTCTGCGGGCCGGCTACTACGCCGACGTCAACCTGACCACGATCAACACCATCAACCTGTTCCGTTAGGCCGGGCGGGCGGCGAGCGGCGGCCGGCGAGGTGGGCAGGGTTCTGCTCCCCCGCTGGTCGACACTCGCCAGCGCCTGTCGACCCGCGTTGAGGGGCTGGCCGCCACTGGCCGGCCCCTCAGTCATGTCCCGGCCCGGGCTGTCACCTCCTGTAACTGGGGAGAAAGTGGCCTCCGGCAACGTCCCTCGAGCAAGCAGACATCGACTGATGAGGAGCACGCGGCAATGTCCGTGCAGCGATTCCGCAACGCCACTATGGGGCTGCTGGCCACTATGGGGCTGACCATGACCGCCTTCGTCGGACTCTCCGGCGCTGCCGAGGCCGCGCCCGACCGGCCGCCGGACGACGGCGACCGCCACGGGTGTCCGGCCGGTGCGGTGTGCATCTACCCCGGCGACGGGTGGAACGGCGGCAACCCGAGCCACGTGTTCTGGTCCTACGGGGTACACCGGATCTACAACCAGTACGGCGACCACCTGATCTACAACAACCAGACCGATGACGCCGTCGTCGACATCTGCTACGGAGCCGACGGCACCGACTGCGCCTACATTCCGGCGGACTATGCACTCACGTTCAACCTGACCCCGATCAACTCGGTCTCCCTGCGCCCGAGCTGATCGACCCACAGGAGGTGAGTTCCGCCGTCGTGGATCAGGCCGAGGCCATTCCCGACGGCGGAGCTCACCTCCTTCGTCGTCCTCACCCGGGCAGTGGGAGAGGTCGATGCACGGTGGGGTCGGCGGACGCCGGAGCTTGCCCCTCGTCTGTGCGTCCCCGGGCCTACGCGTCCCCAGGCGATGCAGGGCGCGCTGGTGAGCGCTCTGCGGTTCAATGGGTGGCAGAACTCGACCCAGGAGGAGTCCCGTGCAGAAGCCCAGCTTGGATGCCATGGCACGGCAGGTAGGCAGCCGCGCAGCCGAGGCAAGCAGCGGCCGAGCCGCCGAGACCCTCTACGGCGGGCATGAGAAGCGGCTGCGGCAGACCGTGATCGCGATGACCGCCGGGGCGGAGCTGGCCGAGCACGAGAGTCCCGGGGACGCCACTATCCTGGTGATCAACGGCCGCCTCACCCTCACCGCCGGCGACGTGACCTGGCAGGGCCGCGAGGGCGACTTCCTGGTGATCCCGGACCAGCGGCACAGCGTGCACGCGGTCACCGACACGGCGTTCCTGCTCACCGTCGCCAAACACTGACCCGCCCTCCCCTTGACAGGACGACCCGAGGGAGCAGGTGCGAGGTCAGGCGCCGGCGAAGAACGCTTCCGTCAGATCGCCCAGCGCCACAGCGTCGGCGGTGTGCACCAGCTCACGGGCAGAGTGCATGGACAGCAGCGGCACGCCCACGTCCACGGTGCGGATCCCCAGCCGGGTGGCGGTCAACGGACCGATCGTGGACCCGCACGGCACAGCGTTGTGAGAGACGAACTCCTGCACCGGCATCTGAGCCTCCTCCGCCAGCCGGGCCACCAGCGCGGCACCGGTCGCGTCCGTCGCATAGCGCTGGTTGGCGTTGATCTTCAGCAGCACCCCGCCGCCGGCCACCGGCTGGTTGGCCGGGTCGTGTCGCTCCGGGTAGTTCGGGTGCACCGCGTGCCCGGTGTCGGCAGATAGGCACCAGGACTGGGCATAGGCCTGCCGCTGCTGGGACCGACTCCCGCCGAGGGTCTCCCCGATCCGGGTGAGCACATCGTCCAAGATCGGACCGGACGCCCCGGACCGCGTCTGCGAACCGAGCTCCTCGTGGTCGAAGGCCGCCAGCACGCTGATGTGCCCGCCGGCTGCGCCGTCATGGGCGGCGGCCACCAGAGCGCGCACCCCCGCGTGCACGGAGACCAGGTTGTCCATCCGCCCTGCGGCGAACAGGGCGTTGTCCCGGCCGAACCGTGCCGGCGCCTGCGTGTCCGCGGTGAGCAGGTCATATCCGCCGATCTGGGCCGCGTCCACTCCAGCGAGCTCCCCCACCAGACCCAGCAGGTCGCCGTCGGCCCCGGTCCCCCACACCGGCTGCAGGTGCCGCTGCTTGTCCAGGCTGAGACCACTGTTCACCTCCCGGTCCAGGTGGATCGCCAGCTGCGGGATCCGCAGCATCGGTCCGGTGCGGACCAGGTGCTCGCTACCGTCCCGGAGCACGATCCGGCCGGCCAGCTCGAGCTCCCGGTCCAGCCAGGAATTCAGCAGTGGCCCGCCGTAGACCTCCACCCCGGCCTGCAACCAGCCCCAGGCGCCGGTGCTCGGGCGTGGCTTGAGCTTGAAGCCGGGCGAGTCGGTATGAGCGCCGAGCACCCGGAACGGTGTGGTGGGACCGGCGGCAGCCGGCTGCAGCCACGCGATCAGCGCACCGTCCCGCAGCACGTAGTAGCCACCCGGTTGCGCGGGCCAGTCCCGGTCCTCGGCCAACGGGGTGAAGCCCTCATCGTCGAGGCGGCGGGCCGCCTCGGCAGCCGCATGGTAGGAGGACGGCGAGGAGGTCAGGAACGCCGCGAGGTCGTCGATGTACTCGGCGAGATGGTCCATCCCGCCATCAAATCACGCTCGCCGGGAGCCGACGCCGCCCTGCACCGACCAAGGCCTCATCTCAGAAGGGTAACTATCTCCACCGGGACTTGCGTTGTGGCCATAGACTCACTTACGCTGCGGAAAGCGCTTTCAGATCCGGCGTAGAGACGCGCAGAATTTGTACCCCGCTCACGGGCCTAGCAAGGAGGCAACATGTCCCGAAAGACACGTGTCACGATCGCGGCCGTCGCCACGGCGTCCGCACTCGTGCTCACCGCATGCGGCGGCTCGTCCGGCGACGGCGAGGGTGGCGAGGGCAGTGACGACCCGATCCAGATCGGCATCTCCCTGCCCCTGTCCGGCGACTTCGCCGAGCCCGGCAAGGGTGTGCAGCGCGGCTACGAGACCTGGGAACAGGTGATCAATGACAACGGCGGTCTGCTCGGCCGGCAAGTGGAGCTGTCCATCGTCGACGACGCCTCCGACCCCGCTCGCGTGGTCTCCGACTACGAGTCCCTGATCGCCCAGGACCAGGTGGACCTGGTCTTCGGTCCGTTCTCCACCCGCCTGGTGGTGCCGGCAGCCCGCGTGGCCGAGGAGTACGGCATGCTCTTCGTCGAGCCGGCTGGTGCCTCCGAAGAGGTCTTCACCAACGGCTTCGAGAACCTGTTCTACGCGGCGCCTGCGGTTGCGGACGACCACTACAACCTGCTCTTCGAGTACATCATGTCGATGCCGGAGGACGAGCGACCGGAGACCGCCGGCTTCGCGTCCATGGACGACCCGTTCGCCCAGGGCACCGCCTACGGTCTGCGGGACCAGCTCGAGGAGGCCGGTGTCGAGGTAGTCGTGGACCAGGTCTACCCGCCGAACGCCACCGACTTCGACGCGATCGCCGCCTCCATCGCCGATGCCGATCCAGATCTGGTGGTGGGTGGCACCCAGTACCAGGACGCCGTGAACCTGATCATCGCGCTGCAGCAGCTCAACTACCAGCCGCGGATGGCGGCGTTCAGCACCGCCCCGACGAACCCGGAGTTCCCGGAGGCGATCAACGAGGTGAACGGCATCCTCGCCCCCACCGGCTACTCCAACGACGCCCCCTACCCCTCGAACGAGGAGTTCGTCGCGGCGCACACCGAGCTGCACGGCGAAGCCCCGCAGGAGGACGAGGCGAACGCCTACACCACCGGGCAGGTCGTGGCGGCCGCCGTCGAGGCCGTGGGTTGCGCGGAGCAGGGTGACTGCCAGCAGCAGCTGGTCGACTGGCTGCGGAACAACACCGTGGACACTGTGGTCGGCCCGCTCAGCTGGGACGAGGCCGGCCGGCCGCAGAGCGCGCACATGATCCTGCAGTACATCGACGACGAGATCCAGATCGTGCTCGCCGAAGGTGAGGAGGCCACCCAGGCCGACCTGGTCTACCCGAAGCCGGAGTGGTGAGTCGATGACCCTCGTTTTTCAGAGCGTGATCCTGGGCCTGCTGCAGGGAGGGCTCTACGCTCTCCTTGCAGCGGGGCTCACGCTGTACTTCGGGATCATGCGGGTGGTGATGATCGCCCACGCCGCCTTCATCGTCCTGAGCGCCTACGTGGCCTGGCGGTTCACCGGGATCACCGGGCTGGACCCGATGCTCTCGTTGGTGATCACGATCCCGGCGTTCTTCCTCATCGGGTACGCGATGCAGCGGTTCCTGATCTCCCGGCTCAAGCCCGCCACGCTGACCATGATGTCCGTGCTGCTCACCTTCGCGATCGCGATGATCATCGAAGGGGTGATCGGTCAGGTCTACAGCGGCACCCAGCGGCGGATCGCCCTGCCGTACGGCACCGACAGCCTGAACCTGTTCGGGGCCTCAGTTCCGGTGGTGCAGATCATCTCCTTCGGCCTGGCGGCGGTCAGCCTGCTGGCGCTGTACCTGCTGATGAAGAAGACCCGGTTCGGCCGGGCGCTGCGCGCGACCATCCAGAACCCGGAGGCGGCCCAGCTGGTGGGGATCGACACCAACCGCACCGCGGGCCTGGGCTTCGGTCTCGGCCTGGCCACCGCTGCGATCGGTGGCGCCGCCCTGTCCCTGCAGGCCACGATCTGGCCGTCCCTGCACTGGCACTGGATCGGACCTCTGCTGGCGATCATCGTGGTCGGCGGGCTGGGCAGCATCCCCGGGGCGGCGATCGCCGCTCTGGCCCTGGGCGTGACCCAGGTGCTGCTGGAGATCCCGCTGGGACCCACCTGGGCGCAGACGGTCTTCTACGTCGCCCTGTTCCTGACCCTCATGGTCCGTCCGCACGGGTTCTTTGGAGGACGCCTTGCCCAACGCTTCTAGCACTCTGCCCCTGGCGACCGAGCGCAAGCGCCTGCTGCCCAGCTGGCTCTCCGGACCCCGCGGATCCCTGATCGGTATCGGCATCGTCGTCCTGATCATGCTGCTCTGGCCAAGCATCTCGCCCAACCCGTACATGACCAGTGCGGGCGTCCTCATCCTCAGCTATGCCACCTTCGCCACCGCATGGAGCTTTATGGGCTCCTTCACCGGCTACATCTCCCTCGGGCACATCGCCTTCTACGGCCTCGGCGCCTACGGTACGGCTCTGCTGGTGATGCACACCCCGGTGCCCAGCTTCGGTGCGGTGGTGCTCGCAGCTGTGGGTACTGCCGTGATCGCGATCCCGGTGGGCTTCGCCGCGCTCCGGCTGCGCGGGGCGTCCTTCGTGATCGTCACCATTGCGCTGATCCTGGTGCTGCAGCTGGTGTTCCAGGCCTGGTCCACGGTGACCGGCGGTTCGGACGGGCTCACCGTACCGCGGCCGTTCCCGGACATGCTCCGCCCGCAGCACCACGAGACGTTCTACTACATCTTCCTGGGACTGCTGGCCGTGCTGCTGCTGGCCTGGACGTTCATCAACCACTCCCGGTTCGGCAGCGCGCTGAAGGGTATTCGCGAGGACGAGGACAAGGCCTCCTCGCTCGGGTCCCCGATCGGGTCGCTGAAGCTGGTGGCGTTCGTCCTCTCCGCCTTCGGGGTGGGCATCGTCGGCGGACTGTACGCCCTCTGGTTCGGCGACCTCGACCCGCTCTACCAGTTCGATGTGGTGCTCAGCGTGCAGATCGTGCTGATGGTCCTGCTCGGCGGGTTGCGGTTCCTGTTCGGTCCCCTGCTCGGGGCGCTGCTGGTCGGCGCCGGCCAGGAGTACTTCCTGCTCAGCTTCGGACAGTCCCAGTTCCACCTGGTGGCCACCGGCCTGCTGCTCGCCCTGGTCGTGCTGTTCCTGCCGGACGGCATCCTCACCGGGTTCCAGCAACTGATCAACAAGTTCCGGCCGCAGTCCACCTCGATCCGCGAAGTCTCCGCGGAGGATCTGCAGAAGCAGCGAGCCGGCAGCGCAGGAGGGAGCAGCTGATGTCTGCACAGACCACCGTGAGCAGCGTGTTGCGCACCGAGAAGCTGAGCAAGTCCTTCGGCGGGGTGCACGCGGTGAACAACGCCTCCGTGGAGTTCTACGAGGGCAAGATCAACGGGCTGATCGGACCGAACGGCTCCGGGAAGACCACGTTCTTCAACTGCGTGACCGGGATGATCAAACCCGACTCCGGTTCGGTGCACCTGCGGGAGAAGACGGTCACCGGCTGGGCACCGCACGCCATCGCCCGCGCCGGTCTGGGCCGCACCTTCCAGCTGTGCCGGGTCTTTCCCCGGATGAGCGTGCTGGACAACATGCTGGTGGCGGTCCAGCCCCGCTCCCTGCGCGAGTACCTGGGCCGCACCCGGGATCCGGAGACAGTGGACCGCGCCCGCGCTCTGCTGGCCCGGGTGGGAATCGAGCACCTGGAGCAGGCCGAGGCGCGCGACCTGTCCTACGGGCAGCAGAAGCTGCTCGAGCTGGCCTCGACCCTGATGGCCGAACCGCCGCTGGTGATGCTGGACGAACCGGCCGGTGGGGTGAACCCCTCGCTGATCGAACGGATCGCCGAGCTGATCCGCCAGCTCAACGACGAAGGGGTCACCTTCGTGGTGATCGAGCACAACATGGACCTGATCATGAAGCTGTGCGACCACATCGTCGTCTTCGATCGCGGTGCGCCGATCGCCACCGGGACCGCGGCCACCGTTCAGTCCGACCCGAAGGTTCTGGAGGCTTACCTTGGCGTCTGAGGTTGTTCTCGAGCTGTCCAACATCGAAGCGGGCTACGGCAAGGCGGCGCTCGTGCTGCGCGGGCTGTCCATCAGCGTCGAGCGCGGCACCGTGGTGTGCCTGGTCGGCCCGAACGGTGCCGGCAAGTCCACAGTGCTCAAGGTGGCCAGCGGGATGCTGAAGCCCCGCTCGGGCGCGGTGCGCCTCAACGGTGACGACGTCACCGGCCGCAAACCGCAGGAGCTGCTCCGCCGCGGCCTCTCCCACGTACTCCAGGGACACAGCGTGTTCCGGGAGATGACCGTGGGTGAGAACGTGATGCTCGGCGCCTACTCGGTCCGGGACAAGGAGGTGCTCCCGGACCGGCTGGAGAGCGTGCGCAACGTCTTCCCGATCCTGAACGACCGCTGGGACGAGACCGCTGGGCTGCTCTCCGGGGGCCAGCAGAAGCAGGTGGAGTTCGCCCGTGCGCTGATGGTCAATCCCGACGTTGTGCTGCTGGATGAGCCGTCGATGGGACTCGATCCCAAGCGCACCGGTGCCGTGTTCGAGGAGGTGGACCGGATGCGTCAGCACGGCGTGGCGGTCCTGCTGGTGGAGCAGAATGCTCGCCGCGCCCTGGAGATGGCCGATATCGGCTGCGTGCTCGACCTGGGCACCGTGTTCGCCACGGCACCGGCCCAGGAGCTGCTCGCCGACCCGAAGCTCAGCGACCTGTACCTGGGTGGCCGCCCGGGCGAGTCGGCCGATTCGGCGTCCTCGAGCGTGCAGTCCCCGGTCGCACCCTCACCGGCGGCAGCGGCACCGGAGGACCCCACTGCCTGAGCGGTCACTCCCGCGCTGGATCCTGCTGCTGGGGATCGCCGTCCTGGCGGCGAACCTTCGTCCGGCGCTGACCGCGACCGGCCCGGTGCTGCCGTTGATCGGCGCCGAGCTGGACCTGTCCGGACGGACCCTGGGGCTGCTGACGGCGCTGCCGGTGATGGTCTTCGCCGCCACCTCCGGCGGGGTACACCGGGTGGTGGAGCGCTTCGGGATCGAGCGGACCACTGTGGCGGCACTGACCGGTCTCGCGCTGGCGCTGCTGCTGCGGTCCTGGCCCGGGTGGGCGGGCAACCTCTGGCTGGGTACCGCCCTGCTGGGCGTCGCGCTGGCGGTGCTGAACGTGACTGTGCCGGTGATCGTGAAACGCGACTTCTCCGGGGCGGCGTCCTGGGTGACCGGTTCCTATGTGGCGGTGCTGCGGATCTTCGCCGGTCTGGCCGCAGCACTGGCCGTTCCGCTGGCGGCGAGCAGTAACCTCGGCTGGCGCCTGGCGCTCGGCAGCTGGGCACTGGTCGCGGTGCTGGCGCTGCTGGTGTGGCTGCCCCGAGCATGGCGACGGCGCAGCTCCCCCGGGCAAGATCCGTCCCCTGCCTCCGTGGCAGAGCCGGAGGCCACGTCGGTGGCGGTGCCGGCGGCCGAGGCGCCGGAGCAGTCGCTCCCCCGTCGTTCCGCCACCGTGTGGTACTCCGCACCCGCCTGGCGGCTCGCCGCGTACATGGGCCTACAGTCGGTGGCCTTCTACACCGCGTTCTCCTGGATCCCCAGCGTGGAGCACCATCTGGGCGTCGATCCCGCGCATGCCGGTTGGCACATGTTCGCCCTCCAGCTGGCCGGGATCCTCGGCAGTCTGCTCACCCCGGTGCTGATGCGTATCGGGCCGGACGAGCGGCTCGCCGCCACGGTCCCCGGTGCGATCATCGCCGCAGGTGCGCTGGGGCTGTGGCTCGCCCCGGCGGCAGTGCTGGCGTGGGTGGTGCTCATCGGACTCGGCACCGGGAGTGCGTTCGTTGCCATCCTCTCGCTGCTTGCGATCCGGGCCGCAGACCTGCGCACCGCATCGCGGTTGTCCTCGATGGCGCAGGCGGTCGGCTACACGATCGCCGCGATCGGGCTGCTCACCGCCGGTTTCACCTTCGAGACCAATGTGATCGCCGTGCTGCCGCTGATCCTCGCCGTGGGTGCCGCGACCGCAGCCCTGGGCCTGGCAGTGGGGCGCCGGCACTCGATTCAGGGATGACCGCCACGCAGGAATCAGCAGATCGCTCGGTCCCGTCGGCGTAGCCTGGCGCAGTGCCTCTTCCGCTGATGTCCGCCTCATCCTCGATGTCCCCGCTCGCCCTGATCATCACCAACCTGGCGTTGGCCGCGCTCGTGGTGGGCATCATCGTGTTGATCGTGCGCCGCCGGCGAAAGTTCCGCACCACACTGGATCCAGCATTCCAGGGTGCGCCGATGGCCCACGGCGTGGTCACCGATCTGCAGTATCGGTACCGAAAGGTGAACAACCGCCCGCTGTACCGCATCACCTATCAGGTGCACCTGCCCCAGGGGCAGCAGTTCTACGGCTGGGAGGAGAAGTACCTGGCGCGGCTGACCGAGAAGCAACAGTTCGACGTCGGCACGAACCACCTGATCGCCTATCGCCCCGGCTGGGAGCAGGTGCGATCGGTGCCGCAGGGAGCGCGCTGACCGGCGCTACTCGCCCAGCGCTGCCAGCACCTCCCGGCGGCGCTCCTGCTCCACCGGGTCCGGGACCGGCACCGAGGCGAGCAACCGCTGGGTGTAGGCGTGCTGCGGGTCGGTGAGCACCTGCGCACTGGTGCCGGACTCCACCAGCTCCCCCCGGTACAGCACCGCGATGCGCTGCGCGAGCAGACCCACCACGGCGAGGTCGTGGCTGATGAACAGGGTGGCGAATCCGAGTCGTTCCTGCAGCTCGGTGAACACCTCGAGCACTCGCGCCTGCACGGACACATCCAGTGCGGAGGTAGGTTCGTCGGCGATCAGCAGCACCGGGTCCAGCGCCAGTGCCCGGGCCAGGCTGGCCCGCTGACGCTGCCCCCCGGAGAGCTCGTGCGGGTAGCGGGCACCGAAGTGGCGGGGCAGGTGCACCGCGTCCAGCAGCTCCTCCACCCGTGCCTGCACCCGCTGCGGACCGCCCTGGCCGTGCACCAGCAACGGCTCGGCGATGCAGTCGGCGATGGTCAGCAGCGGGTTGAACGAGGTGGCCGGGTCTTGGAAGACGAACCCGATCCGGGCTCGCAGCGGCCGAAACTGCCGCTCCCGGAATCCGACCATCTCGTGCCCGAGCACCTGCAGCGACCCGCCGGTGGCCTGGGTCAGGCCAGCGATCGCCCGCCCGATCGTGGTCTTGCCGGAGCCGGACTCCCCCACCAGGGCGAGCACCTCCCCGGGCGCGATCTGGAACGAGGCCTGCTTCACGGCGTGGAACCCGGGACGGCCCAGCCGCCCCGGGTAGACCACATCCAGGCCACTGGCCTGAACCACGGGAGCTGCGCCGTCGTGCTCCTGCGCCGTGCCGGGATCCGGGCGCTTGGCCGAGGTGGCCGAACGCTGTGCGCCGAGGGCGGGTACAGCGGCGAGCAGTGCACGGGTGTACTCGTGCTGCGGGGCGGCGAACAGGTCCCGGGCGGTGGCCTCCTCCACCACCTGGCCCTGGTACATCACCGCCACCCGGTCGGCGAGATCGGCCACCACCCCCATGTTGTGGGTGATCAGCACGATCGCGGTATCGAACTCGGTGCGCACGCGGCGCAGCAGGTCCAGGATCTCCGCCTGCACGGTGACATCCAGGGCCGTGGTGGGTTCATCGGCAACGATCACCTTCGGGCCGAGCACCAGCGCCATCGCGATCACGATCCGCTGCTTCTGCCCGCCGGAGAACTGGTGCGGGTAGTGGTCCACCCGGGTCTCCGGCTCCGGGATGCCCACCCGATCGAGCACCTCGATCGCCTTCGCCCGCGCCTCCTTCTTCGAGTGCTGCCCGTGCGCACGCAGCCCCTCAGCGATCTGCCAGCCGACGGTGTAGACCGGGTTCAGCGCCGAGGACGGCTCCTGGAACACCATCGCAGCGTCCTGCCCGCGCACCGCTCGCAGCTGCGCACCGGAGAGGGCGACCACATCGCGGCCATCCAGCAGCACGGCCCCGGCCACGGTCGCCGTCTCCGGCAGCAGCCCGAGGATGGACTTCCCGGTCACCGTCTTCCCGGACCCGGACTCCCCCACCACCGCGAGCACCTCACCCGCGCGGGCGGACAGGTCCACGCCCTTGACGGCGTGCACCGGCTCGGCGTCGGTGGCAAAGGTGATCTGCAGTCTGCGGATGTCGACGACGGCGGAGCCGCCCGCCTCGGGGCGCTCACCGGCCGCTGGGGTCGGCCCGGTCATCGTTGTTCTCCCTCGGTCCGGTCGGTCTCGGCGGGGTTCTCGGCATCCTCCGGCCGCTCCGGTGCCGGGTCCGCCAGCTCCGGCTCGATCACCGGTTCGATGCTCACCCCGCCGAT
>DXBY01000126.1 GCA_019116305.1 Candidatus Ruania gallistercoris | reverse complement strand
CCGCAGGTGACGTCGTCGACGTCAAGGACGGCTACGCCCGCAACTACCTGCTGCCGCGGAACCTGGCCACCCCGTGGACCAAGGGCGGACAGAAGCAGATCGACCAGATCACCGCGGCACGCCGCAAGCACACCATCGCCACCATTGAGGATGCCCGCGCCGTGCGCGACTCGCTGCAGGCCAAGCCGGTCGTCGTGCCGGTGCGCGCCGGTGCGAACGGCCGCCTGTTCGGTGCCGTGACCACGAAGGACATCGCCGAGGCGATCGCCACGAGTGGTCAGCAGGTGGACCGTCGCAAGATCGAGGTCGGCCACGCGATCAAGTCCCTGGGCGACCACCAGGTGCAGATCCGTCTGCACCAGGACGTGTCCGCGACCGTGGACGTCCACGTCGTGGCTTCCGCCTGACCCGGCGAACACCGGCTGACGGGCCCCGGGGCGCACTGCACCGGGGCCCTTCGCTTGTCCGGGGAGTCCTCCCCGGGAAGTCCTGCCCATCGCGCTGCCGGCCGAGTGCTGCCAGGGTAGGACCGTACTCAAAGACTCAAGGAGTGACGAACTCATGCGCAAGACCCTCGCCGCCGCCGGTGGTGCCATTGCCCTGACCGCCCTGCTGGCTGGATGTTCGGCCGGATCGGTGTCTGCTGACGAGGCTGCGACCCTTGCGGAGGACCAGCTGGAGGAGCAGGTCGGGCAGCGCCCGGATGTCACCTGCCCGGAGGACCTGCCCGCCGAGGAGGGCGCCACGATCGAGTGCGAGCTGACCGCCGAAGGGATGGAAGAGACCTACGGCGTGACGTTGACTGTGACCTCGGTGGATGGCAACAACGTGAACTTCGACATCCAGGTGGCCGAGGAGCCGATGAGCTGACCGGCTCAGCACTGACGCGGGCTCCGGCGGACAGTACGTCCGCCGGAGCTCTGCTGTGTGCGCGGAAGGGGGATCAGTCCGCGCCGAGCACCATCCACCGGGTGCCGCGGGCGCGCAGCCAGGTGGTCAGCGCCCGCGCGAGCATGTAGCCACCGGCGAAGGAGACCCACAGCCACACCAGTCCCGTCGCTCCGCCCGGGGCCCACATCCAGACCGCTCCCAGCAGCGGCAGGTACAGCACCAGGGCGATTCCGCCGGCCCCGGCCAGGTAGCGGCCGTCACCGGCGCCCATCAGCACGCCGTCGAGCACGTACGGCCAGGACGCCACCGGGAGCAGCACGCCGATCACCACGAGCCCGAGGGCTGCCGCCTGCTGCACACTCGGGTCGGAGGTGAACAGCGGAGTGATCAGCCAGCCCACGCCGGCGATCACCGCGCCCAGTCCGGCCCCGGCGAGGGTGCCCCAACGCAGGCAGCGGCGCACCACCCGGCGGACCGTCTCCGGATCCCGGGCACCGAGCCCGTGGCCCACCAGCGCCTGTGCAGCGATAGCGAGTGCGTCCAGTGCGAACGCCGCCAGCCCCCACACCGAGTTGACGATCTGGTGAGCGGCCAGCGGAACCTCACCAAGCGCCGTCGCACACGCCACGGTGAGCAGGATCGCCACCCGCAGGGTGAGCGTGCGGATCAGCAGCGGGAACCCGGCACGAGCGTTGTTCATGATCCCGCCGACGGCCGGACGCAACGAGACCGACCGCGCCCGCGCTGCCCGGACCACCACCCACCCCAGGGCGAGCGCCATCCCGATCTGGGCGAGCGCCGTCGCCAATCCGGAGCCTGCGATGCCCATCTGCAGGCCGTAGACCAGGGTGACCGACCCGATCGCGTTCGCGATCGCACCGATGACGGCGACCCGCAGCGGGGTCTTGGTGTCCTGCAGCCCGCGCAGTGCGCCGGTGGCAGCGAGCACTACGAGCATCCCCGGGATGCCCGGCATCGAGGAACGGAGGTAGGCGACGGCGTGCGGGGCCACCTCGGGGGAGGCGCCCATCCAGCGGACCACGTGCTCGGCACCGGCCAGGCCGACCACCAGCAGCACACCACCGAGCAGCAGCGCGAGCCAGATCCCGTCCAGACCGAGCGCCAGGGCGCCGCGTTCGTCCCCGGCGCCGAGCTTGCGAGCGACGGCGCCGGTGGTGGCGTAGGCGAGGAAGATGAACAGTGCGACCGTGGTGACCAGCAGCGTGGAGGCCAAGGTGAGGCCGGCGAGCTGGGCGGTGCCGAGGTGCCCGACCACGGCCGAGTCGATCAGGATGAACAACGGTTCGGCGATCAGTGCACCGAGGGCGGGGACGGCGAGATGGAGGATCCGCCGGTCGAGCGCGCGTCCGGTCGGCGTGTCGTCCACCAATCCTCCGAGTAGTTGTCGTCCACAGCCTGTGGGCGGGAACAGGCCTGTCCTGATGCGGATCCTACGGATGTATCCACACGTTTAGCCACAGGCTGTGCACAGCGGCCCACAGGTCCGTCCTCAGGCTGTCCACAGGTATCGGCGAGTTGTCCCCAGAGGGTGGTTTGCTGGTGGTGCACCCGGGTGCGTACGGTCACCATCGTCCGCGCGCGGGCGCCGGGCCGGGTCCGGTGTCGGCGGGCGGTGATAGGTCTTGACGTGCGGCACGAGGCGCAGCGAGCAGCGGAGGTTTCGGCGATGGCAGTGGGGCGGCTGGTATGAGCATCACCGAGATCCCGGACGCCCCGGAGAGCTTCGAGAAGACCCCGCCGCAGGACGTCGCCGCCGAGCAGAGCGTGATCGGCGGCATGCTGATGTCCAAGGACGCCATCGCCGATGTGGTCGAGACCCTGCGCGGCAACGACTTCTATCGACCGGCGCACGAGGCGATCTACGACGCCATCCTGGACCTGTACGGCCGCGGCGAGCCGGCCGATGCGGTCACTGTGGCCGCGGAGTTGACCAAACGCGGTGAGCTCGCCCGGATCGGTGGGGCGCCGTACCTGCACACGCTGCTGTCCTCGGTGCCTACGGCCGCCAACGCCGGCTACTACGCCCGGATCGTGCGCGAGCGGGCCGTGCTGCGCCGGTTGGTGGATGCCGGCACCCGGATCGTGCAGCTGGGCTATGCCACCGACGGTGGCGATGTGGACGACCTGGTCAACACCGCCCAGGCGGAGGTGTACGCGGTCACTGAGCGGCGCACCGCCGAGGACTACGTGCCGCTCAAGGACGTCATCAACTCCACGATGGAGGAGATCGACGCCGCCTCGCACCGTGGCGAGGGCATGATCGGCGTGCCCACGGGGTTCACCGATCTGGACCTGCTCACCAACGGTCTGCACCCGGGGCAGATGATCGTGGTGGCGGCCAGGCCGGCTGTGGGCAAAAGCACCCTGGGACTGGATATTGCCCGGTCGGCCTCGATCCGGAACGGGATGACCTCGGTGATCTTCTCGCTGGAGATGAGTCGGAACGAGATCTCGATGAGGATGCTCTCCGCCGAGTCCCAGGTTCCACTGCAGAATATGCGTAAGGGCACGATGCGGGACGAGGACTGGACCCGCCTGGCGCGCACGATGGGCCGGGTCTCCGAGGCGCCGCTGTTCATCGACGACAGCCCGAACATGTCCCTGATGGAAATCCGGGCGAAGTGCCGGCGGCTGAAGCAGCGGCACGATCTGAAGCTTGTGGTGATCGACTACCTGCAGCTGATGAGCTCGGGTAAGCGGGTGGAGTCGCGCCAGCAGGAGGTGTCCGAGTTCTCCCGCGCGATCAAGCTGCTCGCCAAGGAGCTTGAGGTCCCGGTGATCGCGATCTCGCAGCTGAACCGTGGTTCGGAGGGTCGCACGGACAAGAAGCCGCAGATGAGCGACCTCCGTGAATCGGGATGCCTGACTGCCGACACGAGGGTGCTGCGTGCCGATACCGGCGCTGAGGTGACGATAGGTGAGCTCCTCGCCAGCGGCGCCCGTGATGTGCCGGTGTGGGCTCTGGATGACCGGCTCAAGTACGTGCGCCGGCACCTGACGCATGTGTTCAGCACGGGTACGAAGCCTGTCTATCGACTCACGCTTGCCTCCGGAAAGGAGGTGCGTGCCACGGCCAACCATCCCTTCCTCACCTACGGCGGCTGGACACCGCTCGGCGAGCTCGAAGTCGGTGCACGGGTGGGTGTATCTCGCCATGTGCCTGCGCCGGAGTTCGAGGCCGAGTGGGACGACCGGAAGGTCATCATGCTTGCCCATCTGCTTGGTGATGGCTCGTTCGTAGCGAGGCAGCCGTTCCGGTATGCATCTATCGATGAAGCCAACCTGAGGGCTGTCACGGACGCGGCCGCAGCCTTCGGAATCGCACCGGTCAGGGATGAGTACGCTGCAGCGAGATGCACCACGCTGCGCCTTCGCTCGCCCTACAGGCTGACCCATGGACGGCGGAACCCGATCGCCCAGTGGCTCGATCAGTACGGCCTGTTCGGCAAGCGGAGCCACGAGAAGTTCATTCCCGAGCCTGTCTTTCACCTGCCGAAGCGGCAGATCGCAATGTTCATCAGGCACCTCTGGAGCACTGACGGCTCTGTGACCGTGAGTAAGAACGGGCGGTCTGGGCGTGTGTACTACGCCTCGACCTCACGTCGGCTGGTCGACGGGCTGAGCCGCCTGCTGTTGCGGTTCGGAATCTCGACCCGGCTGCGCTCGGTGACGAAGGGTGCCTACCGCGCGAACTACACCCTGGATCTCTCCGGCTGCGACGACCAGCGACGGTTCCTTCAGGAGATCGGTGTTCACGGAGCACGCGGTGAGCAGGCGGAACAGTTGCTCGCCATCATCCGTGAGACGCAGGCGAACACGAATGTCGACACGGTGCCCCAGGAGGTCTGGGGCGATGTTCGCCAGGTGTTGGCGGACAAGCAGATGACGCACCGAGAGTTCTCCAAGGCGATGGGAACTCAGTTCTGCGGCTCGACGATGTGGAAGCATGCGCCGTCTCGTCAACGGTTGGGAAAGGTCGCCGCGGTTCTCGACCACGAAGGACTCGAGATGATGGCGGTGAACGATGTCTTGTGGGACGCCGTTACCGCCATCGAGTACGACGGTGAGGAAGCCGTCTACGACGCCACCGTGGCTGGTAGTCACAACTTCATCGCCAACGGCATCGCGGTCCACAACAGCATCGAGCAGGATGCGGACGTGGTCGTGCTGCTGCACCGCGAGGATATGTACGAGAAGGAGTCCGCCCGCGCCGGCGAAGCGGACATTATCGTGGCCAAGCACCGGAACGGACCCACGGACACGATCGTCGTCGCGTTCCAGGGCCACTATGCCCGGTTCTTCGATATGGCGCAGTAACCGCGGTCCGCTATCGCACCGCACTCGGTGCGACCGGTCACCCCTCGTGGTTGGATGTACACGTGGAGTCCACCAGCGATCACGGGCGCATCGTCCGGGCCAGCCTGGAGGTGGCCGCTCCGGCCGCTCGTGTCTTCGAGCTCATCGCCGACCCTGCGTGGCAACCCGCGTGGGACGGGAACGACAACCTGGCCGAGGCCGCTGACGGGCAGCGCATCCATGCCGTCGGCGACGTGTTCACCATGACCCTGACGAAGGGGAGCGTCCGGGAGAACCACGTGGTGGAGTTCGCCGAGGGGCGCCTCATCGCATGGTGTCCGGCGGAACCGGGTCAGGAACCACCCGGTCACCTGTGGCGCTGGGAAGTCGACCCCGTGGACACGACGCATGCACGGCTCACCCATACCTACGACTGGACCCGCCTGACCGACCCGAAGCGGCTGGAACGTGCCCGGGCCACGACGACGGATGCGCTGCTCGCCTCACTTGGCGCTCTGCGCCGACTCGCAGAATCCAGGGAGCACTCGGCCTAGCCTGACCAGCCTCAGTGGTGCGCACTGCTCGGTGCTGAGGGGCAGCGCGCACCAGGGCGCTGCTGGTGCAATCACGGCCGCCGCGGCAACCGGACGCTCCCATCGGGGAGGGGGAGTGGAGCGTCACGGTGGTACCGCGGCGGCCGTGATGGTCTTAGTCGGCGGAGTTGGCCGACTGGGCGCTCTGGGCCGACTGGGCGGACTGGGCCGACTGGGCGGATTGTGCGCTCTGGGCCGACTGCGCGCTCTGTGCCGACTGTGCGGTGACCGCCGAGGTAGCACTCTGCGAGGCCACGTTCGCGGGGTCGGCCGTGGCTTCGTTCCCACCGGTGACGCGGGCCGTGTCGCCGGCGGCGGTGGTGGTCTCCTGCACCACGATGGGGGCGTGGTCCATGGGGGTGTTGCTGGTGTCCGCAGAAGCTGCGGCCGCCACCCCGGTGACGCCGAGGACGCCGAGAGTACCGGTCACGATCCACTTCTTACGGGCGTTCATCTCATCTCCTAGCTCGAAGGGGACCCGCTCGGTGCGGGGCCGTTCAGTAGTAATACTGCAGGGCCTCGATGAGACCACCAGGACAAGAGAATGAGAGAACCCTCATCTACCCGACTGACGACGGGTGGTGGGGCGCTTCCGCGGAAGCGCCTGGCGTGTGACGGGTGGCGGGGCACCCGCATCACCTGCCGAGACTCCGGAGCAGGCGCATGCAGATCGGCGAACCTTTAGACCGGGACAGCGCCACCTACCTCATCCGGACCCGGACGGCGCGCACCCCCAGTCCCACGGCGAACACCCCCAGCCCAGTGAGCACCGCCGTCCACGGCAGGGTGGCGCAGAGCGCCAAGCAGCCGACCAGGCCCACCGCCTGGAGGATGCGCGGGAAGCGCCGGTGCGCACCGGTCTGCGTCCAGGCGGAGAGGTTGGCGACGGCGTAGTACACCAGCACACCGAAGGAGGAGAAGCCGATCGCTCCACGCAGGTCGACGGTCAGCACCAGTGCGACCACGACGATCGCCAACGCGACCTCGGCCCGGTGCGGCACGCGATACCGCGGATGGACGGCCGCCAACCATCGGGGCAGATCGTTCTCCCGGGCCATCGCCAGGCTGGTCCGGCCGATACCCGTCATCAGGGCGAGGAGCGCGCCGAGCGAGGCAGCGGCCGCGCCCACCCGGACCACCCCGATGGCCCACGGTGTGTTGGCGACCGCGTAGACCAGTGGAACGGATGTGCTGGCGGTACCGAACAGCCCCAGCACGGCGAGCAGGCACACCGCGATCACCGCGTACAGCGCCACGACGCCGCCGAGGGCGAGCACGATCGCACGCGGGATCGTCCGCTGCGGGTCGCGCACCTCCTCACCCATGGTTGCGATCCGGGCGTACCCGGCGAAAGCGAAGAACAGCAGTCCCGCCGCCTGCAGCACCCCGTACCACCCGGTCGGTCCGCCGAGAAGGCTCGCACCGCCGTCGCCGAATCCCAGCTGGGCGAAGTCCGGGCGGCCTGCACCCAGCGCCACAGTGACGGTGATCGCCAGCGTCAGCAGCACCAGGCTCACGATCCAGCGGGCGAGTCGGGCGGTGCGGGTCACGCCCCGGTAGTTGACCGCGGCCAGGGCGATCACGGCCGCTGCCGCAACTGGGTGCTCCAGCCCGGGCGGCGCAGCGTAGGCGGCGAAGGTCAGGGCCATCGCAGCGCAGCTCGCCGTCTTCCCGACGACGAAGCCCCAGCCGGCGAGGTAGCCCCACCAGGGGCCGAGGCGCTCGCGTCCGTACACGTAGGTGCCCCCGGAGGTGGGGTACTGGGCGGCAAGCTGGGCCGAGGAGGTGGCGTTGGCGTAGGCGACGACCGCCGCTAGGCCGAGTGCGATCAGCAGCGCCGCCCCGGTGCCGGTGGGCAGCACGGCGCCCGCGGCCGGTCCGAACGCCGCGAACACCCCGGCCCCGATCATCGAGCTGAGGCCGACGGCCACGGCGTCGCGCGTGGTGAGGCGGCGGGCGAGGGTGTTCATGTGAGGTCCCTGAGGGTCAGGGGGCTGAACACCCACTGCGCCGTCGGGTGCACCGCGGCGGTGCAGGGCTTCGGGGGCTGCGTCGACGGGATCGGCACCACGAGGCCATCCTGCCATCCGATATGGCTGACGAGCTGGGCGGCGATCCGCGACCGCTCGATCACAACTGGGCGGGTGCTACCCGCGGTGGTGTGACCGCGTGCCAGGCACCGGCCTCTCTGCTTCCGCGGCCCGCACCGATTCCGCGGCCGGCACTGAGCCGCCAGGCCCGGACACTGCTGCACGCTCGGCACCGAGGGCGTCGCACGCGGCATCCAGCGCCGCGGTCCGCAACTCGGCCTCCGGTACGTCCGGCAACAGCACCAGGCAGTCGGCGAGGCCGCCCAGCGCCACGATTGCGCGTGCCTGGTCCGCTATCGGTGCATCCCGGCCGACGAGCAGCTCGACCACCCGCTGCCGCCACTGCAGCACCTGGTCGATGAACCCGAGCTCGCTGAGTGTGGGGAGGTCACGCAGGATCACAGCGAACAATGTGCGGTGTCGATAGGAGACGTCGAAATAGCGGCCGAGCAGGTCGCGGGGTTCGGGGGCGGTCGTTGTCTCGTCCTCGGCCAGGACGCGGTCGATGTCATCGATGAGCGGCTGGAGCAGGCTGCGCACCAGGTCCAGGCGCGAGTCGAAGTAGTAGTACAACGCCGGCTTGGTAATGCCGAGCCGCTCGGCGATCTGACGAAGGCTGGTCTCGCGTACGCCCTGCTCGCGGAACAGGTCCAGTGCGACTGCCAGGATCCGGTTCCGGGTGTGACCGGTTCTGGCGCGTGGCATGGGGGCACGGTACTCCATTGACGTGCTCGGACTGCGTGTGTTTACCTACCGGTAAGTCAATGCGAAGGATGACCTCCTGTGGACGTGCTGGTGTCAGGTGCGAGCGTGGCTGGTCCGGTGCTGGCCCATTGGCTTGCTCGGGCCGGGGTTCGAACGACGGTGGTGGAGCAGACACCGCAGCTTCGCCTGGGCACCGGTGGCCACGCCGTGGACCTTTTCGCCCCGGCGATGACGGTCGCGGAACGGATGGGGATCGCTGATCGCCTTCGCGGTGCCGCCACCTCCTCGACCAGGCTGCGCCTGGAGCGGCCGGGACGAGCGCCGATCGAGATTGGTCGCTCGGCGCTTCTCGACGACGCCGGAACCGACCGGCACCTTGAGATCATGCGAGGCGACCTCACCCGGATGCTGTACGACCTCACCCGTGACGAGGTCGACTACCGTTTCGGGGACTCAATCGCGGGCCTGACCGAGGCGTCCGGGGGTGTGGACGTCACCTTCGAGCGAGGTGACAGCAGGCGGTTCGACCTGGTGATCGGCGCAGACGGGCTGCACTCCAACGTGCGACGCCTCGCGTTCGGGCCGGAGGAAGATTTCCGGCGCTATCTCGGCGCCTACCTCGCGGTCTTCACTGTGACGAATGACCACGATCTGTGCGGGCAGACCCTGCTCCACCTGGACGTCGACCGGACGCTGGCGATGTACGCCGTGCCGGGCACCGGCCAGGCACGGGTGGTGGTGATCTTCCGACGGCGTGAGGAGAGTCAGCTCGACCGCCGTGACGTGGCCGAGCAGAAGCGCATGCTGGGCAAGGAGCTGGCCGCTGCGGATTGGCTGGTGCCGCGGCTGCTCGAGCAGCTCGAGGAAGCCGACGACTTCTACCTCGACTCGATCACCCAGATCGTCATGCCGAACTGGTCGAAGGGCCGAGTGTCCCTGGTGGGCGACGCAGCCTTCTCACCCGGACCGGCGGTGGGCGGGGGATCGAGCCTTGCGATCGTCTCCGCGTACCTGCTCGCCCGCAGCATCGAGAAGAACGCGGGTGACTACCGCGAGGCGTTCGCCACGTACGCCACCTGGGTTCGCGATTACGTGCACGCCTGCAGGGGCGTCGGGCCACGGATCCTCGCCACCGGCGTGCCCGGTTCCCGGGCACAGGTGAGGTTCGTCACCTGGGCGATGCGCGCGTTGCCACATCTACCGGTGGGCGTGCGCCGCCGCCTGGTGGCCGGTGGTGCCACCAGGGCACTGTCCGCCTTCGAACTACCGGCGTGAGCCCGCCTGTCCGCGGCTGACGCCTGCCGGGCCCGACAGGCAAACACCTCCGGCGGTTCGGTGAGCGGGATCAGCCGCCGATTCCGGCCACGGAGACTCCGCCGAGGGTGAGCCCTGCCGCGGCGATGCTCCAGGCGACGGTGCCCGCGCCGACCCAGAGGAACGCCGACCGGGCGGTCACTCCGAGTGCCACCGCGGCGATCGCGGAGAACTGCGTGCCCAGACCGATCGGCCCGAGCAGTGCCAGACCGGGCGTCCCCCAGCGGGACATCACCCGGTTGATCCGGTCCTGCCGCCGGCTGCGTCGCTCGGCAACGGCCGGATCCTCACTGCCCTCAGCGTCTCGCCGGCGGTGCCGTCGGGCCACCCACCAGTCCCGGATGCGCTCACCGAACACCGCCGCCAGACCGACGGTGAGCAGGTTGCCGATCACCGCGGCCAGCACGACCAGTGGCGCGGGCGCGCCAGCGACGATTCCGACCGGTATCACCACAATCGCCTCCAGCCACGGGAGTGCCCCGCCGAGGAAGGCGCCGGCGAGCACCGACCACTGCGCGCCGGTCATCGAGGTGTCCCATTGCAGCTCATCCCGGTCAGCCTAATAGGAGGGCAGCAGCAGGGGGCGTTGCGCGCGGCTGCCGGCGGGACCACTCGGGCGGCGACCTGGGATGCCGAAGGCGGTGGCGTCGTGCTCTAGCAGCTACGCGGTGGTAGTTCGACCTGCTGGAGGGGGCTCCCGCCGTCGATGAACAGCTTTCCCTGCGGGGTGAGGACATCGGCGATCCGCTGCAGGGCGATTCGGCCGGCTCTCGGGTGGCGCCCGTCCAGCGCTCCCACCCGGACGGCGAACGCGAGGTCGAACCGCTCCTCGCCGGGCTCGAGGACGAAGTCCTCGATGGCAACCTGCCGGACGCTCATTCGGCCCGCGGCGATCTCGGCAGCTGCGTTCCGCTGTGCCAACGCGATGCTCTTCGCGGACCGGTCGATCATCAGCAGATGCCCGCCCCCCAGTTGCTCGGCGATCACCCGTGCCGCGGCGCCGGGCCCGCCGCCGATCTCCAGCACCCGCATACCCGCGCGAAGCGGGAGCGCAGCAACGATCGCCGCCAGCCTCGGGGAGAGCTCAGTCATGGTGTCTCGCAACCGGCGGTGCCCAAGGACATGTCGCTATTGTGCCGCAGCCTCACTCGAGCGCCATGGGCGGAATGCGTCAGCACGAGCTGTCGGCGCGGATGAACTCCGGCGGGCACGGGAAACTATGGGCCGGCTCGTGGCGGCTCTCGACGGCGACACTCAGTCGCGTTGAGGTGTCGCCTGGCGTAGGGGTGCAGCCACCCTACGGTCCACTCGGCGGGCTCGGGTAAGACGGCCAGGCTCTGGGCCGAGGCCCGCATACCTTTCGGTCCGTTCCCGGCGACCTACCGTGACGTTCAGGTCACACTGAAGCGGAGGTTCGACGGCTGACGCCGTCCCGCGGTGGCGGTCAGTCGTACTCGGCGAAAAGGCGACGACGGCATCGACGAGGCCCTCATCGCCGATGATGGCCTTGAGCTCCTTGCGATTCATCGGTGTGCTCCCTTGACGACGGCCCTCATCTCGTCTCGATCCTGCTGAGGTCCCTCAGCATCGCCGGTGCGGCTCCGCCAGCCCGGACTGGTAGGCGTGCTGGTGCCGATGCTCACGTCGGGCCTGGTGTGCCTGGGGCCCGGGTTGCTGTTGGGACTGGGTGCCCGGTGGGGCCTGGTGCGGTCCCGCTGGGTGTTGGTCAAGCTGATCGTGAACGTGGTGCTCTGCGTGCCGATCGTGGTCGCGTTGCGGCCGCTGACCGCCTTGTCCTTCGCCACCGTGCTGGCGGTATTCAAACCCTGGGGCAAGGTACGACGACGGTGACACCATCCGGCACAGTGCCGCCACGAACCTCGGCTCACGATCGGCCCCAGCCGCGCGTCTACCTGGTATGAAGCAAACGAAACGAGGACACGCCCAGAGCGCGAGGACCGTGTGGGTACGGCTGATGGCGGGTCCTCGACGGCGAGCCGGTGAACGCCGCGCCCGTCGAGGCATCGGTGCGCCCCGGAAGGTCCACCCGGCTCTCCCCGATCCTCGGCACTACAGTGTCCTGATGCTGAACCGGTGACGGTACTACTCGTCGGCCAGGATCGCCTGAAGCGTGCGAAGCGCGGTCCGGGACATCACCGGGTTCGTCTCCTCGTAGTACCAGAGGCAGGGCAAGGCCTGGACGAACGCCCAGGCTTTCCCCCGCTCCCAGGTCACCTCGTCCACACCGAGCTCTGCCCGGAATACTTCGCGGCCGGCGCCGTCCAGGCAGTTCCACGCCGGCTGCAGATCCATCGCCGGATCGGCGACCGCCAGCATTCCGACGTCGATCACAGCGCCCAGCGACCAGCCGGAGCCTCCCTCCGGTGCGTTGGTGTCGGTGGGGTCGCCATGGCCACCGCTGCTGGTCGGCACCACGATCAGGTTTCCCGGCATCAGGTCGTTGTGCGCCCAGGCGTCAGCTCGGGTGCGGGGGAGAACGCGCAGGCGCTGCCAGATTGCGGTCAGGGCATCGACGTCCACCAGATGCCGGCTGCGCGCGAGCGCCTCGGTGACCGAACGATCATGGTGGGAGAGCTCGCCACCGCGACCTGCGCCGTCGAACACTTGCCCCTCGGTGGGCATCGACCACACGGCCCGGACGAACGCGGCCAGACCCCGGGCGATACCGCGCCAGTCGGAGACGGCCACAGTGTCCGCAGTCCTCCCGGGCAACCACTCGTAGATCTGCCAGGGCATCGGGTAGCCGGGCCCGGGCTCGCCGACCGCCACCGGCACCGGGGTCGGCACGGGCGAGACGTCCAGCAGCCGACGAGCCGCCGCCACCTCCTGGTGCACGAGGTCGCGAGCATCCGCACTGGGCTGCAGTCGCAACCGGACCACGAGGTCCTCGCCCAGGCGGAACAGGGCGTTGACGGTACCCGCGGAGGGGACCGCGCGGACCGGCAGGTCGGCAAACCGGGGGAACTGCTCGCGCACCAGGTGCGCGACGTCGTCGGCAGTGATCGTGAGCTGGTCGGCGTGCATCATCGCCGCGAGTCTCGCAGTCGTCGCAGCGGCGCAGCCATGTGATTTCAGGCCAGCTGAGCCCACGGATGGTCGCGGTCCACCTGTGCCACTGTCTCGCGGAGCCAGGCACGCCGGCCTGCATCCAGGAGCGGGAGCACCTGCTCGGCATCGCGGATGTCCTTCGGCCGGGTCTGGGCCGACTTCATGAACAGCACGATCTCCGGGTTGAGGTACCGCAGCCCGTCCGCGCCGACCCAGGTTGCCTCGGCCAGCGGCATCGACTGGTGCGGTGCCTTCTTGTTCACCCACTGCCCGTTCCGGAACGGGGTGAGTGGGATGTCCAGCACCCATGGCGACTGGGCGTCGGCCCGCACCCAGATGTTGCTGCTGGGCCGAATCTCTCGGAACCGGTGATCGAACGGGCGCAGCCACCCGCTGTCCGCGCTCCAGGTGGTCCAACCACGGTCGGTGAGGAACCGACGCAGCTCGTCGGCATCGGCGGCGTCGATCGAGATGTCCAGATCCTCGTGGGCGCGCTGCACACCGGTGAACATCTCCAGGGCCCACCCGCCGACGATCCACCACGGCCGGTCGAACCCAGCCAGGAAGTCGGCGATCGTGCTCGGGTCGAATGGGTCCCAGCCCCCGTACCACCGGCGGAACTCCTCGGGTGGCAACGGGCCGATATCGGGCGGTGAGGGAAGCGGGGGACGGTGGCTCACCCGGCGACCTTAGAGGCAGGGCTGAGCGAAGTCACGGGCGCGGTCAGTCGCCGTAAGCGCTGTTGATCAGCTGATACAGGTCATGGGTGCGCCACTTCCCCTGGATGAACAGGTACTCCGGTGCGGTCCCGAACTGGCTGAAGCCGCGCTTGCGCAACACCCGGTGGGAACCGGTGTTGTCCGGAAGGACGGAGGCCTGCAGCCGGTGCAACCGCAGGTCGGTGAACGCGTAGTCGATCAGGTGGCGCAGTGCCTCAGTGGCGATCCCGCGACCGGTGTGCGCCTCGTCCACCAGGTACCCGACATTCCCGGACTGCAGGATCCCGCGCACGATCGAGTTCAGGTTGATCCGCCCGACCAGCAGGCCGTCGGCCTCGATGAGGAACATGGCGCCGGTGCCGGCGGCGCGGTTCACCTGGTCCTGGTAGATGGCCTGGGCCTGGAACGCCGGCCGGTAGTACTCCTCCGGTAGCGCCGGCTCACCGGTGCTGAAGTAGCTGCGGTTGCGGGTGACCAGCGCGCTGAGCTCCTCGGCATCAGAGTCCTGGGCGGGGCGGATCGTCACGGTCATGGGGACAGTCTGGCCCAGTGCGGGCCGCAGGTGGTCACCGATGCCGTTCCGGGTGATCAGCACGGTGGTCCGAACCGCGACGGCGAGGCTCGCGGTAGCGGGCTCGTCCGGCTGGTCTGTGGTCGCCGGGGTGGGGTGCACCGGGTGCGGCAGGCTGCGATGCTGGGCCGGTGGTACCCGATGACCTGTTGCTCCGTCTGCACCGCGCGTACGCGGAGGCGCAGATGCGCGGGTGGGACTTCTCGATGCTCGACGGCCGGTTGCACGCCGAGGATCCGCCGTGGGACTTCGAGGCGGACTGTCTGGCTGCGCTCCGGCGCCTGGGGCGCCGGACGGAGAGCAGCGGGGCGAAGCCGGCAGGACGGGTGGAGGTCGGCCGAGCCGACGGTGAGGATGTCGGCCGAGCCGTTGATCTGGGCACCGGCGGTGGTGAGCGAGTGCTCCGGCTGTTGGCGGATCTCCCGGTCGAGGAGCGCCCGGAGCTGACCGCTACCGAGGGCTGGCCACCGAATCAGCCCGTCGCGGCGGAGAACCTTGCGCCGCACGGAATTCCGGTGCTGGCCTACGACGCCGAGCAGGGCGATGCGCTGCCGTTCGAGGACGCCAGCATCGACCTGGTGATGTGTCGGCACGAGGCGGTGGATCTGGGCGAGGTCGCGCGGGTGCTCGCCCCCGGTGGTGTGCTGCTGGACCAGCAGGTGGACGGGCGGGATGCCCAGGAGCTGCGAGACTGGTTCGGTGGTGAGCCGCAGTACCCGCACGTGCGCGTTGACGTCGATCGGCAGGCGGCTCTCGATGCCGGCCTGGTGGTGGACGTAGCGCAGGAGTGGTCCGGCGCCATGGAGTTCGCCGACGTCGAAGCGCTGGTCACCTATCTCGGCCTGGTGCCCTGGGATGTGCCGGACTTCCGGGTGGACGACCACGCCGAGCAGCTCCACCGCCTTGCCGCCCAGGTCCCGATCCGGGTGACGCAGCGCCGCTTCCGGATCTACGCACACCAGCCATCCGGCTAGGTAGGCCGGCCCGCGGGCCGGTTGGTGTGTCGGTGCCTACCTGACCGACCGCCGTCGGTCGTGTCCGTACCCGCCCGCCCGACCGCCGTCGGTAGGGACACTGCCGCGCTCCTTGGAGCGCGGGGTGACGGCGACTCGCCGCGCTGCTAGGTTGCCAGGGGCGACGGCGGTCCATCGTCGCCTGAACGCGCCGGACCCGGTCCGAGGTGCTCGGACGGAGCCTGGCTCCGCGGGGAGAACGGGAGCAACGAACTATGACGTCGTGGGCACGCATCGTGGCAGTCGCCGGGCTGGCGGTCCTCCCGCTCACCGCCACTACCGCTATGGCAGCACCGGGCGGGGGTGGAGCGCCGGGCCCGGACGAGGGCTTCCGCGTGCTGCCGTACCTGCAGAGTCCCGGCAGTGACTCGATCACCGTGAACTGGATCTCCGAGCTCGACGAGCCGGGCACGCTGACGGTCACCGGCCCGGGTCTGCGCGGACGCGCCGAGGTGGTCTCCGAGCCGGAGTACCTGGACCTAATGCAATACAGCGACGCCGAGCTCGCCCAGGAGATCCCCGGCCTGGAGCAAGGTTCGTGGCTGCGTTCGAACGACAACTACCGGCACACTGTCACCCTGGACGGGCTGAAGGCCGACCACACCTACCGGTACTCGGTCGAACAGAGCGGGGAGACCTTCCGCGGGACGTTCAGCACGGCGCCGACCGCCGACCGGTGGCAGCACCTGCGGCTGGTGGCGTTCTCCGACTCCGAGACCGAACCGTACGGCGCTGTGGAGCAGCGGGAGTGGGAACTGCATCCGGACGGGTACACGCAAGACTCCGTGCCCCGGCCGGGGGAAGGGTCGCTCTGGGACCAGACGCACGGCTCGACCACTCGCTACGACGAGTTCACCCTCCGCTACCCCATGGACCAGCAGCGCGCGCTGATCGAGAACCTCAACGTGATCGAACAGGCCGACCCGGACCTGATGCTGGTCACTGGTGACCTCACCCAAGGATCCGGCTACCAGCCGGCCTGGGACGAGTTCTGGCGGCACTTCGCCGGAGAGTACGGCGCGCTCGCCACGCACACCCCTCTGGTGACCGCGATCGGCAACTGGGAGACGTTCGCCGCGATGAACGGCGGGTACGGCACCCCCGAGGACCGGAGCCCCGCCGTCATCGCCCGGAACCGTTACCACGACTACTTCAGCACCCCCGGGGATGCGAACAACCCGCAGTACCGCAATTCCTACTACCGCCTCGACTACGGCCCAGTCACGGTGCTCACCCTCGATTCCACGAATGGGTTGCCGGACGAGAACACCGAAGAGGGCATCCTCACCGGGGAGCCGTTCTCCGGGGACGACACCAACCTCACCGCCGAGACGATGAGCACGGACACCCAGGGCAGCTTCACTGCCGAGGAGTACGCCGCTGCCTACGCCGACCTGTTCGACACCAGTCCGGCGAACACCGATCTGCCGAACATGAACCCCGGCACCGAGCAGTGGGAGTGGGCGCAGCGCGAGCTCGCCGACGCCCGCGAGCAGGGGCAGATCATCCTGGTGCAGTTCCACCACGCCGCCTACTCCTCCGGTGTGCACGGCACTCCGCCGAACCACGAGGAGTTCGCCGACAACCAGTCGGGGGTGGCAATGCGCGCCTACACCCCGATGCTGGAGGAGTACGGGGTGGCGGCGGTGATCTCCGGCCACGACGAGATGTTCGAGCGATCCTGGGTGGACGAGAACGGCGACGGGCAGGGCTTCCACGTCTACGACGTCGGGGTGGCTGCGGACGGACTGCGCGGTGAGCAGCTGACCCGGAACGCCGACGGCGACCTGGTGCCGGTGGGTTTCAACAGCCACTCCCAGTGGTCCGCCTCGGCGGACGAGCCGGAGACCTGGCGGATGGACGAGAACGGCAACCCGCAACTGGTTGACGGCGGCCTGCACTACGGGCATCTGCAGCTGGACCTGCAGAACACCCGCCACGGGGCGGAACTGACCCTCAGTCCGGTGTATGTGTTCCCGGTGCTGGATGAGAACTACCAGCTGGTGCGGACCGAGCGGCGGGTGTACGACGATGTGGTGCAGGTGCGGCTTGGCCGCGATGGCGCACCCGTGAACTCAGACGACGACTGCCGCTGTGGGCATTAGCGTCGCCTCAGGCCCGAGGGCGCCTCAGATCTGAGCCGGTGGGTCGATTCGTAGCGTGCTGGCCTGCGCCTCGGCACTGAGCATGGCGTCCACCGAGGCCTGCGGTGCGCCGGCGTACTTGCGCAGGATCTCTTCGTCGATCCGGCGCTGCACCGGGTCCTCAGCGGAGATGTAGGTGGTGCCCACGGGCTCCCGCGGCAGGTCGAGTGCGGCGCTCCGGTCCCGTTCGGCGACTGCGCCGTCCCCGGCGGCGAAGGCCACTGCGCGGCCGGCGCGGATGTGCCGGTACCACCAGGAGCCGTCGCCGTAGGCAGAGCGCACATACGGCACGCCATCCACCACCATCGACCAGATCGGGGTCGCGATCGGTTGCCCGGCTGCTCGGGTGGTCACGATCGCCACCACGTCGGTCTCGTCCAGGGTCTTCACCACGTCATCGAAAGCCATAGTGGTGCAAGGCGCAGCGGTGTCCGCGGTATTCCCGGCCCCCAGCAGTGGACCGCGACGAGGGGGTGATGCAGTTCCTCGACTGGGAACCGCCCACCCTGGCCGAGCAGCGCGAGACCGTGACGGAGCATCTGCGCCAGGATGAGCGGTGGCCCGGATACGGGTGCTTCGCTGCGGCGTCGCCTGCGGGGGAGGTCCTCGGCTGGTTCGCCCTGACGGTACGTGACCGGCCGGAGGTTCCCGATCTCGCCTACCGCTTGCACCGCAGGTACTGGGGTCAGGGGCTCGCTACCGAGGGTGCTCTGGCGCTGATCCGCTACGCGTTTACCAGTCTCGGTGTGCAGGCCGTCGAGGCTGACACGACGGCGGTGAACCAGGCTTCGCGCCGGGTGATGGCCAAGTGCGGGCTCACCTACGTGCGCACCTCTCACGAAGACTTCGACGATCCGCTGCCCGGTACCGAGCAGGGTGAGCTGCTCTACCGGATCACTCGGGCGCAGTGGGTGGAGCGCGCTGACTGAGGTTCGCGACCCCCTACCAAGGGTGGTGCTGTGCTGACCACTCGGCCGAGGTGCCTGCGTGTCTGGTTCGCCAGTCTGGGCTGGTCCGATACCGACCGACCCGAGGAGTCACGCATGACCGGCGCGATGACCACGGTGCTGATCGTGGGGCTGCACGCGCTGCTGGCCCTTCGCCCGCCCCGGCCGCGGCACAGCACCCCGTTCAACCTGCAGTTCGCGTTCAGCTGGTGGATCAACGAGATCCCGGTCTTCGGGCTGTACTGGCTGCTCCTGGGGACGACGGCAGTGCACCAGCTGCGTACCGAGGCTGCGGGGTGGTGGGTGGTCGTGGTGATCGCCCTGCTGGACGTTGCGGTGCTGGTCCAGCTTGGGCTGCGGATGCGGTTCGCGCGCCCGGTGCTGGCGGCGTCGCTGGAGGAGGCGTTCAGCCCGGGTGCGGCACCGCGCTTCACCCGGCCAGTATGGTGGCGCGTCTTCGTGCTCCCCTTCATGTCCTGGCAGCCGGACGTGCGCCGAGTTGCCGACCGGCAGTACGGGCCGGACCGGAGGCAGCGGCTCGATTTGTACCTCCCCCGCCGGACGCCTCGTCCGGGTGCCCCTGTGTTGCTCTACCTGCACCCGGGCGGTTTCCGTATCGGCAGCAAGGTGCTGGGTGGTCAGCCGATGTTCTACCGGCTGGCCGCGCAGGGTTGGGTGGTTGCCAGTGCGAACTACCGACTGGGGCGCGCCGACTACGCGCAACAGCTCGCCGATGCGCGTGCCGCGGTGTCCTGGCTGCGTGAGCACGCCGGGGTCCACGGAGGAGACCTCGGGAAGGTGTTCCTGGCTGGGGGTTCTGCTGGGGCCCACCTTGCGGCCACTGCTGCCCTGACCGGAACGGAGGTGGCCGGGGTGATCGGGCTCTACGGCTACTACGGCAGTGTCGGGCCGGGGCCCGGACCACGGTCGCCGCACCTGTGCCTCGGCGCGCAGGCGCCACCGTTCCTGATCGTGCACGGTGAGGTGGACACGCTGGTGCGGCGTGAGGATGCTCGAGCATTCGTCGAGGATCTTCGGGCGGTGTCCGGGGAGCCGGTTGCCTATGCCGAGGTGCCGGGTATGTCCCACAACTTCGACTTCTTCCACTCGCCGCGGTTCAGTGCGGTGATCGACACCATTGAACGCTTTGCCGAACTCGTGCTGCAGCGGCGAGTGGTTCAGGAGACGGAGGGAAAGGTGCTAGAGGTTGGACCAGGTGATCGCCCGTGAGGGCGGGGTATCTGGAGCGTTTCCGTGCAGTCGGTGCTCAGTCCGACGTCCGTGCTCAGTCCGCTGGTCTGCTGGATCGCCCGCCTTCCGCGGGCCGATTACCGCTAGCCGGTGTCTGGCCAGACCGGGTGGTCGGTTGGTGGGTCGAGGTCGGTGTTGATGGTGGTGCCGTCTTCGCGGGTGAAGATCCAGGTGCCGTTCTGGCGGGTCATGGCGATGGTGCGGGCATCGACCACCGCGTGGTGGTGGTAGCAGAGCAAGGCGCCGTTGCTCACGTTGGTGGGGCCGCCGTCGGCCCAGTGGATGCGCGCGTGGTGGGATTCGCAAATCACCGGCGGCGCCGTGCAGCCGGGCCAGGTGCAGCCCTGGTCGCGGGCGATCAGAGCGCGGCGTTGTGCGGGGGTGAACAGTCGGCGGCTGCGGCCGAGGTTGATCACCTCGCCCTCGGGCGAGAACAGCACGCGGTAGAGGTCGCCGCAGGTGGCCAGTCGGCGGAGCAGGGCTGGTGGGACGGGTCCGGTGCCGTCGTCGAAGGTGGGGGGCCGGTTGCGGAGCTGTGTGGTCCAGTCGATGCCGATCAGGTCGGTCAGTGGCACGGTGTCCCAGTGGCTGGTGCCGGCAGGGGTCGGACAGGTGCTGGAGGGGCCGACTGGTCCCGATCCTCCTACCGGCGGTGTGGTGCCCTCTTTGGCTTGGCGCAGGAGCCGGTCGAGGTCGGTGGGGTTGATGAGGACGCCGAGATGCGGGCGCACCGAGGCGTGGGTGCCGGCCAGGCCCTTATCCAGGACGAGGTGGGCGAGGTCAGCCAGGGCCTGGGCGCGGCGTTGGTCGCCGGTGCGCTGGTCATCGGGTGCGGGTGGAGTCATCACCGCGTCCATAGCGGCGCGCACCAGGCGGCCGTTCTCCTCGGTGAGGAAGCCGGACAGGTGCCACCCGTCCAGGGTACGCACCAGCTCGACGAACTCGCGCTCCTTGGCCTTGCGGTAGCCGCGCTCATCCGCTTCGGGGTCGGCGACGTGGGCGAAGTACTTGCCCAATCGGCGCACCTCGTCCACCCGCATGTCCTGGGCCTGGGCGAGCAGGTACTCCTCGACAGTGGGAGTGGATTCGCTGCCCGCAGCCTCGCCTGTGTCGCCGGTGCTGTCGTTCTCCGCCTCTGGCTGGTCGAGGGTGAGGGGTTCGGCCAGCGCTGCCACCCGCGTCGGTGAGGTCAAGGCCGTGGTCGCCAGGGC
>DXBY01000021.1 GCA_019116305.1 Candidatus Ruania gallistercoris | reverse complement strand
ACCCGGGCGGTGTAGGCGATCCGGGTGGAGTCCGGGGAGAACACCGGCGCCCCGGAGACCCCGAGCGGGTGGCTCGTGAGCACCTGCGGCTCCCCACCGGCCAGGTCCAGCAGGGCCAGCTGCGGCTTCTCCCCCTTGGCCTGCCGGAGGTAGGCGAGCCAGCGCCCGTCCGGGGAGAACTCGGGCTGGGTGTCCCGCCACCCGTGGCTGAACGGCGTGGTGGCGCCGTCGGTCAGATCCACGCGCCAGAGCGTGGCCGGGTAGGCGTCCTCCTCAGTGTCCGGACGGGCGATGGAGACCACCGCCCAGCTGCCGTCGGGGTGCACCGCGGCGCGGCCGGGCATGCGGAAGAGGCTCAGGTGTTCGGGGCGCATAGGCCCAAGACTATGCGCCGTCCGACTCGGACAAGGTCACGAAGAATCGGGCACCGGTGACCGGATCCTCGTGACCTTGTCGGCGCCTCAGAGGCTGGAGGTGTGCACCAGGGCGGCGATGTCCTCGCGCAGAGTGCCGTCGAAGTAGACCGCATCGAACGGGGCGGCCGAGGAGCGCCGGTCCACGATGCCCTGGGTGACCACCTGCTTGGCGATCAGTGTGGCGTCGTGGATGTCGGTCCCCTTGGCGAGCTCAGCGGTGACTGCGGCGGCGAACGTGCAGCCCGCGCCGCTGGCCCGCTCCTCGCCGATCTTCGGGGTGGACAGCACCGTGGTGCGCTCACCATCGAAGAGCACGTCGACGGCGTCCGGTCCGGAAAGCTCCGTGCCTCCCTTGGCGATCACGTACTTCGGGCCGAGGGCGTGGATCCGGCGGGCCGCCTCGGCCAGGTCCGCCACCGAGTCGATCCGCTCCATCCCGGCCAGGGTGCGGGCCTCGAAGTGGTTCGGGGTGACCACAGTGGCGAGCGGGAGGATCTGCGCCTTGAGGGCGTTGTCGGTGTCCAGGGCGGCACCGGGCTCCTGCCCCTTGCAGATCAGCACCGGGTCCAGGACCACGTGCCGCCAGGCCTGCCGGCCCAGCGAAGCGGCCACCGCATCGATCGTGGCCGGGGTGCCGAGCATGCCGATCTTCACCACATCCAGGTCGTGGCAGGACGTAGCGGCCTCGATCTGGTCGGCGATCACCTGGGGGTCGACCGGCACGAACCGGTGCGCCCACTCGTTGTTCGGGTCGAAGGAGACGATGCAGGTGAGTGCGCCCATGCCGTAGGTGCCCAGCGCCTGGAAGGTCTTCAGGTCCACCTGGATGCCGGCGCCGCCGGTCGCCTCGGAGCCGGCGATCACGTAGGAAAGAGGAGAAGTCACCCCTCTACGGTACGCCCGTCGAGCCGCGGGATCATCACCGTGGCCACCAGTCCGCCGCCCACACGTGGCTGCAGATCCAGTCGTCCCCCGTGTGCCCGAACGATGCGGTCCACGATGGATAACCCCAGCCCGTGCCCGGCGGCGGAGGAGTCCGTGCCGGCGGTGCGTCCGGCGCCCCGCAGGAACGGCTCGCGGAGCCGGTGCGCCTCGGCCGCGGTGAGCTCAGTGCCGGTGTTGGCCACAGTGAGCACCGCACAGCCGCCTTCAGTTGCCGTGCGCACCCAGATCCATCCCACTTCCGCCAGGTTGTGCCGGATGGCGTTCTGCACCAGGTTGAGGGCCACCTGGCCGATCAGATCGGGATCAGCGGACATCCTGGCCGCCTCCAGGCGCTCCTCGACATGCAGCCCCGCTGCTACTGCGGCACCGGCGTGCTCGGCCAGGGCCGCGCGCGCAAGCTCGGCCAGGTCGGCAGGCGCCGGCGGCGAGCTGTGCTCGGCAGCGGCCATCCGCAACAGCGCATCAACCAGTGCCACGGCGCGAGTGTTCGATCGGGTCAGTCGAGCCAACAGCTCCGGATCGGTCCGGGTCTGCGGGTCGCGCTCAGCCACCTCGAGCAGAGTGGCCGTCACGGTCAGCGGCGTACGTAGCTCGTGCGAGGCGTTGGCAGCGAACCGTTCGCGGATCTCGAAGCTCTCCTGCAGCCGGTCCAGCATCAGGTCGAAGGAGTCCGCCACCTGCCGGAACTCATCATTGCGCCCGGCCAGCTGAATGCGGTGGGAGAGGTCGCCCGCAGCCGCGATCTGCGCTGCCGCGTTGATCTGCCGGAGCGGACGCAGTACCCAGCCGGCGAGCACCCACCCGCCGCCGACCCCGATCACGGCCAGGCCCGCGAGCACCACCGCCGAGAGCACCACCAGGGTCTGCAGGATCTCCTGCCGTGAGGGTGCCACCGGTCGGTCCCGCGGGTTGCTCGCGGTGAGCGGGTAGTTCGGCACCTGGTGCAGCACCACGTACACCGCCACCAGCACCACCGCGCCCGCGGCCACCAGGAAGATGGCATAGCTCAGCGCCAGCCGAAGCCGGGCGCTGGTGTAGTGCTCGGGAGTCACGGCGTGGCTCGGAGTCGGTAGCCTGCACCGGGAACGGTCTCGATCGGGTCCGGGGGGCCCAGCGCCTTGCGCAACGTGGACATCGTCACCCGCGGCGCCGAGGTGAACGGATCCGCGTGCGCATCCCACACCTTCTCCAACAACGTCTCCGCACTGACCACTCCGCCGTCAGCACGCAGCAACAGCTCAAGCACGGCGAACTGCTTGCGGGTCAGGCGCAGGTAGCGGCCGTTGCGGTAGACCTCCTGGCGGTAGGGGTCCAGACGCAGGTCACCCCGCTCGAGCACCGGCGGCACCGCGTGGGCAGGTCGGCGCCGGAGGGCGCGCAGCCGCGCCACGAGCTCAGCGAACGCGAACGGCTTCGTGAGGTAGTCGTCGGCGCCGAGCTCGAACCCGCCGACCTTCTCCTCCAACCGCGTGGCCGCCGTGAGCATCAGCACGCGCACCAGCGGATGGTCCCGCACGATCCGCCGGCACACCTCGTCACCGTGCACACCGGGCAGGTCGCGATCGAGGACCACCACGTCGTAGTCGTGTATCGCCACAGCGTCCAGCGCGGCGTCCCCGCTGGTGACCACGTCCGCAGCGATCGACTCGTAGCCGAGCCCGGTCCGCACGGCCTCCGCCAGGTCCAGCTCGTCCTCGACCACCAGTACTCGCATCAGCCACCACCTCCGCCGGTCAGGGTACGGGCTGCGATGTTGCGGAAATGTTCAGCGATCGCCTTACGGCGGCACAACATCTGCTCCGGTGGACTGCTGCTCAAGAACGCGGACAGCCCGCGCCCGGAAGGAGAAGCATGTCCATCACCTCATCGTCGGGGCCGGCTCACCCCGCCGACGTGCCGCACCCACCGGCGGCGATTCACACCCGGCCGACAGCCGTTCGCGCGGCATGTGCTGCCGCTCTGGTGGCGGCCACTCTGGCGGCCTGCGGCGGTCCCGGCACCAGCTTCCCGGGGTCCGGGTCAGGTGCCGGACAGGACCCGGACGGGGACGGCGAGATCACCACCGCCGACGGTCTGCTGGAGGAGCCGGTGAGCGTGGACTCCATCCTGCCCGCCGTGACCAGTCTGGATGCCGACCTGCTCGCGGCGGTGCACCAAGCAGCCGACGATGCCGGCGCGGAGGGCATCGAGGTCCTCATCACCTCCGGCTGGCGGAGTGTGGAGTACCAGGAGCAGCTACTGGCCGAGGCGGTGGCCGAGTACGGCAGTACAGAGGAGGCGGCCCGCTGGGTGGCATCATCGACCGAGTCACGGCACGTCTCGGGTGCGGCAGTGGACGTCGGCCCCACCGATGCCGCGTACTGGATGAGCAGGTACGGCTCCCGCTATGGCCTGTGCCAGACCTACGCGAACGAGATCTGGCACTACGAGCTGGTGACCGAACCGGGCGGTGAATGCCCGGCCCCGGCGACCGATGCCGCGACCTGAACGGCCCGTGACACCGACAAGGTCATGTGGATCCGGGCACCGGTGACCGGATCCACATGACCTTGTCGGCGAATGGAGCCACCTGTCGGACTCGAACCGACGACCGTTCGCTTACAAGGCGAGTGCTCTACCAGCTGAGCTAAGGTGGCACGCCCGGCAGCGGTGTGCCGGACTCCGGAAAGTCTGCCAGATGCGCACTGCGGAAGGCGAAACCGCACCGCCCCGGGGCGAGCAGTCACGCAGGGCGAGCGCCCACCACCCGGGTGAGCTCCGCCGTCAGACACGACCTGCTCCAGCCCGGGCGGGCTGCAGCGGGTCCTGTGCGGGCTTGGCGGGTCAATCCCTCAGCGGCCGTGACCGACCGCTGAGAGTTGCCCGCGCATACCATCGCGCCCGATCAGCCGGCCTCCTGAACGGCGCTGAGCAGCTCACCCGGGTTGCTCCAGTTCCCGCCCCACTCGTCGCCGTCCAGCATCACGGTCGGGGTACCGCTGGCCCCGTCCCGGCGGGCCTGGTCGCTGGCGACCTGCACCCACTCGGCGTAGGTGCCGTCACCGAAGGTGTCCACCACGTCCTGCGGCACCCCGGCCTCCACGGCGATCTCGGCGATCTGCTCATCGGTCAGGCCGCTGCCGCCCTCGGTGGGCTGGTTCGCGAACAACGCGTTCATGAAGTCCACCGCGTTCTCCGGTGCACTGTTGGCCACCTCGGCGAATGCGCTGGCCGCCCGGGCGGAGTACTCGCCGAGGTAGCTCACCGGGTGGTAGATCACGGTGACCTCACCGTCGGCGGCGGCCTGCGCTAGGTCCTCACCGTTGACCTGCTCGAACGAGCCGCAGTGCGGGCACATGAAGTCCAGGTACACGTCCAGCTCCGGGGCGCCTTCGTTGCGCGAGCCCGCACCGTCGGCGCCGACCGGGATCCCGCCGTGCAGGTCGGAACCGTCCGGAGTGGGGCCTTCGAAGTCGGAGAGCAGGGTGCGGTTGGCCTGGATGGCGATCACCACCACGGCGGCGATGATCAGCGCGAGCACCGCAGCCACCACCAGGATCAGGATCCGGCGGCTGCGCTTCTCCTTCGCCGCCTGGATCTTGCGGAGACGTTCGGCTTCCTTGCGTGCGGCTTCGCGCCGCTCGGTCTTGCTGAGCTTGTTGGACTGTGCCATCGAGTCTGTCCTTGATCGGGCCGCCGTACGTGGCGGCGAAGCATGGGTGCGGCGGAGCCGCTGAGGCCGGTGGCGGCAGAAGCCGCCGGAGATCGTGCCGGGTGGGAACCGGTGGGGGTGATCAGGCCGGCTGCGGAGGGCCGCGCCGCCACATCGGGTGGTGCGGGAAGTCCGGGACGACGGCGGTGCCTCGCCAGTCCGGGAGGCTCGCCCGGGCGCGGGTCGTCCAGCGGCGCAGCAGCTGCGGCAGCGGCCGGCTGAGCGTGGCGATCACGGCGCGGGTGGCGCCGGCGGCGCGGCCGAGCCAGTACGCCAGCACACCGGCTGCAGCATGGACGATCACCAGGCTGGCCAGCAGGGCGCTGGCCGCCCCGACAGCGGCCATCGTGTGCGGACCGTAGCCGAGGGTGCCGGTGGGACACTCGGCGACCATCCGCATCTGGGCCAGGTTGCGGGCGACGAAGCCGGTGATCCCGACAGCATCGACACAGTCCGCCGGGCGCAGCACTGTGGACATCAGCACGGTCAACGCAGACCAGGTCAGGCCCACCAGAGCCAGTGCGGCACCGGAGTGTGGGCGCGCGAGAGCACGCACCCGTGCCCGTGTTCGCCCGACCATGCGCCCAGGATACGCAACCCACCGGGGCGGCCGGAACCCAGCGGGCGGCACGCGGCGGTCAGAAGAACGAGGTAGGCGGCGCGGGGAACGGGCTCCACTGCGGTGCGGCGCCACCGAGGAAGGCAATCATCAGCCCGCCGAGGGCCACCGCCACCGCGATCAGCCCCCAGAGCACTCCCCCCAGGCCGGGCGGGGCGATGTGCTGGAGCACCACCCGCTCCCCTTCCCGGGCGCGGCCGGTGGACGGGGTCCACCACAGCAGCAGTGTCACCACCGCCACGGTGATCGGCAGCACTGCCGCCACTGGCACCGTGTCCACGGCGAGGATCCACACGATCGCACCGCCGGCGAAGCCGACGATCAGGCCCGGCAGCGTGAGCAGGATGCCGAGCAGCAGGTGCCCTGGGAAGCTCGCCGCCACGCGGGTGCGGTCCCAACGCCCGGGGCCTCGTGAGATCCGGCGCTCGCGCAGCGCGTGCGCCGCCGACCCGATCCCACCGAGCAGCGCCACCAGCACCACCAGAGTGAGCAGCACCCAGGAGGGGTAGACCAGCCCAAGAGAGACTACGGCCAGCAACCAGGCCAGGGAGATCCAGCCGCGCGCCGGAGGTGGGCGGAACCATGCCGGCAGCTGGCCCTCCGGCCACTGCCCACCGGGTGTGCCGGCCCACTGTCCCTCAGGGTGGCCCCACACCGGGTGCTGCGGGGCGGAGACCGGTGCCGGCGGGCTCTCTGGTGGTGCTGCGCCGCCGGGCTGCATCGAGGTGGGCAGGTAAGCGGTGCGGGGTCCGCTGGTTTCCTCGGCCGGTGCTGACGCGCTGGGCCCCACCCCCGGTGCGTAGGTCGGGGGGAGCATGGCCGGCGCATCCGCCAGCGCGTCCTCAGCGGCGCCGGCTGTAGTGGCCGCAGTGGCAGGCTCCTCGTCATCGGCGAGCAGCGTGGTCACCTCCCGGCCGGCGGCGTGATCGGCGAGCGCGGTGCACACCACCTCCGAGGTCATTCGTCGCTCCGGATCCGGGTGCAGCGCACGGCGGAGCACCTGTGCCACCCGCGGCGACAGGCCCTCGGTGTCCACCCGGCCGGACTCCACCCGCATCAGCACCCCGGGTCCGCGGCCGAACGGCTGCCGCCCGGTGGCGGCGAACACCAGCACAGCCGCCCATCCCCACCAGTCCCCGGCGATCGTCGGGTTGGCCCCGTGCATCACCTGCGGGTCCACGTACCCGGGCGTGCCGGTGACCAGGCCGGTCTGAGTGATCCGCGGGTCGTCGGCGAGCTGGGAGATGCCGAAGTCGATCACCACCGGACCGTCGTCGGTGAGCATCACGTTGCCGGGTTTCAGGTCGCGGTGCAGCACTCCGGCGCGGTGGATCGACTCCAGCGCACCGGCCAGTCCGGCAGCCAGCGCGGCGAGCTCCTCGGCATCCATCTGGCCGTGCTCGTGGATCGACTCCTCCAGCGACTGCCCGTCGATCAGCTCGGTGACGATGAACGCTTCGTCGGACTCCGCTTCTGCATCCAGCACCCGGGCCACGGACACCCCCTTCACCCGGTGCAGGGTGGCCACCTCGCGGCGCAGCCGCTCCCGGGCCGCTTCGTCGGCGCTGAACGCCGGGTGCAGCAGCTTCAACGCCACGTGCCGGCCCTCGGCGTCGATCGCCTCGTAGACCGTGCCCATCCCTCCGGTCCCGAGCGCATGCAGCAGGCGGTAGCCCCCGACCTCCCGGGTCGGCGACTGCTGATCGCCCGACTCGCCCGCCATATAAGGCAACTTACGCCACGGCCCGGGGCAGAGCGGTGACCCACACCGGCCGCCCCCGACACCTGCACAGGACCCCCGCAGGCACCGTGCCCCCGGCCACACCCACTGTGTAGGTGCCACTCGTCGTCGGCTCAGCTGGGGGTACAGCGACGACGAGTGGC
>DXBY01000125.1 GCA_019116305.1 Candidatus Ruania gallistercoris | reverse complement strand
AGCGCTTCGACCCGCTTGACCACCTTCTCCCACGGCGCGTCCGGGGCAAGGTCGAGCACCATCGGCTTGACCTTGGTGCGCAGGAAATGGTCCGGGCAGCTGGTGCCCAGCGCCGCCAGCTGCGGGTGGTTACGGGCGGCGAGGAAGTCCAGCACCACCTTGTCGTCGGTGAAGCTGCCGACCATCGCCTTGTCCTGGGAGGCGACGCCGCGCAGCAGTGGGGCGAGCTCGGCGGCGCGGGCCCGGCGCTTGGCCTTGGTCAGCGGCTCGAACTTCTTCACCCGCGTGCCGAACGGGTTCTCCTTGCTGTTCGCCTTGATGTACTTCTCCGCGGTGCGGATGATCCACAGCGAGTTCTTCTGGCACTCGGCGGAAGTCTGGCCCCACGCGGTGATGCCGTGGCCGCCGAGGATGCAGCCGATCGCGTCCGGGTTCGCTTCCTTGATCTTCGCGATGTCCAGGCCGAGCTGGAACCCGGGCCGGCGCCACGGCACCCAGACCACCTTGTCGCCGAAGATTGTCGCCGTGAGCTCCTCACCGTCGACCGCAGTGGCGATCGCGATCCCGGAGTCGGGGTGCAGGTGGTCCACGTGCGGGGCGTCCACCAACCCGTGCATCGCCGTGTCGATGCTCGGTGCCGCACCGCCCTTGCCGTGCAGGCAGTAGTCGAAGGCGGCCACCATCTCGTCCTCGCGGCGCACCCCCGGGTAGACGTCGACCAGCGCACGCATCCGGTCCAGACGGAGGGTGGCGAGGCCGGACTCGGTGAGGGTGCCGAGGTCACCGCCGGACCCCTTCACCCAGAGCAGCTCGACCGGCTGCCCGGTGACCGGGTCGGTCTCGGTTCCCTTGGCGGAGGTGTTCCCACCGGCGTAGTTGGTGTTGCGCGGGTCAGCCCCGAGCTTGTTCGAACGGGCGATCAGGTCCGCTGCTGCGGTGGTGGTCATCTCTGCTTCCTTCGTTCCGGAGGCTCGGCGGGTGTTCAGGGAGGTGGTCGACGGCGGAAGTCGCCTCGGGACGGGGCCGCTGCGCCGGGAGGGGGATCAGCTCGGGTGTGCGGGCGCTGCCCGCGCCGGGTGGTCTCAGGCGCCCCAGCCGGCCTGGGTGCCACCGACGCGCTCTGCGGCGATCTTCTCGCCGTAGCCGGACGCCTTGTAGGCCCGGATCGGGTCCGGGGCAAGGCCCTTCTCCTCGCGGATCTCGGCGAGCAGCGGGCGCACGTCGGTGTTGTAAGCATCCATGAAGATCTCGTTCGCGCCGAGTACGTCGCCGCCGAGCTGAGCCGCACGCAGCGCCTCGTGGTCGACCAGCAGCGCCTTGGCGGTGGCCTCCTGGACGTTCATCACCGAACGGATCTGGGCGGTGATGTTGTCCTCGATGTTATGGCACTGGTCGAGCATGAAGGTGACGCCCGAGTCCGGACGCAACGCATCGCCGTCGACGATCTCGTGCATGATCCGGAACAGCTGGAACGGGTCGGCTGCGCCGACCATCAGGTCGTCATCGGCGTAGAACCGGGAGTTGAAGTCGAAGGCGCCGAGCTTTCCGAGGCGCAGCAGCTGGGCGACGATGAACTCGATGTTCGTGCCCGGGGCGTGGTGCCCGGTGTCCAGGACCACCACGGCCTGGTCGCCGAGGGCCAGGCAGTGGGTGAGCGAGGTGCCCCAGTCCGGGATGTCCATCGTGTAGAAGTACGGTTCGAAGAACTTGTACTCGATCACCAAGCGCTGGTGCGGCTCGAGCCCGGCGTAGATCTGCTGCAGCGAGTCGGCGAGGCGCTCCTGCCGGCCGCGGATCGAGTCCTGGCCGGGGTAGTTGGTGCCGTCCGGCAGCCAGAGCTTGAGATCGGCGGAGCCGGTGGCTTTCATCACCTCGATGCAGTGCAGGTGGTGGTCGATCGCCTTCTTCCGGATCGCCGGGTCAGCATTGGTCAGCGAGCCGAGCTTGTAGTCGTCGTCCTGGAAGACGTTGGAGTTGATCATCCCGATCTGCACGCCGAGGCTCTCGGCGTAGGCGGACAGGTCCTCGAAGTCGTCCACCAGGTCCCACGGGATGTGCAGCGAGACCCGCGGGGCGGCGCCGGTGTACTGGTGCACCTGCGCGGCATCGGCCAGCTTCTCCTTAGGGTCGCGCGGGACGCCGGGCTGGGAGAACACCTTGAACCGGGTGCCGGAGTTGCCGAAGGCCCAGGAGGGCAGCTCGATGGTCTGGGCGGCGAGCGCGTCGCGCACGGCGACGGGGACCGTGGTGGTCATGGCGTGGAGTACTCCAAACGGGCGAAGGGACGGATGGCCGCGACTCGACTCTGAAACGATTCATTGCCTGATGGCACTGTACGAGGGCGCCGGCGGCGGCGTCAAGGAGCAGGCGGCGGGGCTGGCACCGGCACTGGCGCCCACCCACGCACCCCCGGGCACCACCCACGCACCCCCGGGCGCCACCCACGCCGGTGGCAACTTCGAACCACGGAGGCAACTTCCCGCCGGCGCCACCTTGCCTCCGTGGCGGGAAGTTGCCTCCGATGGCGGTGGTGGCGCGTCGGATGGCGGTGGTGGCGCGTCGTCGCCGTGCCAGACTGAGCGAGGGCCTGCGGAACGGAGGATGCGCGTGTTGGTGACCGACCGCCGTCGGCGAGTGCTGGACGAGGTGCGCCGGTACGGATCGGTCAGCGTACGGGACCTGGCCGAGCGCCTCGACGTCTCAGCCATGACGATCCGCCGGGACCTGGAGCAGCTCGAAGCCGACGGCGCGCTGCGCCGGGTCCGCGGCGGGGCGACCATGCCGCGCGCCAACGACACCGAGGAGCTCGCGTTCGCCGAGACCTCCCACCGGCGGATCGCGGAGAAGGAAGCGATCGCCCGCCGGGCGGCCGAGCTGGTCCACCCCGGGATGTGCGTGGGCCTCTCCGGCGGATCGACCACCTGGACGCTGGCCCGTCAGCTGCGCCAGCTCCCGGATCTGACCATCGTGACCAACTCACTGCGCATCGCCGACGAGTTCACTGTGGGCGACGCCCGGCGCACGGTGATCCTCACCGGCGGGATCCGCACCCCCTCGGACGCTCTGGTGGGACCGGTGGCGGTGCAGGCGCTGGGGCAGCTGCACTGCGACCTGGTGTTCATGGGCGTGCACGGAATGGACACCGGGGCCGGATTCACCACTCCGAACCTGATGGAGGCGGAGACCAACCGAGCCCTGGTGCGCAGCACCCGACGGCTCGCCGTAGTGGCCGACCACTCCAAGTGGGGCCGGGTGGGGCTGAGCACCATCGCCGACCTGTCCGCTGCACACACCCTGGTCACCGACGACCGCCTTCCTGCCGGAGCGCGCGCCGACCTGGCCGCACGGATCGACCAGGTGCTGATGGCACCGGCCGGGGAGACTGACAGCACCAGGCCGCTCCACCCACCGGACTGAATCGATACACTCACCCCTGGTAGCGGGCCGCGCCGTACCCGAGCGCAGGCCGGCCCCACCGATCGACCCTTGGGAGCACGATGCCGAACCAGAGCCCAGCCACCCGGCGGCCCAGCGTCATCGACGTCGCCAAGCACGCCGGTGTCTCCGTGGGCACAGTGTCCAACGTGCTGAACCGGCCGGAGAGCGTCTCCGAGCGGACCCGGGCGAAGGTGGAGCAGGCGATCGGTCAGCTGAACTTCGTGCGCAACGCCTCCGCCCGCCAGCTGCGCAGCGGCGAGGTCTCCACTGTGGGCGTGGTGGTGCTGGACATCGCGAACCCGTTCTTCACCGAGATGGCTCGCGGCATCGAGGACCGGCTGGCGCAGGACGACCACACCCTGATGCTGTGCAGCTCGGACGAGAACCCGGAGCGGGAGGCCCGGTTCCTCCGGCTGTTCTCCGAGCGCGGCCTGCGTGGGGTGATCGCCACCCCGAGCCACGGCAACCTGGACTCGTTGCTGCGGCTGCGTGATCACGGTACCGACGTAGTGCTGCTGGATCACACCTCACCGGTGCCCGAGCTGGCCTCAGTGGCAGTGGACGATGTGCGTGGCGCATCGCTCGCGATGGAGCACCTGATCAACCAGGGGCACCGCCGGTTCGCCTTCCTGAACGGTCCGCTCACCCTGCGCCAGTGCGTGGACCGGCGCGACGGCGTCTACCGCACCTTGCAGGACCGCGGCCTGGATCCGGCTGAGGTGCTGGAAGAGGTTGCGCTGGACACGTTGAACGCCGATGCCGGCGATGCCGGGGTGCACGAGCTCTGGTCCCGGCCGGGGTCGCGACCCACGGCGATGTTCTGCGCGAACGATTTCGCCGCCCTCGGCGCCCTGCGCGCGTTGCGCGAGCTGGAGGTGAACATCCCCGGCGAGATGGCCGTGGTGGGCTACGACGACGTGCTGTTCGCCTCGATGCTGACCACCCCGTTGACGTCGGTGCGCCAGCCGATGCACACGCTCGGCTGGACCGCGGCGGACATGTTGCTCTCCCGCCGCTCGTCCGGGCCGAAGGCGGAGCAGGTGGAGTTCGAACCGGAGCTGGTGGTGCGGGCATCCTCGGTCTGAGCAGCGCCGGCGGCGTTCCTCGCACCAGCGGGAGGGTGCACCAGCGCCCCGCGACCTGCTCCCGCTGCGGTGATGACCGCTGAGGCCACACCCCACCCGCAGCCCGGGCGCCCTGGCCGTGGTGCTGGCCAGCCTGCTGCTGCTCACCCTCACCCTGCGCGTCCCCACCACGGCGGTCGGCCCCGTGCTGCCCGCGATCGCCGCCGACACCCGGCTCACCCCGACGCTGCTCTCCCTGCTCACCACCGGGCCGCTGCTCTGCTTCGTGCTGGTCGCTCCGATTGTCCCGACCCTGCAGCGCCGGCTCGGGCTGAACCGGCTGATCGCGCTCGCCCTGCTGGGGTCGGCGGCCGGAGCAGTGCTCCGATCGCTGCCAGGCACGGTGATGCTTGCCGGCGGCACGCTGGTGCTCGGCATGTTCGTCGCGATCGCCAGCGTGCTGGCCCCGGCGGTGGTGCGCGAGCTGGGCGCCGGAAAACCCGCGTTCCTCACGGCGTTGTACACCGCGGGCCTCAGTCTCGGACCGGCGATGGCGGCCGGGCTGACCGTACCGATCGGTGCCGCGCTGGGCTCACCGTGGCGTGGACCGTTGGCGGTGTGGGCTCTGGTGCCCCTGCTCGGGCTGATCTGCTGGCTCGCAGCGCACCGGCGCAGTGAATCGAGCCCGACCGGGCGACGGCGCAACGCTGCTACCGGCCCGGAGACCGGCGGCGGTCTGGACACCGCCACCGGTCTGGGCACTGTCCTCCGGGACGGCCAGGCGTGGCTGATCACCACCTACCTCGCCCTCACCTCGCTGGCCTTCTACACCACCACCACCTGGTTGCCGAGCGTGCTGGCGGCCGGTGGGGCGAGCAGTACGGCGGCCGGTGCGATCACGGCGGTCACCAGCATCGTGGCGATCCCGGCCTCGTTCCTGGTGCCGGTCCTCTCCCAGCGCCCCACCGGTGCCCGGGCGCTCCGCATCGCCTCACCGGTGCCGGTGGCCCTCGGCCTCGGCCTGCTGGCCGTGGCGCCGGAGCTGGACCTGCTCGCGGCGCTGCTGCTCGGCCTCGGTCAGGGCGCGAGCGTGGGCGTGGCCTACACCCTGATCGTGTCCTTCGCCCGCTCCACCCCGCACGCGGCGGCTGTGTCCTCGATGAGCCAGACCGTCGGCGTCACCCTGGCCGGTATTGGACCGGTGGGGTTCGGTGCGCTGCAGGAAGGCACCGGAGGGTGGCAGATACCGCTCGCTGTGTTCGCCACGATCGCGCTCGGGCAGTGCCTGGTCGGTCTGGCGTTGCAGCTGCGCGGCCGGGACGCGGTCAGACCTTCGTGACGTCCCCGGCCACCGGGCTGAGCCGCTGCAGCTGGGTGACGTGCTCCGGGGTGAGGTCCGCCAGGGTCGGAGTGCCGAGGAGCTTCATCGTCCGCTCGATCTCCGCGCGCAGGATCTCGATCGCCCGGTCCACCCCCTGGCGGCCACCGGCCATCAGCCCGTACAGGTAGGCGCGGCCGATCATGGTGAAGTCAGCGCCCTGGGCGATCGCGGCCACGATGTCCGCACCGTTCATGATGCCGGTGTCCAGGATGATCTCGTAGGCGTCGCCGAGCTCGCGGGCCACCCGCGGCAGCAGCCGGAACGGGATCGGGGCGCGATCGAGCTGGCGGCCGCCGTGGTTGGACAGCACGATTCCGTCCACGCCGATCTCGGCCACCCGGCGCGCGTCCTCGATGCTCTGGATGCCCTTGACCACCACCTTTCCGGGCCACTGCTCGGCCACCCAGCGCAGGTCGTCGAAGTCGACTGTCGGGTCGAACATGGTGTCCAGGAGCTGGGCCACGGTGCCCGACCAGCGGTCCAGCGAGGCGAACGCCAGCGGCTCGGTGGTGAGGAAGTCGAACCACCACTGCGCCCGCGGTGCCGCGTTCAGCACGGTCTTCAGCGTCAGGCTCGGCGGGATGGTCATCCCGTTGCGGGAGTCCCGCAGCCGCGCCCCACCCACCGGGGTGTCCACGGTCACCAGCAGGGTGTCGAAGCCGGCGTTGGCCGCCCGCTCGACCAGCGCCATCGACCGGTCCCGCTCCTTCCACATGTACAGCTGGAACCAGTTCCGGCCGGTGGGGTTGGCCGCGGCGACGTCCTCGATCGAACTGGTACCCATCGTGGACAGCGCGTACGGGATCCCGGCGGCACCGGCAGCACCGGCCCCGGCGATCTCGCCCTCGGTCTGCATCATCCGGGTGAACCCGGTGGGGGCGATTCCGAACGGCAGCGCCGAATGACCGCCGAGGATGGTGGTGGAGGTGTCCACAGCGGAGACGTCGCGCAGGATCGCCGGGTGGAACTCGATGTCCTGGAACGCCTGGCGGGCCCGGGCCAGGGAGAGCTCACCCTCGGCCGCGCCGTCGGTGTAGTCGAACGGCGCCTTCGGGGTGCGGCGCTTCGCGATCGCACGCAGATCCTCGATGGTGTACGCCGCGGCCAGACGCCGCTTCCGCCCGTCCAGCTCCGGCTTCTTGAACTGCAGCAGCGGTGCTAGATCGCGCACCTTCGGGATTCGACGCTGGACCATCCGTACCTCTCCTGGGCGCCGGACCGGCCGACCGGCCCGATCGTGAAACGATTCATACCAGCCTATCGCGGCTGGGCAGCACCAGACTACGACGATCGCCGCCGCCGGCGTGCGCGCGTCTCAGCGCGCAGCATCTCAGCTGCGGAACTGCGGCGGCACGTAGAACTCCTCCTCCGGAACCTCCCGCCCGGTGGCCGTCTCCACGATCCGGATCCGACCGTCGTCGACGATCTGCAGATCCGAGCCGACCGGGAAGTCGTAGATCCCGATCAGCGCCGGCTCGATCGCGCACACCCGGTTGAAGTCGGCGATCTTCAGGTTGGCCGCATCGTGAAGGTACTCGGAGGTGTCGAGGTGGCTGAAGATCCGCCACCCGTTGTCCGCCGGGGCCTGCGACTCCTCCCGGACCATCCAGCGCACCCGCCCGGCGCCGCTGAGCACGTTCGCCGAGGCGATACAGGCTCCGGCGGCGGGGATGAACTCCGGGTAGTCGGCCATCGTTCACACCCCCGCTGTCATCCGGTAGTAGACCTGGTTCCACCGTAGCTCGCGCTGGAACGCGCGCACCGTGGTCTCGGAGTCGATCACGGCCAGCTCCGTGCGGGCGATCTCGGCGAAGTCTTCGAAGACCTCGATACCGAGCGCGGTGGTCATCACCGTGTGGTGCGCCCCGCCCGCGGTGAGCCAGGCGCGGGCCGAGGTGCGGAAGTCCGGGCGCGGGACCCACACCGCACGCGCCACCGGCAGGTTCGGCAACGGCGCGTCCGGCCCGACGACGTCCACCTCGTTGGCCACCAGCCGGAACCGTTCCCGCATGTCCGAGAGGGCCACCACCAGGGCCTCGCCGGTGTCGGCGTCGAAGACCAGCCGCACCGGGTCCTCGCGGTCGCCGATGCCGAGCGGGTGGATCTCCACCCGCGGCCGGGAGGTGGTCAGCGACGGGCAGACTTCCAGCATGTGCGCCCCGAGGATCTTCTCCTTCCCGGGGGTGAGCTCGTAGGTGTAGTCCTCCATCAGCGAGGCGCCACCGGGGAGGCCGTGGCCCATCACCTTGGCCAGCCGCACCAGGATCGCGGTCTTCCAGTCGCCCTCGGCGCCGAAGCCGTACCCGTCGGCCATCAGCCGTTGCACCGCCAGCCCGGGGAGCTGGCGCAGCCGGCCGAGATCCTCGAAGTTGGTGGTGAACGCCTCGAAGTTCCCCGACTCCAGGAATGCACGCAGCCCGGCCTCCTGCCGCGCGGCGTACCGCAACGAGTCGTGCCGCTCCGCACCCGGCAGCAGCTCGGGCGCCACGTCGTAGGACTCGACGTACTCGGCCACCAGGGCGTCCACGGCCGCGTCGGAGACTGCGTCCACCTCGGCCACCAGGTCGTTCACGCCCCAGGTGTTCACCGAAACGCCGAACCGGACCTCGGCCTCGGTCTTGTCCCCCTCGGTGACCGCCACGCCGCGCATGTTGTCCCCGAACCGGGCCAGCTTCATCCCGGTCAGTGCCGCCCAGCCGGTGGCCGCCCGCGCCCAGGTAGCCACCTCGGCCTGTACCTGGGCGTCGGAGGCGTGCCCGACCACGATCTTGCGGGCCACCCCGAGCCGTGCGGCCATGTACCCGAACTCCCGGTCGCCGTGGGCGGCCTGGTTCAGGTTCATGAAGTCCATGTCGATCTCGGCCCAGGGCAGCTCCATCCCGGCCTGGGTGTGCAGGTGCAGCAGCGGGGTGCGCAGCGCGTCCAGCCCGGTAATCCACATCTTCGCCGGGGAGAACGTGTGCATCCAGGTGATCACCCCGATGCACGCGTCGTCCGCGTTCGCCTCCAGCGCGGCCCGGCGGATCGCGGCGGCATCGGTGAGCACCGGCTTCCACACGATCCGCACCGGCACCTCGCCGGAGTCCTCCAGCAGCCGGGCGACCTCCTGGGACTGGGCGGCCACCTGGTCGAGGGTCTCCGGCCCGTAGAGGCCCTGGCTTCCGGTGAGGAACCAGATCTCCCGGCCGTCAAAGGGGTTGTTCACTGCTGCTCCTTGCTGTCCTGTTGGCCGTAGACGTTCTGGTACCGGTCGTAGAGGGCATCGACATCGGACTGCGCGATCGGCTCCGGCTGGCCCAGCTGCCGGGCGATGTGCACCGTGCGGGCCACGTCCTCGCACATCACCGCGGCCTTGACCGCATCGCGGGCGCCGGAGCCGATGGTGAACGGGCCGTGCCCGGCCATCAGCACCGCGCGAGAGCGGGACTCGCGCAGCGTGTCCACGATGCCGCGGCCGATCGAGTCGTCGCCGATCAGTGCGAACGGGCCCACCGGGATCTCGCCGCCGAACTCGTCGGCCATCATCGTGATCACGCACGGGATCGGCTCATGCCGCGCGGCCCAGGCGGTGGCGTAGGTGGAGTGGGTGTGCACCACCCCGCCTACCTCGGGCATGTGCCGGTAGACGTAGGCGTGCGCGGCGGTGTCCGAGGAGGGGGTGAGGTGATCCGGGGTGCCGTCGGCGATCTTGGCGCCGTCCAGGGTGCACACCACCATCGACTCCGCCCTCAGGTCGTCGTAGGAGACACCGGAGGGTTTGATCACGAACAGCTCGACACCCTCGGCAGCCACCCGCTCGGACACGTTCCCCGCGGTCCAGACCACCAGCTGGTACCGGGTCAGCTCGGCGTGCAGCCGCGCGACCCGCTCCCGGCAGGCGGCCACGGCCTGCTGCACCTGCTCGGGCAGGTCGGCGAGCACCAGGCGCTCACCACCCGCCGCGCCCGGTCTGGTCATCCTCCCGCCGACGGCGGAGCTCGCCTGGCTCTGGTCAGTCACGGTGTTCTCTCCTCGTCCGGTCAGGCCGCACACTCATGGGAACCCGCTTTGCCCATTGGAACCCGGCTGTATCCGGGTTCCAATGCGCTAACCGGGTTCGAATGCACCCACATCGACTCCGCACCCTCATGCCAACTCTTCCGGTACCTCGAGAACTGGAGCTGCGCCGTCGTCCTCGATACCGGCGAGCGCTTCGCGACGAATCCGCTTCAACCGGCGCATCACATCGTTGCCACCCCGGCCGAAGTAATCGTGCAGGGCGGTGTACTCCGCATACAGCGCGTCATAGGCGGCCTTGGCCTGCGGATCCGGCTGGTAGGCGCCGATCACCCGCTCCCCCATCACCTCACCCGCAGCCTGCACATCGGGGTAGGCACCGGCGGCCACTGCGGCATGGATGGCCGCACCCAGCGCCGGGCCCTGGGTGGAGACGATGGTGCTCAGCGGAAGTCCGGTGACATCGGCGTAGACCTGCATGAGGAACTCGTTCTTCAGCAGGCCGCCGGCCACCACCAGCTCGTCGATCGGCACCCCGGAGCCGATGAACGCCTCCACGATCGTGCGCGTGCCGTACGCCGTGGCCTCGAGCAGCGCGCGGTAGGTGTCCTCCGGCCGGGTGGCCAGGGTCTGGCCGAGCACCAGGCCGGAGAGCTCGGTGTCCACCAGCACGGAGCGGTTCCCGCCCGCCCAGTCCAGCGCGATCAGGCCATGGGCGCCGACCGGCTGGGCAGCGGCGAGCTCGGTGAGGTACTCGTGCACGGACTGTCCGGCCGCGGCCGCAGCGTCGGCATAGGCGGCGGGCACCCCGGTGGCCACGAAGTGACCGAAGATGTCCCCCACCGCGGACTGGCCGGCTTCGTAGCCGTACCGGCCGGCGCTCACGCCACCGTCCACCACCCCGCACATTCCCGGGACCTCGTGCAGGCTCTCCCCGTTCACCACGTGGCAGGTGGAGGTGCCCATGATCAGCACCAGCTTGCCGGGCTCCACGGCGTTGGCCGCGGGAAGGGTGACGTGCGCGTCGACGTTGCCCACCGCTACTGCGATGCCCTCCGGCAGACCGGTCCAGGCGGCGGCCTCGGCGGTCAGCGATCCGGCGCGAGAACCGAGGGAGAAGATCTCCTGCGGCAGCTTGTCCGCGGCGAAGGAGGCGAAGTCGGGGTTCAGGGCGCCGAGGAACTCCGCGCTCGGGTAGGCGCCGTCCTGGTAGATGCCCTTGTACCCGGCGGTGCAGGCGTTCGGCGCGTAGCGCCCGCACAGCTGCCAGACGATCCAGTCCGCGGCTTCCACCCAGTGCGCGGTGGCGTCGTAGATCTCCCGGTCCTCCTCCAGCAGCTGCAGGCCCTTGGCGAACTGCCACTCGGAGGAGATCAGCCCGCCGTACCGCGGCAGCCAGGACTCCTCGCGTTCGGCCGCGAGGGCGTTGATCCGGTCGGCGTGGGACTGGGCAGCATGGTGCTTCCACAGCTTGACGTAGGCGTGCGGCCGGTCGGCGAACCGCTCGTCCTGGCACAGCGGAGTGCCGTCGGCGGTGGTGGGCAGCACGGTGCTGGCGGTGAAGTCGGTGGCGATGCCGATCACCTGCGTCGGGTCGATACCGGCTTCGGCGACGGCGGCCGGGACCGCGGTCTTGAGGACCTCCACGTAGTCGGCGGGCACCTGCAGCGCCCATTCCGGCGGCAGCACCTGGTTGTCGCCAGCGGTGAGCGTGGTGTCCATCACGGCATGGCGATAGGGGTGCTCGGCGCTGGCGAGCTCGGCGCCGTCGGCCACCCGCACCACGACGGCACGGCCGGAGAGGGTGCCGTAGTCGACGCCGATGGTGTAGCTGTGCTGGGGGTTCTCGGTCATGGGGTCCTCGCTGTGGGCTTCGGTGCGCGGGGCCGCGGATCGGCCGGTACCTCGATGCTATGACGTACCGGGCCCGCCGATAATGTTAGCGCTCACAACCAGGCTGGCCAACCCCCACAGACATGGGGCGTCCGGTGGGGGTGCGGGAGAGCGCACCCCCACCGGACGCCCCCGGGGTGGCGTGGGGGTTAGTTCGGGAGGTTGGCGCGCCAGTGGTCCTTGTCGGCTTCGGTGACCTCGGACATCGGCGCCACCTGGGTGATCCGGATGTGGTTGCCGAACGGATCGCGCAGCGCGCAGTCGATGCCGTACGGCTGCTTAGTGGGCTTCTCGGTGAACTCCACCCCCTGCGCGGACAACGCTTCGTAGGTGGCCTGGCAGTCGTCGGTGGTCAGGATGGCGGCAGCGCCGAGGGCGCCTTGGGTGAGCAGCTCGCGCACTGTGGCGGCGGTGGCCTCCGGCAACCTCGGCGGTGCCGGCACCTCGACAAGGATCTCCCGGTCGGGCTGGGCGGCCGGGGCCACGGTGAGCCAGCGCATGAAGCCCAGGTCGACGTCGGCGCTCACCTCGAAGCCGAGCTTGCCGACGTAGAAGTCGAGAGCCTCCTGCTGGTCGAGGACGTAAACGGTGTGGATGCTGATTCCTGTGATCATGGAGATGACGCTAGGTGAGCACCGCCGGAACCTGCTTATCCAAAACTGCTCGGTCGCCGGGCCCAGGCCTTGGTGAAGCACACCGGGACCGACACCGGGCCCACCTCGGCCCGGTACCGGCTCGGACTGCGACCCACGATCGCGGTGAACGTGCGGCTGAAGGTGCCGAGGCTCTCGAACCCCACCGCCCGGGCCACCTCGGTGACCGGCAGGGCGGTGTCCCGCAGCAGTGCGCACGCGCGCTCCACCCGCCGCCGCTGCAGGTGCCGGTGCGGCGTCTCACCGAACAGGGCCCGGAACCTGCGGGTGAAGTGCGCTGGGGACATGTAGGCGATCGCGGCCACCCGCGGAACGTCGAGCGGCTCGGCGTAGTCCCGGTCGAGCGCGTCCCGGGCGCGCAGCAGCCGCCGGTTCTCATCCTCGCTGGGGGTGAACATCGCGCTACCGCGCTCGCCCGGTGCTGGAGCGCACCACCAGCGACGGCGTCACCGGCGCGGGCAGGATCTCTTCCCCGGCGATCTGGGCCAGGAGGGTCTCCACCGCTCGTTCGCCCAAGGTGTGGAAGTCCTGCCGGATGGTGGTCAGCGGCGGGATGTAGTGGTCGGCACCCACCACATCGTCGAACCCGACCACGCTGACCTCCTCACCCACCCGCACGCCCGCCTCGGCGAACGCGTGCAGCAGCCCGAGGGCCATCTGGTCGTTCCCGGCGAAGACCGCACTGGGCAGCTGCGTCAGCAGGTCACGCCCGGCGGCGTAGCCGGACGCGGCACTCCAGTCCCCGTGCAGGTCGGCGCGCGGCGTCAACCCCGCCTCGCCGAGCGCCTCGCGCCACACCCGTCGCCGCGCCTGCGCGTCGAACCACTGCGGCGGGCCCGCGAGGTGGACCACGTCACGGTGACCGAGCTCGAGCAGATGCTGGGTCACCAGACGCACTCCGACCGCCTGATCCACGTACAGCGAAGGCGGCTCGAACTCCTGCGTACCGGCTGCGGAGATCAACAGCACCGGAAGCTGTGCAGACACTGCCTGCGCAGCGCGGGCCACCTGCTCCACCGGCGCGATCACCACCACCCCCTCCACCGCCTGATCTATCAGTGAGTCGAGCACCTGGGTGAGCTTGTCCGGCGTCGGGTCGGGCGCCATCGCGATGGTGACGAAGTAGCCAGCAGCGCGGGCGGACTGCTCCAGAACCGCCAGCGTGGTGGCCGGCCCGTACTGCATCGACCCGGTGGTGACGATGCCGATCGTGCCGGAGCGCCGGGTGACCAGGGCACGCGCGGCACTGTTCCGGCGATAGCCGAGCTCGGCGATCGCGGTGAGAACGCGCTCACGTGTGGCCGGGCGCACGTTCGGATGGTCGTTGAGCACGCGGGAGACGGTCTGGTGCGAGACCCCGGCCAGCTGGGCGACGTCGCTCATTCCGGGCCGCGCGTGCGCACTGCTGGACATGCGCTGCTCCCTCAGGTCGTCGGCACCGGGTGACGCCCGCCCGCGGGGCACACGATCACCATTGCCCGATGCTACCGGGCCGGTGCCCCGCTCATCCGGGTAGCGCCGCCGGCGCAGTCGGGGCAGCGCGCTGGTCCGGCCGACCACCCGGGTATCGGCAGGTCACCCTCATTCTGCTGCACGACGGCGGAGCTCGCCGGGGCAGGGTCAGGTGCCGGCCCGGTGGCCGGTTCCGTCACCGGCCGGCAGTGCCTCGCGGACCAGATCTGCCGGCGGATTGGTGTGCGCGACGCCGTCGATCACCACGGTCGGTACCGTCTCGTTGCCGTTGTTGGCACTGCGCACGAAGGCGGCGGCCTCCTCATCGGTCCAGATGTTGATCCAGGTGGCAGCTGCCCCGGAGCGGCCGAGCCGCCGACGGAGCGCGCTGCAGTACAGGCAGCCCGGGCGCCAGTAGACCACCACGGCACGTGCCGCGGAGTCTTCCGGCTGCTCCAGCAACCTGGAGTGGCCGATCGCGCTGCGGCCACGCCACGGGAAGGCCCAGATCAGCAGCGCGAGCATGGCTGCCCCGTACAGCGTGGCCAGGACCCAGTCCCCGTCCAAGGCGAAGATGATCACCACCGCGGGCACCACCACGGCCAGCAAGAGCCACCACCAGCCTCGACGCATGACTCCAGTATCTGCCCTGGTCGCCACGCAGCGCCTCCGCCGTGTGGGGGAGTTCGGGTGACGCGTCACCGCGCGGCGGCGGGCGTAGTGGTGCGAGTGCCGCGCGGCGGCGGGCGTGGTGGTGCGAGTGCCGCGCGGCGGCGGGCGTGGTGGTGTGGGGTGCCGCCCGCACCAGCGGGTTTCGTCGCGCGGGTACTGCCTAGCGCTGCGTACCGGGACTGGTCGCCCGGCGCGGGCCGCGGCGTCGCCGGGACGGGCGCGTAGCGTCATCGGCACCACCGCGCCCTGGGGAGGACCCGGCCGGCGGGCGCTGAGTGGGCGCCGCCGGACGTGACGGTGCACCCGCCGAGCCGCTTGTCGGTGCAGGCCGCTGCGGCATGTCCGGCGCCGATGCCGGCTTGCGGCGCCGGCGCGAGCGCCCGCTGGAGGCATTGCTGCCACCACCACTCTGCCCGGACCGCGAACGACCGCCCGATGCTCCGCCACCGGATCGCGCCTGGCCAGCCGCGGAGGGCTTGCGCGCCGCTGCTGCCGGAGCCTGGTCCGGGGCGACCCGGGGTGCCACCTCGCCCACCAGCTGCTCCACCAGCGCCGCGGCGGGTGCCTGCGGCCGGGCGGAGATCTTCGCCGCCCTCAGCAGCTGGCGCATGTCGCCGCGCTGCTCGCTGAGCATGATGGTCACCACGGTCCCGCCCGAGCCCGCGCGGGCGGTGCGCCCGGAGCGGTGCAGGTAGGCCTTGTGCTCGGCCGGTGGATCCACGTGCACCACGAGGCCGATCTCGTCCACATGGATGCCGCGGGCAGCGATGTCGGTGGCCACCAGCACGCGCACTGCGCCGGTGGAGAAGGCCTCCAGGTTGCGCTCGCGCGCGTTCTGGCTCAGGTTCCCGTGCAGGTCCACGGCTGGGATCCCGCTGGCGGTCAGCTGACGGGCGAGCTTGCGGGCCTGGTGCTTGGTGCGAGTGAACAGCAGTCGCCGGTTCTTCCCGGACGCGAGCTGCTCCACGAGCGTGCGCTTGGCCGCCGGGTCCCCCACCTCGAGGATGTGGTGGGTCATCTCCGTGACCGGTGAGGACTCCGGGTCCACCGAGTGCTGCAGCGGCCGGTCCAGGTAACGCTTCACCAGCACGTCCACACCGCGGTCCAGGGTCGCAGAGAACAGCATCCGCTGGCCCTTGGCAGGCGTGGCGTCCAGGATCCGGCGGACCGCCGGGAGGAAGCCGAGGTCGGCCATGTGGTCGGCCTCGTCCAGCACGGTGATCTCGACGGCGTCCAGGTGCAGGTGGCCCTGTCCGCGCAGGTCTTCGAGGCGGCCGGGGCAGGCGATGAGGATCTCCACACCGGCATTCAGGGCGTCCACCTGGCGACCCTGGCCGACGCCGCCGAA
>DXBY01000020.1 GCA_019116305.1 Candidatus Ruania gallistercoris | reverse complement strand
GCGCCATGGTGCCCGCGATCGGCGTTGCTGCCAAGGCCGTGACCACGCTCGCGATGTCAGGCCCCTCGGCTGAACCACAGCCTGACTCAGCTCGTATACGCCCAACCTTGATACGCAGGGTTACCAGTACGCATCACTGTGCTGCGCCCCTTGTTCGTCCGGGTTATCGGCCAAGCCGCTGCCCCAGCAGCTTCGGGCGGCGGCGAGACGCTACCCGACCGGACGCCGGCCGGCCCAGCAGGCGAAACCGTAGAACCAGAACCGTACGCTGGGCTCCAACCAGATCTCCCGATAGCGCTGCACGTCGTCCGGGTCGATGCCCGCTTGGAGCAGCGACTCTTCCATCTGCCGCACATAGTTGTGGCTCAGCATCGCCTCGAGGCTGCCCCCTGGCGCCGAGTTGGTCACGTGTACACCATGGATCTCTCCCAGCCCGTTGATCTCCATGCAGGTGCCGATCCGCTCGGCCCAGTCGAAGGACACCTCGAGCCGCGTTGCGTTGGCCAGAGCCAAGGACTGGAAGCGTTCGAACATCTCGGCATCCTGGGTAGTCGGTGCCGAGATCAGCCGCGGCAGGGCCCCGTTGTCGGCGATGACCAGCCACCCACCAGGAGCCAGCGCCTCGGCCAGCCGCGCCAGGATCTCCTCCCGGTCCGGCAGGTGCATGAGCAACAGCCGGGCGTGGATCACGTCGAACGGCCCGGCCTCCGGCAACCCCGTGGTGATGTCGTGCACGACGAGCCTCGCGTGGGGGCTGTCGGCATAGTGACTAGCGTCCAGGTCCACCGCCAGGACGTCGCCGGTCGGCCCGGCGCGCTCGGCCAGCATCCGGGTCGCGGTACCGGCCCCGGCCCCGAGGTCCAGGCACCGCGCACCGGGAGCCACCCCGACCGTGTCGAAGGCCCGCTCGGTGTAGCCGTCCCATAACGTGGACAGGATCTGCACCTGCTCGCGGGCCAGGTCGTGCTGCGAGCCGAAGACATAGCGCTGCGTCATTGACCGCGACGCTCTCACGGGCCCTCAGGGTGGTCAACCCCGAGTCGACTCGGGAGTCATGTGCGCCTATCAAGGATGTTGCACGCCGACCACAGGAGCGGTCACCGCGATATTGCCCGCGGATCCCGGAATCGGCGCCTCCGGTCCCCGGCCTTCAGGTCCCGGAGAATCTAGCGGGCACGAAACCTCACCTCGGCCGCGGACGACACAAAGCACGGTCCATCTCCGAGCGCCCACTCAGCTGCCCGTGCGGCGAGCCGGGCGGGCACGGCCGGCGCGGACGGGCCCTGCTCCGGCACGTCATAGGTCGCGTGTGAGTCGTGGGCGATCACTACGGCGAACCCGCGCTGCAGTGCGCCACGAGCCGTGGCCGCGACGCACATCTCGGAGAGCAGACCCGTAATCGAGCACGCGACGACCCCGCGATCTCGAAGGAGCGTCTCGAGGTGGGTCCCCACGAACGCGTCATCCTCGGTCTTACGGATCAGCGACTCACCCTCGACAGGTTCAAGAGCGAGCTTCCACCCGTCGGTGCCCGGTTCGTCGCCCGTCTCGCTCGTTCCATCGTTCTGGAGGTGCACCACCTGGGCCCCGGCGGTTCTGGCCCGGGCGAGCTGGGTCTTGACGGCGGTAAGCAGCCCGGGCGCTGCCGGAACAGCATCGGCACCCTGAACGAATGCTCGTTGCATGTCGACCACGAGCAAGGCCTGAACATCCGGTCCCTGCGTCCGCATTGCCCTGCTGGTCACAACGAACCCCTCTCAGCACTCTCGTCACGCCGTCGGCGCCGGAGGCCTCCTCCCCGCCGCCAGATGGCCACCGTGCCGTGAATCGTGAACCATCGACCCACTGTAGTTCACCGCTCCCCCTCCCCCGGGTGCCCGCAACGCAGCCAGCCTACCGATGAGCGGCGAGGACGGCCGCGAGACCTTCCTGCAGATCGGTCACGAAGTAGTCCGGCACCTCCAGCGACTGAAAGTGTCCCCCGGCCTCCGGTTCGTTCCACCGGACGATCTGGCGGTAGCGCTCCTGCGCCCACGGGCGAGGACACTTCTCGATGTCGGCGGGATAGATGCTGATCGCAGACGGGACGTCGACCCGTAGCTCGGGATCGACCGCATTCACTCCCCCGTGGCTCTCGGAGTAGATGCGCGCCGACGAGGCTCCGGTGCGCGTCAGCCAGTACAGCGTGACATCGTCAAGAACTCGGTCGATCGAGACCCTTTCGAACGGGCTGTCTTCGGTGTCGGTCCATTCGGCGAACTTGTCCAGGATCCAGGCGAGAAGGCCGACCGGTGAATCGACCAGCGAGTACCCGATGGTCTGCGGCCGGGTGGCCTGCTGCTTCGCGTACGCTGCGCGATACTGCCAGAAGCGCTGGGTCTCTTCGGCCCAGTTGCGCTCCTGGGCCGAGAGGCCCTCCGTGGTCATTCCCGGCGGCGCCTGTGCCGTCGTGGTGTGGATGCCGAGCACATGCGCCGGGAACTTGCCACCGAGAACGGTGGTGATCACCCCTCCCCAGTCCCCGCCGTGGGCGAGGAACCGCGGGTGCCCGAGCCGTTCCATCAGTTCCACCCAAGCGGTTGCGATCTTCTCGACTCCCCACCCGGTGGTGGCCGGCTTGTCACTGTAGCCAAAGCCCGGTAGCGACGGCACTACCACGTGGAAGGCCGGCGCGTCCGCATCCTTCGGGTCGGCCAGCGGCTCGATGATGTCGATGAACTCGGCAATGCTGCCCGGCCAGCCGTGCGTCATGAGCAACGGGGTGGCATCGGCTCGCGCCGAACGATGGTGCAGAAAGTGGATCCCCAGGCCGTTGATCGTGGTCCGGTACTGGCCGATCCGGTTCAGGCGCTCCTCAAACGCGCGCCAGCTGTACCCGGTGCGCCAGTACTCCACCAGATCAACGAGGTCCGCTCGCGGAACACCCTGGTCCCATCGGCGAGCGTCCGGGCCGGTGCGATAGACGGTCTCGACCTCTGGCAGCCGGGCCACAGCCAGCCGTGCGCGCAGTTCGTCGAGGTCAGCTTCCGGTGCGCGGGCATCGCAGGGGTGTACGTCGCTGGTGAGACTGGACACGAGTCCTCCTGGCCGTCGGGATGCCGGCCCGTAAGAACCAGCTATGCCGGTTCTAGCATGCGAGCTCGATGCAGTGCAACCGGCTATGGTGGTTCCATGCCGGTGGAGTATCCCGAATTCCGCCTCGGCAGCGTGCTGGCGACCAGTTTCACGGCGACGCTGACCGAGCGACGAGGCGACGCCGTCGAGCGCATCCCGACACCGCAGCGGCTCGTCGACTGGCTCGCGGTGAACGGGCTCGCTGTGGACTCCTGCACCGCCCCTCAGCTCGAGCTCGCGGTGGACCTCCGGGAGGCGATTCACGCAGCCGCGACGGCAGCCGCGAGCCATGAACCACTGCCTCCCTCTGCGGTTCAGGTGATCAATGACTTCAGCACTCGTGGCCAGGCGGCCGCGATCCTCACCCCCGAGGGCAGCCGGCAGTGGCAGCTCAACTCGTCGTCCGGGCTCGAGAATGCCCTCGGCGTCATCGCCGCCGATGCGATCAGCATCATCTCTGGTGAGCGCGACGGACGGCTCGCCCTGTGCGCCTCACCGACCTGTCAGGCCGCCTTCTTTGACACCAGCCGAAGTCGCACCCGCAGGTGGTGCGAGATGAACACGTGTGGCAATCGCGAGAAGAAGGCACGCTTCCGGGCTAACCAGCACAAGAACCCGTCCGCTAGCTGAGGTGGTGATCGGCAAACGTCAGCAGCTGCTGAGTGCGCCGATCAGAACCACCCCAGGTGATCCGGGAGATGGCGGTGACCACCGCGTTCACCGCGCTCCATGCCAGCAGACGGTCCGTCTCGATCCCGGTAAGGGTCGCGAGCCGCCGGCCGCGCGCCGCCATCTGCTCCTCATCACCGGCAACGGCCACGAAGTCCACCAGATCGAAGCACCTGTGCTTCGGATCCACTGCCACCAGCCCTCGCGTATCGCTGAGCAGGACATTGCCCAGGTGGAGATCGCCGTGGATCACTGCCTGATCACCCCGGTCGTCGAGCAGACGGCGGCACACCTCGACCGCTCGCCCCCAAGTCGCATCATCGACCTGCGCCCGAACTTGCGGCCGAGCCTGACGAGCGCCGATGCGCTCGAACATGTCGGCACAACGATCGTCCAGCCGGTCGGTCACCGGCGCGGCCGCGGTCGAGTGCAGGTCCCGCAGCAGGCTCACCCACTGGTCCTCACTCGGCGCACGCCCCTCGGCACCGGCCTCCTCCCCCGGCAGCACGCGCTCCATCAGCACCGCCCCGGGGGTAGACCGATGAACAGCGGGCACCCTGCCGGTGGGCCGCAGGTGCTCGAGCATCCACACCTGCTGGGCGAGCGCATCGGAATCGGGACTGAGCTTCACCACTGCGCGCTCACCGGTCGCCAGCCGTGCGGCGAGCACGACGGCGCTGGCTCCCGTGTCGACAAGACCGTCGACCTCGATCCCCCACTCCCCGATCAGCACAGCCAACCGGCCGGGCAGTTCCACCCCGAACCGGGTGGCTGCCTCAGCACCGAACCTGTCGTCCAACCCGGCCCCGGCGCGGGTGAGCTCTTCCGTATCGATCATCCACAGAGGCTATGTCGGCCGCGCAACGACTTTCCGGCCCACGGCGACTGGACGGCCGACCAGCCATCGACGCCACCGCGTCCTCGTGCGATGCTCGCGCTGTGGCACGTACCTGGTTATCGATCTCAGTAGAACTCCTCGGTGGACGCGGTGAGGAGCTCTGGCCGTGGCCCGGCCGCATCTTCGCCGTCGGGCCCTCGCACACCTTCGCCCAGCTCGCTGACGCAATCAACAACGCCTTCGCGCGCTGGGACCTCGCGCACCTGTCCATGTTCACGCTCGCGGACGGCACCGTGGTGACCGACCGGGAATCCGCGGACGAATTCGCTGCGTCACCGTTCGGCCCGATCACCCTCAGCCTCGACATCGGGTCGGCCAAAGTAGCCACAACGCTGCGGCCGGGTGCGGAGTTCCGGTTCGTCTTCGACCTGGGCGACGACTGGACCCACCGGTGCGTGGTCGAGGAGGAGAAGGTGGACCCCCTCGAGGTCTTGGGGATTCGCCCGCGTGGTCCCCTGGCCTACTGGGGCTGGGGCGCGATGCCCGACCAGTACGGGCGGCGGTGGGCCGACGACGACGGCCAGGGGCGTACCCCGCGCAGGCCCAGTGCCTCCCACCCGATGCGCGTGCACAGCTGGCCCCAGGGACAGGAATCGGCACCGGTCGATGTCGACGAGGTACGGGCTGCCATCGACGCCGAGGACGCCCTCCGATACCTGGACGCCATCGTCGGGCGCGACCTCGACGACGACCTGCACGAGGTCGCGGCGGGCATCCCGATGGCCCTGAGCCAACAGCCCGGGATTCCCGAGTCGGTCGCGCTCTCCGTCATCAACCGGCTGACCTACCGTGGTGGCCCGGGCGACGAGGCGCTCGCCGAGCGGCTGATCGCGCAGCTGCGCTCCTGAATCGCCACGTCGCCTCCATGTCGAGAACCCAGAATCGGCTCCGTCCCCTGGATGAGTGCAACCACCACCGGTTGCCCGACACCGAAGGAGCAGTCCGATGCCCAAGTACCTGATGCTGAAGCACTACCGCGGTGCCCCTGCCCCGGTCAACGACGTCCCCACCGACCAGTGGACCGCCCAGGAGTGGGACGCGCACGTGCAGTACATGAACGACTTCGCCGCCCATCTGGAGGAGACCGGGGAGTACGTGGACTCCCAGGCGCTCTCCCCAGAGGGCACGTTCGTCCGGTTCGACGGCGAGGGAAAACCGCCCGTCACCGACGGCCCGTTCGCCGAGACCAAGGACCTGATCGCCGGCTGGATGGTGATCGACGTGGACAGCTACGACCGTGCACTCCAGCTGGCCGGGGAGCTCTCCGCCGCCCCGGGGGCCGGCGGTGAGCCCGTGGGCGAATGGCTGGAGCTGCGTCCCTTCTACACCCCGACACCCGACACCACGGCCTGACCGGCGATGGACGACGATCTCGTCCGAACCCTGGTGCCCGGGGTGATCGGCGTGCTTGTCCGCCGCGGAGCAGACTTCGCGGCGGCCGAGGACGCCGTCCAGGAGGCGCTCATCGAGGCGCTGCGCACCTGGCCCGATCACCCGCCGCGGGACGAGAAGGGCTGGCTGATCACCGCCTCCTGGCGCAAGTTCCTCGATCTGGTCCGGTCCGAACAGGCTCGGGCGCGCCGCGAGGAGCTCACAGCGGCCGAACCCGCTCCCCCGCCCGCGGTCGACACCGACGACACCCTCGCGCTGTACTTCCTCTGCACCCACCCCGCGCTGACCCCGGCCTCCGCCGTGGCGCTCACCCTGCGCGCGGTCGGCGGTCTGACCACCCGGCAGATCGCTGCGGCCTATCTGGTGCCGGAGGCTACGATGGCGCAGCGGATCAGCCGCGCGAAGCGCTCCATCGCCGCCGAGCCGCTGGGCCAAGCGGGCGACATCGCCACCGTCTGCCGCGTGCTGTACCTGATCTTCAACGAGGGCTACTCCGGCGACGTCGACCTCGCTGCCGAGGCGATCCGGCTGGGCCGGCAGCTGCACCGGATGAGCGACCATCCCGAGGTTGCCGGACTGCTGGCGCTGATGCTGCTGCACCATGCCCGCCGGGCGGCCCGCACCACCGCCGACGGCGCACTGGTCCCCCTTCCCGACCAGGACCGGTCGCGCTGGGACACCCACCGGATCGCCGAGGGCATCGCCATCCTGCACACAGCACTCGCGAAGGATCAGCTCGGCGAGTACCAGGCGCAGGCCGCCATCGCTGCGCTGCACGCCGACGCCCTCGAAGCGCAACAGACTGACTGGGTACAGATCCTCGAGTGGTACGACGAGCTCGTGGCCCTCACCGGCAGCCCGATCCACCGGCTCAACCGCGCGGTCGCGGTCGGCCAGGCCGACGGTCCCCGAGCCGGCCTCGCCGCGCTGGATGGGCTCGACCCCACACTCCCCCGCTACACCGCCGTGTCCGCGCATCTGCACGAGCTCGGCGGTGACCGGGAGCGGGCAGCGCGCCTGTATGCCGAGGCCGCCGGGCGCGCGGCGAGCGTCCCGGAACGGGATCACCTGATGCGGCAGGCGGCCCGGCTGAACGCCGCTCGCTGAACGCCCCCGCTCCCTGCCTGCCACTATCAGTTATACCAGTTCTCGCAAGGCTTCATGAGGCCAGAATTTCTCCTCTACAGTGGCGCACTCCACCGATCGGAGTGATGAGTATGACTCACCTGACCACCAGCATCTTCGACCTTCCCCGCGACCTTGAGGCCAAGGCCGATCCGGCCCTGGTCGCCGCCGATGACGCGCACTTCGAGGCGATCGCCGCGCACCTGGACCACACCACCACCGAGCTCACCGAACGTCTGGCCGTCGAACGCAAGGCACCGGGTGGCGGTGGGCAGGAGGCGATGGATCGTGACCTGCAGATCCATCGCCTCACCGCACGCCTGAACCTGCTCCGCCGATTCAGCCTCGAGGTGTGCCTGGGCCGGTTCGTCACCGAGCACGGCGAGACCATCTACATCGGCCGGATCGGCCTGAGCGACAGAGACGGCAACCCGCTGCTGATCGACTGGCGCTCCCCGGCCGCTGCACCGTTCTTCGGCGCCACCCATGCTCAGCCGATGGGCCTGGTCAGTCGCCGGCGCTACCGCTGGACCGCCGGCCGGATCACCGACTACTGGGACGAGGCCTTCACCACCGAGGGCCTGGAGCATGGCACGGCCTTGGACGACCAGTCCGCGTTCATCGCCAGCCTGGGCAGCAGCCGCACCGAGCGGATGCGGGATGTGCTGGGCACGATCCAGTCCGATCAGGATGCGATCATCCGGGCCACATCCCAGGGCCCGCTCGTGGTCGACGGCGGTCCGGGCACCGGGAAGACGGTCGTCGCCTTGCACCGGACTGCTTTTCTGCTCTACTCCGACCCACGTCTGGGTCACCGCCGCGGTGGGGTGCTGTTCGTCGGTCCGCACCAGCCCTACCTGAGCTACGTGGCCGATGTGCTGCCCAGTCTGGGCGAGGAGGGCGTGCTCACCACCACGGTGCGCAGCCTGGTGCCCGAAGGAGCCGCCGCCGTAGCGGAACCTGACACCGAGGTAGCCCGGCTGAAGGCCGACGCCCGGATGGTGGCCGCGGTGGAGCCGGCGGTAGCGATGTACGAGGAGGCACCGACCGAGCCGTTGCGGGTGCGCACCCCGTGGGCGGACGTGTGGGTGAGCCCGCAGGACTGGGCCGAGGCGTTCGCGGCGCCCGAAGCAGGCACACCGCACAACGACGGCCGGGACCTGGTCTGGGCCGCCCTGCTGGACCTGCTGGCCGACAAGCTCGCCGAATTCACTCCCGATTCCGACGATGATCTCGACCCGGACACCGACAGCCTGGACGCCGTGCCGCTCGGCCTGGGCGATCCGGACAGCTTCGATGCCTACGGCCTGGAGCAGCAGGACACCACTGAGCAGTTCCGCCGCGCCCTGAGCACCAACACCGGCCTGCGCGAGGCCTTCGGCCGGGCCTGGCCGATGCTCGAGCCGACTGAGCTCGTCGAGGACCTCTGGTCGGTGCCCGCCTACCTGCGCATGTGCGCACCGCACCTGAGGCGGGAGGAAATCGCTACCCTGCAGCGCCCGGCCGGCTCCGCGTGGACGCTGGCGGACCTACCGATCTTGGACGCTGCCCGGATGCGCCTCGGTGACCCGGAGGCCTCCCGGCGCCGGCGGCGGCAGCAGGCCGAGGCGAGTGCGGAGCGGAACCGGTTGGACGCCGTCATGGATGATCTGATCCAGCATGACGACTCGGACATGCAGGTGATGTCGATGCTGCGCGGACAGGACCTGCAGGCGGCGCTGGACGAGGAGCGCCCGACCGAGGCCGACGAGCTGGCCGGGCCGTTCGCGCACCTGGTGGTGGACGAGGCGCAGGAGCTCACCGACGCCGAGTGGCAGATGCTGCTCGCCCGGTGCCCGTCCCGCAGTCTGACCGTGGTCGGCGACCGGGCCCAGGCGCGGCGCCCGTTCACCGAGTCCTGGGCCGATCGGCTCCGCCGGGTGGGGCTCGGCGAACCGCGCGTCGCCACGCTCACGATCAACTACCGCACACCGCAGGAGGTGATGGCCGAGGCCGAACCGGTGATCCGCGCGGTGCTGCCCGATGCGAACGTGCCGACCTCGGTGCGCAGCACGGGAGTCGCCGTGCAGCGCGGTTTGGTCACCGACCTTCCCGACCTGCTCACCGGCTGGCTGGAGGAGAACGCCGAGGGCATCGCCGCAGTGATCGGCAGGGCCAAGGTCGCCGAGCACCCTCGGCTCCACCACCTCAGCCCGGAGCTGGCCAAGGGGCTGGAGTTCGACCTGGTGGTGCTGGTGGACCCGGAGTCCTTCGGTACCGGCACGCGCGGCGCGGTGGACCGGTACGTCGCGATGACCCGGGCGACCCAGCAGCTGGTGCTGCTGACGAGCCACTGACGTTCAGCGGCGCAGGGCCACCAGGTGCCCGGTGAGCACCCGGTGGGCCCACTGCGGATCGGCATCGGCTCCCTCGTAGACCACATGTGCGGCGAGTCCGTCGATGAGTGCATGGAGTCGGCGCGCCTCCAGGTCCCGGTCTGCTTCGGCGTCCAGGAGACCGGCGGTGGCGAGCTGCTCGATCATCCACCGGCAGCCGGCCCGCATGCTCCGGTGCGCCACGTCGCGAGCCGGGCGCAGGTCCGGATCGGCATTCGCCGCGGTGAACAGGGCCAGATACACCTCCATCTCGGCGCGCCGCTGGCCGTCCAGCGGCAGCAGCTGGGCGGCCACGGCCGTCACCCGTTCGACGGCGTCCGGCACCTCGCGTAGGGCGTCCACCCGCTCTTCGGCCCGGTCCACGACCAGCTGCAGCGCGAACACCAGCAGCTCGCTCTGGCTGGCGAAGACGTGCCGCAGCGAGCCCGGCGAGTGTCCGGCCTCGGCGGCCACCGTGCGTACCGACACCTTCCCGACGCCGTCGCGCAGGATCACCCGCCAGGTCGCCTCCGCGAACGCCTGCCGGCGCTCGTCGTGGTCGATCAGCCGTGGCATGCTGCCCCCTGCCCGGGTGAGGTCGGCCCGCTCACTGGACCTGCGCCGTCGAGCGTTGCCTGCGGTGCGCGGCGAAGAACTCGCGCACCGATCGCGGCACCCAGAGCAGCACCAGCATCATCAGGTGCAGCGCGTCGGTGGGGATCACCGCGATCAGGTAGGAGTCGCCCATCGCCGCCGAGGGCTCCGCCACCGGCGTCCAGCAGGCCGGCAAGCAGGGCCAGGTCACCATCGTCGGCTTCGACGCCGGCCCCGCCCAGGTCAAGGCCCTCGAAGCCGGCACCGTCC
>DXBY01000019.1 GCA_019116305.1 Candidatus Ruania gallistercoris | reverse complement strand
GAGTGCGCGAACGGCCGGTCAAAGGTGCGGGCGTGCAGGTCGTGGTAGGCATCGGCCAGCTCCACCGCCCGGGTGAGCAGGTGCGGCTGCTCACCCACTGCGGCGATCTTCGCCAGCGCCCGCACGGCGGGGATGCCCGCCGACCACGGCGGGTCCTCCACCGCCACCCCGTCGGTGGTCCAGCCGACCGGGACCAGACCGGAGGGCAGCGTGCTGGCGGCAACGAACTGGGCGGCCTCGGCCAGTGCCGCCCGCCAGGTGGCAGGCACCGGCACCTCGTGCCGGCGGAGCAGGGTGACCAGGTCGGCGAGCGCGCAGAGGGTCTCCCCGTACGCGCGAGCCGAGATCACCTCGGCGCCGCGGCGGCGCAGCCCCTGCCAGCGCCGGTCATCGTGCAGGTAGGAGTTGTACCGCAGCCCGGGTACGCCGGTGGCCGAGCCGTTCAGGTAGAACTCGGTGACGGCGCGGGCTCGCTCCAGCCGGTGCGGCTCGCCCCGCTCCAGGCCCACCCAGGCCTCGCACCAGGCCAGCCGCAGGCACTGTCCGGTCCAGCCGTAGAGGAAGTCGACGGCGGGTCGACCGGCCCGCTTGCGCGGCTCGCCCCAGGAGGGGAACTTCTGGTAGCCGGCCACCTCGCCGTCGACGAACGCGCGCGCGTCCAGCGCGGCCAGGCGCAGGTCGATGTGCCGGCGATCGTCCAACGGGCCGGCGATCGCACGCTCACCGCCGGCGAAGAGGTCGCGGCCGAGCTGGACCAGCTGCCGGAACTCGTGCCCGGGCTCGGCCCAGCCGCGGTGCACCAGGAAGCGCTGGTGCAGCGTCTCACCCGGGGCCAGGCTCCGGTAGCCCTGGTCCGTGGCGGAGGTCTTCGCCTTGTGCACGTAGGTGATGTCCGGTTCGCCGTCGAACAGGGTCACCCCGCTGAGGGCGAGTGCGTAGGTCTGTGTGCCGGCCACGGCGCCGAGCGAGCCGTAGCGCACCCGGCCGTCTGCATCCTCGTCCGGATCGGGCCAGGACACCAGGGTCAGCGTGTGGCCACCGGTCTCCTGCAGGCACACCGCGGGGATCGGCAGTCGGTGCAGCTCGGTGACGAATCCGCCCCGGCTCACGTGCGGCACCACGCGGTCGGGGTCGGCCGAGGGATTGTCGTGCAGGATCACCTGCGGGATCGTCACCTGCGCGTCGTCGGGTCCGGGAAGGCGCAGACCCACCACCAGATCCTCGACGGGGATATCGGTGTCGTTGTGCCACTGCAGGTCCAGCTCGAGGAGTTCCTCGGTCAGCCGAGCGAGCACCTGCACCCGCATCGGACCGACCCGGCCGGTGACCTGCAGGCCGTCGCCGGATGCCGTGGTCCCAGCATCGGCGAGTCCTGGGTGCTGCTCCCGCCAGGGCCGCCCGGTGGAGAGCACCAGCATCCGGTTGAGCAGCTCCGGCCAGTCCGGCCGCTGGTCCGCAGCATCCGCACCGGTCACGAACGCGGTCAGGTCCGCCCCGGTCAGCATCGCTGCACCCGCACTGCCAGGTAGGGCCGGCGCGGCAGCTCCAGCACGAACTCGCCGCTGAACGTGCCCGGCAGCTGCTCGGTGGTCATGTTCCAGGTGTCCAGCAGCTCCACGGTGAACTCGGCGTCAGCGGGGACGGCGTAGGCGTGCGTGGAGTAGCGGTGCAGTCCGTGGTACTGCAGGTAGTACTGCCCCGGGTGGGTGAGGGTGAAGGTCTTCGACTCCGCCGGGTCGCGGGCCAGATCGTCCGGGGCATCGGCGAGCACCTCGGCGAGGAACGCCAGCCGGGGAGCTGCCTGGCCGTCCAGGCTGCCACCGTGCCGGCTCCAGGAGTGCCGGGCGAACTGCTCGGCGTGCGCGACGTAGCCACCGCGGCACACCGCCCACCAGGCACTGGCGACCAGGTCCTCGGCGGTGCGGCCCCCGCTCGGGATCGGCAGGTCACCTTCGGTGCCCACATCCAGCACCGCCGGCTTCCGGTGCGCGCGTACCGGGTCGATCGCCTCCAGCTGGGCGTCGTCGCGGACGCTGGCATGGCTGATCAGCCGCCGGCCGAAGTCGAACCGCGGTCCGGCGTGCACGGTCAACGGCCGCCGGGCGTGGTCGGCCTCCGCCACCAGGCGCAGCGCCTCGTCCCAGGTCCAGGCCTCGACGTCGGCGTGGTCGGCGTCCACGGCCAGACACCACCAGACGTTGCGGAAGGCCGCGAACCGGTGCACCACCTGCTGCAGGTGCTCGGCCCACCCGGGCTTGCCGGGAGTCAGCCCGCTGGTCGCGAACAGCACCAGCTCGGCCTGGAACCCGGTCTCGCGCAGCGCCACGACGGCGCTCTCCACCTCGTCCAGCTCGGCCGGACCCGGCCACTCGGTCGCACCCTGGGCGAGCACGGACAGGCGCACGCTGCTGAACGGCGAACGCGCCAGGGTGGCTAGCGTCTCGGCGCGGCTCTGCGGATCTTGGCGGTACCACCAGCTCGAGGTGGTGCTGAGCGGGTGGTGCGCTGCGCCGTCGGCGTGGACGAAGCGTGTGCCCCGCACGCGCACCGGACCCGGGTCCCCGTTCGCGGCGGGCAGGCACTGCACCGACCCGGTCGAGACCGGCCGGCCGCCCTCACCGGCCACGGTGTACTCCCAGGTGCCGATCTCCTCCGGGGCGAACCGGATCACCTGCCGCCCACCGGCGGTGACTGGTTCGGCCACCGCCCACCGGTCGGCGTGGCTGAAGGTGGCCTCGGTGGCGTCGGTGCCGGTGACGTCCAGCTCGAACAGGTCCCACTGGCCGACAGTGCTCGGCGCGGCGGGGCTCATCGCGCCCTCCGCACGCGAACGGCGAGATCGGTGCGGTCCGGTAACGGGATCCGGCAGTTGCCGCGGTACTGGCCGGGCAGCGGGGTCACAGTCATCTCCCAGGTGTCGATCAGGTCCACAGTGTGCTCGGCCTCGTCCAGCTCCAGGTCGTGGTAGGCGTGCCGGCGCTCGCCCAGGTAGTCCAACCGGTAGCCGTCGGCGCGGGCGGCGATCCAGTCCGCCGGGCCCTCGGCGATCACCTCGCGCAGGAACGCGATCCGGGCGGGGCTGCTGCCGATGAGCCGGCCGCCGGCGGAGATCCAGGCGGGTTGGGAGTCTACGTAGCACTCGCCGTGGCCCATGAAGCCGCCGCCGGCCATCGTGCGCCAGAACCGGCGGGTCAGGTCCCGCCCGCTGAGGTTGCCCCAGCGCCGGTCGATATCGCCCTCGTACCCGATCTCGTCCAGCACCACCGGTTTCGCGGCCTGCCGGCGCCAGTGCTCGGTCAGGCCGGCGTCCCAGTGCTGGATGCTCTGGTGCGTGGTCCAGGGTTTGGAGAAGTCGTAGACACTGGCGTGCACGTACATCTCGGTGCCGTTGTGGATCGAGGCCAGCCGCCGGTAGGGGTCGATCTGCTGCACGTACTGCAGCAGATCGTCCCAGTCGGCCATCGTCTTGGCGGTGTTGAAGTCGAACTCGTTCGCGATCGACCACCACACGTTGCGCAACGCGCCGAGGCGAGCGACGACGTAGCGCACGAACCGGCGGTCCTCCTCGGCGGTCATGTTGTCCACTCCCCACTCACCCTTGTCATAGGGGTGGAAGAGGATCAGGTCCGCCTCGATGCCCAGCCGCTGCAGGTCCAGCACCCGCGCCTCGAAGTGCCGGAAGAACTCCAGGTCGAAGCGGGTCTTGTCCAGCTGGCCGGGCTCGTCACCGACGAACGCCAGCCGGGGCGGACGCATGCCCCCGGTGGGCAGCAGGCACATCCGCACCTTGTTGAAGGGGGAGTCGGCCAGCGAGGCGAGGGTCTCCTCCTCGTGCGCCCGGTCGCCGGTGTGCGTCCAGTGGTAGCAGGTGGTGCCGAACGACTCGTGTCGGGTGCCGTCGGCGTAGCGGAACGTTCTCGGACCGGCGACCTGCACCGGACCGTGGTTGCCCGGGCCGGGCGGGGTCACGGTGAGGTGGCCGGTGACGCCGTCCAGCTCGACCGCGGAGCTGGATGTGCGGTACGTCCAGCGTCCCTCCTGGTCCGGGCTGAACCGGATCCGGTACGTGCCGTCGCCGTCGTAGAAGCCGTCCACCGTGACCTCGCGGTTGCGGTGCTGGAACGTGGCGGTCAGCGCCACGTCCAGGAACGGATTCCCGGTATCGGGCCCGGTGAGCTCGATCTCGTGCAGGCCCCAGCGTTCGACGGCGGAGCCCGCCTCGGTCTTCCCGGTTGGGTCGGTGCGGCCGGTCACGTCGCGTCCTCGGTGGTGTCCAGGGCCAGGTCCGCCTCGCTGTTCCGGCTGATCCAGTCCGGGTGCAGGCGGACGTGCTTGATGGTCTTGCGCAGATAGGAGTACGCCACCTGCAGCGCGCCGTCCGAGGTCTGGATCATCGTCGGGTAGGAGTAGCCCGCCTGGGCGTCCTTGTACTCCAGGTCGGCCACCTGCAGGTTCCGCCAGTGCGGCCAGGTGCGGCCGCCGTCCTCGGAGATCGCCAGGGTGAGCGGAGTGCGTACCGCCTTCTTCCGCCAGCTGTCTCCGGACGGGACGAACCGGAACTGGTCGCGTTCCATCGTCGCGTCGTTGAACACGGCGGCCAGTCGCCCGTCGGCCAGGGTGATCTGGTGCACCGCCGAGTTGTTGTTCGGCAGCACGGTGCGCACGGGCACCGTCCAGGTGCGGCCCAGGTCGGTGGACTCCGAGGCGTACACCCGGTCCGCTGCCCGGGAGCGGAACAGGCCGAGCAGGCTGCCGTCGGGGCGCTCGGCGATGCTCATCTGCACCCGGTGCCGGCTGCCGGGCACCTCGTGCACCTGCCAGCTACGGCCGTCGTCGGTGCTGCGCGCCACCACGCTGTACTCGCCGCCGGAATCCACCTGGTAGGCGGGTAGCAGCCAGCTGCCGTCCGGCAGGAAGAGCGGCGGATTGCGCAGGAAGAAACCGGGACCGGCGAACAACGTCTCGGCCTGTGACCAGGTGGACCCACCGTCGTCGGAACGGTAGGCGAGCACGTGGGCGTCGGTGCGCTGGTGCGGCGTGTTCGAGGTGTGCAGCAGCCAGATCCGGTCCGAAGGATCCCGGAACAGCACCGGGTTCTGCTCCGAGCGGTCCGGATCGGCGGCCATCAACCGGGGCTGCTCCCAGGTGGTGCTGCCGGCGGGCAGCCGGGACAGGACCACATTGGTCTCCCGGGACCCCTCCTGCGGCCCGTTGAACCAGGCGCAGAGCAGGTCTCCTGCGGCGGTCTGCACCAGGGCAGCAGCGTGGCTGTCCACCGGGTGCAGAACCGGCAGGAACGCTTCGGTCAGGTCGGGATCGGTGGCCGCCGGGTGGAGTCGGCCGTCGAACCGGTCATCCATCGTGTACTCCGCAGACGTCGTGTTCTGAGTGGCTCGGTGTTGCTGGGTGGCTCCGCCCCGCAGCGAGGATGCGGCAGGACCGGGAGCGGGTGGTCACGCGACCAGGTCCTCGATCCCGCGCAGCCCGAGCTGTTCGCTGAAGTGGCAGGCCACCTTGCGGCCGGGCTCGATCTCGCGCAGCGGCGGGACCTCGGTGCTGCACTTCTCCTGCGCGTAGGCGCAGCGGGTGCGGAACGGGCAGCCGGAGGGGACGTTGCTCGGGTCCGCGACCTCGCCCTGGAGCACGATCCGGTCCCGGCTGCGCGATGCGGACGGGTCGGGGTTCGGCACAGCGGAGAGCAGGGCCTCGGTGTAGGGGTGGTGCGGACGGCGGTACAGGTCGGTCGTCGGCCCGGTCTCGACCACATGGCCGACGTACATCACCACGACCTCGTCGGCCATGTACTCCACCATGCTCAGGTCGTGCGAGACGAACAGGTAGGTCAGGTTCTCGTCCTCCTGCAGATCCTTCATCAGGTTGAGGATCTGAGCACGGACGGAGACGTCCAGAGCGCTGACCGCCTCATCGGCGACCACCAGCCGCGGGTCCAGGGCGAGTGCGCGGGCCAGACCGACGCGCTGGCGCTCGCCGCCGCTGAATGCGTTCGGATACCGGCGCAGGTACTCCGGGCGTAGCCCCACCCGGCGCAGCAGTGCGGACACCCGGTCCTCGATCTGCGACTCCGGCACCACGTTGTTCACCCGCAGCGGTTCACCGATGATGTCCGCCAGCGTCATCCGCGGGTTCAACGAGGAGAACGGATCCTGGAAGATCATCCGGATGCTCTTGCGATAGGGCTTGAGCTGGCGTTCGCTGAGCGGAGCCAGGTCCACCACTGTGCCGTCGTCGCGGCGGTAGCGGATCTCACCGGCGGTGGGCTCGTAGGCGCGCAGGATCGTGCGACCCAGCGTGCTCTTCCCGCAGCCGGACTCACCGACCAGACCCACGGTCTGCCCCTGCTTGACCTGCAGGTCCACCTGGTCGACAGCCTTGACATGGCCGACCGTCCGGCCCCACATGCCCTTCTTGATCGGGAAGTACTTGCTCAGCCCACGGGTCTCCAGCAGCACGTCGGAGGTGTCCACCTCCGTGGTGTCGCTGACTTCCTGGGTGTCCTGGCTCATGTCGTCTCCTCGTAGAGCACGCAGCGAACTTCGTGACCCTGCTCATCGCGGATCAACGGTGGTGGTGCGGTATCGCACCGACCGGGCTGGAAGAAGTCGCACCGGTCATGGAACGGGCAGCCGCTCGGCCGGGCGAACGGGTGCGGGACCATGCCGCGTACTGGTGCCAGCCGGGCCTGGTTCCCCTGCCCCAGCTTCGGGATCGAGCGCAGCAGCGCCTGGGTGTAGGGGTGGCGGGGCTCACGGAAGATCTCTGCCAGAGCGCCGCGCTCGACCACGTTGCCCAGGTACATCACCGCCACCGAGTCGGCGAGCTGTGCGGCCACGCCGAGGTCGTGCGTGATCAGCATGATCGCCATCCCGCGTTCATCACGCAGCGAGGCCAACAGCTCCAGGATCTGTGCCTGGGTGGTGACATCGAGCGCCGTGGTCGGTTCGTCCGCGATCAGCAGCTCCGGGTCACAGGAGAGGGCCATCGCGATCATCACGCGCTGCCGCATCCCGCCGCTGAGCTCGAACGGGTAGGCGTCCACCCGCGTCTCCGGTGCGGCGATCCCCACCCGGTCGAGGAGATCGATCGCGCGCTCGCGGGCGACCTCATCGCTCACCGGGTCGTGCAGCTGGATCGCCTCGATGATCTGGTCGCCCACCTTGTGCACCGTGGACAGTGAGGTCATCGGCTCCTGGAACACCATCGAGATCCGCTTCCCGCGCACGGCGCGGATCACTGCCGGGTCGGCGCCGATCATGCCCACCATGCCCTCGGGTGCATCGCTGACGTCGACCTCGGGCTTGATCTTCCGCCGGCGCTTCTTGCGGAAGAACGCGGACCTGCGGGCGGTCTCCTCCACCTCGGCGGCCGGGGGGCGCGGTACCCACACCTGGCCGCCGACGATCTTTCCGGGCCGGTCCACCAGCTGCAGGATCGAGCGGGCCATCACGCTCTTCCCACACCCGGACTCACCGACCACGGCCAGCGTCTCGCCCCGGTGGATGGTGAGGTTGACGCCGTCGACGGCCTGGACCACACCGTCCTCGAGCTGGAACTCGGTGCGCAGACCGCTGAGCTCGAGCACCGGGGGGGCATCCAGGTCCAGCCGACGGTCGGCCACCTGGTCACTTGTAGGGGTCTGCTGCATCACGCAATCCATCTCCGACGAAGTTCATGGCCAACACAGTGATAAAGAGCGCCAGACCGGGGAGCATCAGCCACGGGGCGGTCTCGATGGTCCGGATGTTCTGCGCGTCCTGGAGGAGCACGCCCCAGCTCACCGCCGGTGATTGCAGACCGAGTCCCAGGAAGCTCAGCGCCGTCTCGCCGAGGATCATCCCTGGCACCGACATGGTCAGTGACGCGATCAGGTGGCTGGAGAAGGACGGCACCATGTGCCGGAAGATGATCCTCGGTCTGCTGCAGCCATCCAGCAGCGCGGCCGTGATGAAGTCCTCCTCTCTCAAGGAGAGGAATTTCCCGCGCACTTCTCGGGCCATACCGGTCCAACCGATCACCGACAAGATGGCGGTGATCGCGAAGTATCTGCCGAGGGGCCCCCAGGTGGCCGGAATCGCTGCCGAGAGCGCCAGCCAGAGCGGCATCGTCGGGATCGACATCAGGAACTCGATGAGCCGCTGGATCAGGGTGTCCGGCTTCCCGCCGTAGTAGCCGGAGATGCCGCCCAGGATCACTCCCAGGATCAGGCTCACAGCCACACCGACCAGCCCGATCGACAGCGAGACGCGGGAGCCGTAGACGACGCGGCTGAGCAGGTCTCGCCCGGAGCTGTCCGCACCCCAGAGGAACATCGGCTGATTCGGGTCCTCCGGGCCGATCAGGTGCAGGTCCATGTCGAACAGGCCCCACAGCTCATACGGTGTACCGCTGACGAACAGTCCGACGGGGATGTAGCTGTCCTCGTCGATCTCGAACTCGTTGGCGAACGTCTCCGGGTTCTGGGTGACGGTGAAGTCGTTCACGTACAGACCGAAGCCCTCGGTCTCGTGGTAGATGTGCAGCTGCTGGGGCGGGGCATAGGTGTAGTCCGGGCGCTGTGCCGTGGCCGTGGTCGGCGCCAGGATCTCGGCGAACGCCACGACGAAGTAGATGGCCACCACCACCCAGACCGAGACGAACGCCACCTTGTGCCGGCGGAAGCGGCGGTAGACCAGGCGCCACTGCGACTGTGTCCCGCCCTGCAGGGCGGTGCTGGTCCGGGTCGGCTCGGCGGCCGATGGTGCGACCGCTGCGTCGTCCCCGGGGGCGGGGGTGGGGACCTCCATCCCGTCCTGCACCATCGTGGTGCCCTCAGCGGCCGAGCTGCTCACCTCGAGGTCGTCGGTGGTGCTGCTCCCGACCCGGTCGAGGCTGCGGTCTGTCTCTTCCGTCATTGTTCAGCTCTCTTGGTAGCGGCGTCGGATTCGGGGGTCCCACCAGGCGAGCGCCAGGTCGCTGATCAGCGTCCCGATCACCGTGAGCGCACTGAGGATCAGGATGAAGCTGCCGACCAGATACATGTCCTGGCTGAGCGTGCCGCCGAACAACAGCGGTCCGGTGGTGGGCAGGCTGAGCACGATCGAGATGATCGTCTCGCCGCTGATCAGCCCGGGAAGCAACCATCCGATGGTGCTGAAGAAGGGGCTCAGCGACATCCGGACCGGGTACTTCAGCAGCAGCTTCCACTCCGGCAGGCCCTTGGCGCGGGCCGTGATGACGTACGGCTTGTAGAGCTCGTCCAGCAGGTTGGCCCGGGTGATGCGGATCAGGCCCGCCGTTCCGGAGATACCGATGATCAGAATCGGTAACCACAGGTGGGAGAGCAGGTCCAGCACCTTGCCCAGGTTCCAGGCGGCATCGATGTACTCCGGGGAGAAGAGCCCGCCGGCACTCTGGTCGAAGTATCTGACTCCCAACCAGAGGAAGAACAGCGCCATCAGGAAGCTGGGGATGGCCATCCCCACGAAACCGAAGAAGGTAGCGACATAGTCGCCGATCGAGTACTGCTTGACCGCGGAGTAGATGCCGACCGGGAAGGCCACCGCCCAGACGAACAGCAGGGTGCTGATCGAGAGGAAGAAGGAGAGCGCGACCCGATCCCAGATCAGCGTCGAGACCGGCCGGTTCCAGGCGAAGGACTGGCCGAAGTCACCGTGGAAAATGATGTTGGAGATCCAGTTCCAGTACTGCACCAGGAAGGGATCATCCAAGCCGTACCTGGCTCGCATCGCGGCCATCTGCTCCGGTGAGATGACCTCACCCCGAGACTCCGCCTGCGCCACGATGGTGGAGACGTAGTCGCCCGGCGGTAGCTGGATGATCCAGAAGGTGACGAAGGAGATGGCGGCCAGGGTGACCAGCATCAGCCCCACCCGGCGGACCATGTACTTACCCATGTGACGGTCCTTTCAGGCGAGTCGGCCTGGGTTGCTCAGGCTGGGGTGCGGTCCCGGCGCAGCGGTGCGTGCGGCCGCCGGCCGGCGAAGGCCGGGTGGTCGTCGACCGCCGCGGCCCCTCCCGGTGGCGGGACACGGGCTCCCGGGCCGGGCCGCCGAGCGAGATCGACCGGTGCCGCCTGGAGCCGTCAGCCGAGACGGCTGCGCTCCGGCCGGGTTCGGTGATCGCGTGAGGGTGCAGCACACAAAGCTCCTTTGCATATCTACCCACGTGCTAGTGAACATGCAGCCTGGTGATGCTAACCGGTCCATGTGCCGATATGCAACATGCACGCTGCTGGTCTGAGTCGCTGTAGGCGATAAACGGCATCTGGCTGGCATTCGATGGAAGTGACTGTGCCATTGGCGCCTTGACGGCCACTGCAGTGTGCCCATACGTTCGATGGTATGCCACCGGCATGGGAGGAGCAACGATGACCACCGCACAAGGATCCGGGCTGAGTCGACGAGGTCTAATCGCCGGCGCAGCTATGGCGGGTACCGCACTGACTGCACTCGAGCAGCTCGGCAGGTCCCGCGCGTCCGCCGAACCGGACGTCCCGTCCGCGGATCCGATCAACTATGCAGATCCACCGCCCCAGCCCGCGGCGGTGATCGGGAACACGGTGCCGGCATTTCCCGGGGCGGAGGGGGCAGGCAAGCTCACCACCGGCGGACGCGGCGGTGAGGTGTACGAGGTCACGACGTTGGCAGACTCCGGGGAGGGATCGCTGCGGGAGGCCGTCTCCGGCGACAACCGCATCGTGGTGTTCCGGGTGGGCGGCACGATCGAGCTGGAGTCCGGTCTGGACGTCTCCGGCTCCAACCTCACCATCGCCGGGCAGACCGCGCCCGGAGACGGTATCTCGGTGATCAACAACGAGTTCGAGATCAAGGGTGACAACATCATCATCCGCTACCTGCGGGTACGCGCCGGAGACACGATGGGTACGCCGATCGACACGTTCAAGGGGGAGGGGCGGCGCAACCTGGTCATCGACCACTGCTCGGTCTCCTGGGGCGTTGACGAGTGCTTCTCCCTGTACGGCAACTACGACGTCACCGTGCAGTACTGCCTCCTGGCCGAGGGCCTCACCATGTCCGCCCACGAGAAGGGCCGGCACGGGTACGGCGGACTCTGGGGCGGGCAGAACGTCACCTATCATCACAACCTGCTCATCCACCAGGGCGGCCGCAATCCGCGGTACAGCTTCGTGGAAGACATGAAGCAGCTGGTCGACCAGCGGTACAACGTCATCTACAACCACGGTTTCACCACGGCCTACGGCGGTGAGTGGGCCGAGGGCATCAACATGGTCGGGAACTACTACAAGCCCGGGCCCGCGACGTTGGCCGGTGTGGCCTCGAAGATCCTCTCCGCAGACCGCGGCGGCAGCTGGTACGTGGCCGAGAACCTGGTGGAAGGAGCTGAGGACGTCACCGCGGACAATGAGCTCGGTATCGAGTTCCCACCGGGCGGCATCGATCTCCGCGCCGAGCCGGTGCGCTTCGCGGACTCGCTTCCGGACCGGACTGCCGAAGAGGCGTACGAGGAGGTGCTCGCCGACGTCGGCTGCAACATTCCCCGCTACGACTCCGTGGACGCCCGGCTGCTGGCGGACGTGCGCAACGGTACCGGCCGGTTGATCAACTCCCAGAACGAGGTCGGTGGCTTCCCGGTGATCGACGGTGGCGAGCCACCGGTGGACTCCGACCATGACGGCATCCCGGACGACTGGGAGACGGAGCACGGGCTGGATCCCGAGGATCCGGACGATGCCGCGGAGCTGGCCGACGACGGCTCGGGGTACACGAACCTGGAGGTGTACCTGAACTCCCTCACGTCCACGGGGCCCAGTCCCTCGGTGTCGATTACCTCCCCGGAGCCGCACCGGGTGTTCACCTCAACGGCTGAGCGGCAACAGGTGACGATCACCGCGCAGGCCGAAGGCGCCGACGGTGCCGCGATCGAGAGCGTGGAGTTCTTCGTCAACGAGGAGCTGGTCGGCACCGCGACGAGTGCCCCGTTCGAGTTCACCTGGCCGGCGGCCACCGATGGCACGTACTACCTCGTGGCCCGCGCCCGGGACTCCCGCGGTGCCAAGACGGACTCGACCGGTACACCCATCCACGTCAACCAGACCTCCGACCTGGGAGCCTGGACCTCGACCGACATCGGAGACGTGGCGATCCCCGGATCGGCCTTCATCGACCCGGTGACCAACGACGTCGTGCTCAAGGGAGCGGGAAAGATCCAGGGCCGTACGGATGCGTTCCAGTTCCTGCACCAGCGCCTGCCCGCCGGCGAGAACGACGTGATCGAGCTGGTCGCCCGGATCGACGGCATCGACCGCACCTACGAGGGGGCCTACGCCGGTCTGATGATCCGGGAGTCCCTCGAACCCGACTCGCCGTACTTCACCGGTGGGCTCAGCTGGGTGGCGAGCGGCTACAAGGGCATCGTGTCCCGGATCAGCTACTCCGGGGACGAAGCGAGCGTCGGTCCCTACCCCTGGGAGGACGAGGAGCTCGATGTGCAGGCCTACTGGCTGCGCATCCTCAAGCGGGGCACCGAGTTCGAGTGTCACCTCGGCACCGACTCACTGCAGTGGACGCGGATCGGCTACGAGCGGATCCCGATGCGCAGTGACCGGATGTACATCGGCCTCGCCGTCGATGCGAACAAGGAGGCGAACGCCATCGAGCACTACACCGTCGGCAGGTTCTCCGCCCTGCGACTGCACGGCTGAGCGTCGTCCGCGGCCCGGCGGTGGGGCGATCCGGCCATGGCCGGATCGCCCTCAGCCAGTGCCGGGCCGGCGGTCCAGCTCGTAGGCCACCAGGTCGACGGCGTAGGGCGAGATCTGGTGCGTGGCGTGCGTGGCGTCGTCGAGCACCTCCCAGTCCCCGCCCAGGAGCCTGGCCCGGTCCCGGACCGGCTGCGCATAGCTCCGGTAACCGACGCCGGGGAAGCAGGACGGGTCGAACCTGTTCAGGACCTGCAGCTGGCGCCGCCCGGAACCAGCCACGCCCAGCAGGTACAGGTCCAGATACCCGGCGATGTCGTACAGCCCCGGCAGGCTTTCCCGGCGCTGCTCCCAGTCGCCGAAGTTCGGGTGCTCGGCGGGAGTGGGCCGCAGGTAGAACGGCCAGGTGCCGGCGATCTGCACACTCACCGTGACCCGGGGGTCGATCGCAGCGTGCAGCACAGTGGTCCACGCCCCGCCGGAGAAGCCGACGGTCACCACCTCGGTCAGCGGCCCGAGCTGCTCCGCATAGTTGACCAGGGTCAGCACCGGGTCCAGGAAGTAGGTGGCGGCGCAGAAGTCATCCCGCTCGTAACCGGCGAACCGTTCGTGACTGGCCGGATCGCCGGGTGGTGGGCCGCCACCGGGCGGCGGGTCCATGGTCGTGGAGTTCCAGCCCTGCAGCGGCATGTCCACTGCCGCGACCCGGTAGCCGCGGTCCAACAGGGTCCGCATCACGGCGAGCTGCGGCAGGTGGTATACCGGCTTGCGGCC
>DXBY01000124.1 GCA_019116305.1 Candidatus Ruania gallistercoris | reverse complement strand
CTCCACCGAGCGGGTGATCGTGGCCAATGCGGACCAGCTGGTGATCGTCACCGCACTGGCAGATCCGGAGCCGCGACCGCGGATGGTGGACCGCTGCCTGGTGGCCGCCTTCGACGCCGGGATGGACGCCCTGCTCTGCCTGACCAAGGCCGATCTCGCACCCCCGGAACCATTCCTGGAGCGCTATGCGGGCCTGGACGTCCCGGCGGTGTCCACTCAGCGGGTGGGGGTGGGACTACACGGTCTGGACCGGGTGGCCGAGCACCTGGCCGGCCGGACATCGGTGCTGGTGGGCCATTCCGGGGTCGGCAAGTCCACCCTGGTGAACGCGCTGGTGCCCGACGCGGACCGGGCCACCGGCGGAGTGAACGAGGTGACCGGGCGCGGCCGGCACACCTCCTCCTCCGCTGTGGCGCTGCCGTTGCCCGATGGTGGATGGATCATCGACACCCCCGGGGTGCGCTCCTTCGGGCTCGCCCACGTGGACACCGACCGGTTCCTGGCCGCGTTCAGCGATCTGGACGAGGTAGCACGCGACTGCCCCCGAGGGTGCACCCACACTGCGGACGCACCGGACTGTGCGCTGGACGAGTGGGTGACCGGTGCCGGGCCGGTGGGCCAGGCCCGGCTGGACTCCTTCCGCCGCCTGCTTGCGAGTCGCACCGCCGGGGAGGACTGATCACCCGCGCGTAACCCCACCGCGCACCCACCCAGCGCCCACCCAGCGCGGAGGTTCTCCTGGTGCACCGAGGTCGGAAAAATGCACCTCCATGCGACGGAAGCACCTCCACGGGTGCGGGTCAGCGGGGCGATGGCGGGCCCGGCGTCAGGCGGGGGAATTCACTTCCGGTGCGCGAGCGCCGAGAGCACGTCCCGGTCCATCCGGGAGATCAGGTCGATCTGGATGCCCTTTGGGCAGGCGGCCGTGCACTCACCGATCTGGGTGCAGCCACCGAAACCTTCGGCGTCGTGCTGGGAGAGCATGTCCAGCGCCCGGGAGTGCCGCTCCGGTTGGCCCTGCGGAAGCAGGCCGAGGTGGGCGACTTTCGCGGCCACAAAGAGCGACGCGGAGCCGTTCGGGCAGGCGGCCACGCAGGCCCCGCAGCCGATGCAGGTGGCGGCATCGAACGCGGCGTCCGCATCCGCCTTGGGCACCGGGGCGGCGTGCGCATCCGGGGCGGTACCGGTCGGCGCGCTGATGTAGCCGCCGGCCTGGATGATCCGGTCGAAGGAGGACCGGTCCACCACCAGGTCCTTGATCACGGTGAACGGTTCGGCACGCCAGGGCTCCACGTCGATCACGTCCCCGTCGGAGAAGCTGCGCATGTGCAGCTGGCAGGTGGTGACGTTCTTGCCGGGGCCGTGGGCCAGGCCGTTGATCACCAGACCGCACATCCCGCAGATGCCTTCGCGGCAGTCCGAGTCGAACGCGATCGGCTCCTCGCCGGAGACGGTGAGCTGCTCGTTGAGCACATCGAGCATCTCCAGGAAGGACATGTCCTCGGACACGTCGGCAACCTGGTAGGTGTGCATCTTCCCGCGGGCGTCACTGTTGGGCTGACGCCACACCCGCACGGTGATGTTCACTTGTAGCTCCGCTGCTTCATCTGGATGTTCTGGTACACCAGGTCTTCCTTGTGCAGGATCGGTTTGTCCGCGCCACCGAACTCCCAGGCGGCCACGTAGGCGAAGTTCTCGTCATCGCGCAACGCTTCACCGTCCTCGCTCTGGTGCTCGGCGCGGAAGTGCGCACCGCAGGACTCGTCCCGGTGCAGCGCGTCGATGCACATCAGCTCGGCGAGCTCGAAGAAGTCCGCGACCCGGCCGGCCTTCTCCAGGGTCTGGTTCAGCTCCTCGTTGGTGCCGGTCACCTTGACGTCCCGCCAGAACTCCTCGCGCAATTCCCGGATCAGGTCGATGGCCTTGACCAGACCCTCCTCGGTGCGCTCCATCCCGCAGTACTCCCACACGATGTGGCCCAGGTCCTTGTGGAAGGAGTCCACGGTGCGCGTGCCGTTCACTGCGAGCAGCCGGGCGATCCGGTCCTTGACGTCGGCGGCGGCCGCCTGGGCCTCCGGGTGGTCGGGTCCGGCCGCCTCCAGCGGCGTGCCTGCCAGGTAGTTGCTGATCATCGGCGGCAGCACGAAGTACCCGTCCGCCAGGCCCTGCATCAGCGCGCTGGCACCGAGCCGGTTCGCCCCGTGGTCGGAGAAGTTCGCCTCACCGATCACGAACAGCCCGGGGATGGTGCTCTGCAGGTCGTAGTCCACCCACAGCCCGCCCATCGTGTAGTGCACCGCGGGGTAGATCCGCATCGGCACTTCGTACGGGTTCTCCCCGGTGATCTGCTCGTACATCTCGAACAGGTTCCCGTACTTGGCCTCCACAGCAGGCCGGCCCATCCGCTCGATCGCGTCGGCGAAGTCCAGGTAGACCCCACGCCCACCCGGACCGACGCCGCGACCCTCGTCGCACACCTGCTTGGCCGCGCGGGAAGCGACGTCCCGGGGAACCAGGTTGCCGAACGCCGGGTAGCGGCGTTCCAGGTAGTAGTCCCGCTCGGCATCCGGGATGTCCCGCGGGTGCCGGCTGTCGCCGCCCTGGGCGGGTACCCAGATCCGGCCGTCGTTGCGCAGCGACTCACTCATCAGGGTGAGCTTGGACTGGTAGTCGCCGGAGACCGGGATGCAGGTCGGGTGGATCTGGGTGTAGCAGGGGTTGGCGAAGTAGGCGCCCTTGCGGTGCGCCCGCCAGGTGGCGGTGACGTTGCAGCCCATCGCGTTGGTGGACAGGAAGAACACGTTGCCGTACCCGCCACTGCCGAGCACCACGGCGTCGGCCATATGCGTCTCGATCTCACCGGAGACCATGTCCCGCACGATCACCCCGCGCGCCCGGCCATCGATCACCACCAGCTCGAGCATCTCGTGCCGGGTGTGCATCTCCACTGTGCCGGCGGCGATCTGGCGCTCCAACGCTTGGTAGGCGCCGAGCAGCAGCTGCTGCCCTGTCTGACCGCGGGCGTAGAAGGTGCGGGAGACCTGCACCCCACCGAAGGACCGGTTGTCCAGCAGGCCGCCGTACTCCCGGGCGAACGGGACACCTTGGGCCACGCACTGGTCGATGATCTCCACGCTGACCTGTGCGAGCCGCCACACGTTCGACTCCCGGGACCGGTAGTCCCCACCCTTGACGGTGTCGTAGAACAGTCGCTCGATGCTGTCGCCGTCGTTGCGGTAGTTCTTCGCGGCGTTGATCCCGCCCTGGGCCGCGATCGAGTGCGCCCGGCGCGGGGAGTCCTGGTAGCAGAAGTTCTTCACGTGGTAGCCGGCCTCACCGAGAGTGGCAGCGGCCGCACCGCCGGCCAGCCCGGACCCGATGATGATCACCGACCGCTTCCGCCGGTTGGTGGGATTGACCAGCTGGGCGTCGAACCGGCGTTGGTCCCAGGACCGGTTCAGCGGCACATCCGGTGCGGCTGAGTCAGCGACCGGGTCGCCGTCGACGTAGTAGTTGCTGAGGTTCACGCTCACTTAGTCGACCAATCCAAACAGAACGGCGAAGGGTGGGATGAGGAAGCCCAGGATGATCACCAGGGCAACGAGGGTGGCGAGCCCGTTCAGCTGCCGGCGGCGGCGCGGGCTGGTGTTGGCACCGAGGGAGGCCAGGGCCGCCCAGATGCCGTGCCGCAGGTGGAAGCCGAGGGCGAGCAGAGCGATCGTGTAGCTGAGCACCACCCACCAGATCGAGAAGCCGTTGACCAGCCGCTCGTACGGGCTGTCCGAGGCGCCGCCCGGGGAGATCGTGTTCCAGGTCAGGTGCAGCAGGTGGTAGATCACGAACGCCGCGATGATCACCCCGCCCCAGCGCATCGTGAACGAGGCGTAGCTGCGCTGGCTGCCGCGGGGGGCCTTGGTGGAGACGTACCGACCGCCACCACCGCCGGCGGTCGCGGCTCGCATCCGCCGCCACAGGGTGACGGCGGAGAAGATGTGCACCGCCACCGCCACCAGTAGGACGATGCGGATGATCCACAGCGCCCCGGCGTAGGGCAGCATCGGCTCGCCCATCTCGCGCAGGTGGTGGGAGTACTCGTCGAAGGCGTCCTGGCCGGCGAAGACCTTGAGGTTGCCGTACATGTGCGCCAGCAGGAAGAGCACGAGGATCAGTCCGCTGATCGCCATGGCGACCTTGAGGACGACGGTCGAGCGCCAGACCGACCGGGCCGTAGTTGTCACCGTTCGCGTTGCCACCCTTCTAACTTAGCCCCTCCGGCGGGTGCCGAGGTGCCAGATCACCCGGCGTGGGGACGAACTGTCATCATCTCCTCGGGCAGCGGTGCCTCGATGGCGCGCCGAATCGCACCGGCTGTGCGTGAGCGACGTCATAGCCAACACCGGCCGCGCGAAATCCAGTGGGATGTGGGCCGTCGTGCGGTACTGCTCTGCACGGCGGCCCACGATCTCACCGAGACATGGTCAGGCTGCTGGCGAAGAATCGCTGGGCACTGAGGAAGAGCACCAGCGTGGGGATGGACACCACCAACGCGGTGGCCAACGCCACCGGTGGTCCGACGCTGTAGATCCCGCCGGTCAGCTGTGCCAGCGCAGCCTGCACGGGCCGGATCTCCGGACTGGTGGAGAGAGTGATCCCGAACAGCAGATCGTTCCAGATCCAGGTGAACTGGAACACGAACGCGGCCATCAGGCTGGCCTTGATCAGTGGCAGGTGGATCTGGAAGAACAACCTGACCCAGCCGGCCCCATCCAGCTGCGCCGCCTCGGCGATCTCCTCCGGAACGGTCATCAGATAGTTCCGGATCAAGAAGTGCGCGAACGGGATGCAGATCGCCACGTAGATGATCATCAGGCCGAACTGGGTGTCATAGATGGCGGTCTGGTTGTAGGCCTTGAACAGCGGCGGCAGGAAGATCTGCAGCGGAAGGAGGGTGCCGGTATAGATCAGCCAGAACCACAGCGCCGGTCGCTTCACCGGCATCACCACCACGGCGAACGAGGCCAGGGCCGCGAGCACCACGGCACCAACGCCGCCCGAGACCGCATACAGCAGCGAGTTCAGCAGTCCGGTACCGATGTCGGCCTGATCTGCCGCGACACTGAGGTTCTCCAGCAGTCCGAAGCTGCCGGGCCACCAACTCGCCTCACCGCCGTAGTCGCTCATCGGGGTGATCGCGTTCACCACCAGCAGGTACAGCGGCACCACCCACGCTACGGAGACCAGGACCAGCAGAAGATAACGAATCGTCAGTCGTGTCTTCATCGAATCCTCCGGGGCATCTGAGCGCGCAGGTAGATCCAGGACGTGACCACCACGATGATCGTGAGCATCACGGCCACCGCTGATCCGACCCCGTACTGCCCGAGCACGAAGGTCCTGCGGTACATCGTCACTGCCAGCGCCTCACTCACCTGCCCGGGCCCACCGCCGGTGAGCACCCAGATCAGGTCGAAGACGCGCAACCCGTTGGTCAGCGAGATCCCGATCACCACCACGGTGATGGCCCGCAGCTGCGGAAAGATGATCTGCCAGAACAGGGTGGGGCCCTTGGCCCCGTCCAGCTGCCCGGCCTCGATGGTCTCCTTCGGCACGGCATTCAGCCCGACCAGGAACAGGATCACCGCAACTCCGGAGACCTGCCAGACGTAGACCCCGATCATCACCAGCGTGTTCACCGGCCAGGTCAGCAGCCAGCCTTGGGCGAGTGCGCCCAGACCGACGCCCGCGAGCACCGTGTTGATCGGGCCTTCGGTGCTGAGCAGGAAGGACCAGATGGTCCCCGTCGCCACGCCGGAGAGGGCGTAGGGAACGATGAAGACCAGCTGGAAGATCTTCCCGAACCGCAAGTGTTGGGTGAAGGTGGCGATCGCGAGTCCTACCCCGGCGGGGAGGAGGATCGCCCCGATGGTCCACAACACCGTGTTCAGCAGCGAGTGCAGAAACCCGGCGTCGCGCATCAACGCGATGTAGTTGTCCAGGCCGACGAACGTCGCGGGTTCGAGGCCGTTGTCCTGGGTGAAGCTCTGATACGTCGTCAGCGCGAACGGAACCAGGAGAAGCACGCCCACCACGAGCACAGAAGGAGCCAGAAAGGCGCCGTTCTGCACAGTGTTCGCGAACGTCGACCGGCCGCGTGCGGGGCGCGCCCGACCGTTCGGACGCCGGCGGCCGGGCCGCCCTCGACCACTCGTCGAGGGCGGCCCGTCGGCCTGGAGATCTGCGGTGGCCATCGAGGTGCCTATTCGCCGTCGTTCCAGCTGGCCCACTCGCTCTCCGAGCGGTCAGCCATCGAGGACAACGTGCTGTCGATCGCGCCCTCCGACGGGTCGGCCATGAATGCGGCGAGATCCTGCACGTTGCCTTCGACCAGAGCCGGCGGGCTGGCTTCCCAGTAGCGGGTGAGCAGTTGGTAGTCGTCGGCGTCGACGTCGGCCGAGACGGAGTCGAGCACAGGGTTCGGTGGCGTCACCTCGAGGTTCGGGCTCATCCCCTGCGACTCCTCGAGTGCAGCGGTCTGCGCGTCCGGGCTGACCAGATTCAACAGCCACTCGGCTGCGTCCTCGGTTTGGTCACCACCGGAGGCAGCGGCGATGATCCCGCTCTCGGAGATCACCGAGGGCTGCGTGCCCTCCTCGACCACCGGCATCACGAAGGCGCCGTAGTCGTCCTCAGTCATGCCGGCCTCGACGAAGGAGCCGTTCCGCCATGCTCCGGCCACGGTCATCGCGACATTCCCGGAGGCCAGCATCGAAGGCTCATCCGCCCACGGGGTGTCCGCGGGGGTGAAGTAGTCGTTCTCGTACATCTCCAGCCAGAGCTCCATCACCTCGCGGACCTCGGGGTCGGTGTACTCCGCATCCCCGCTGACCAGGTCGGTGTAGAGCTGCGGGTCGGTCTTGCTGAGCAGCTCCTCGAACCAGATGAACGAGGTCCACCCGCCGTCGATCGTGGCGAAGAATGGAGTGATGTCCGCCTCGGCGATCGCGTCGGCGTTGTCGGTGAACTGCTGCCAGGTGGTCGGCACCTCGAGACCAAGGTCGGCGTAGATCTCCTTGTTGTAGTAGACCACCCAGTAGTTCGCGTCGAACGGCATCGCGTACACGCTGCCGTCGTAGGAGAAGGCGTCCCGGGTGGAGTCGTCCAGCCACCCGTTCGCGACGGCCTCGTCCCACTGGGCGGTGATGTCCAGCAGGCCGCCGCTGCGGGCGAGGTCCTGGAGGCGGAACCCGTTCCACCACTTCAGCAGGTCGGGTGCGCTGGCGGAGGTGAGCGAAGACCGGATCACCTGCTGGTAGTTCTCAGTGGACTGCACGGTGCGTGGCGCGAACTGGAGACCGGTCGCCTCCTCGGTGGCCCCGGCGGCGGCCTCGAGCTGAGGCAGCACTGCCGCTTCGTCACCGATGTAGTCGAGGGTGCTCTCATCTGAGCTTGCTGTCTGTGAACCTTGGCTGCAGGCGGCGAGCATCATCGCCGCAGCGGCCACAGCTCCCACCATCATGGGGGTACGTCTCACGATCACTCCTTTGGATTCGCCTTGCGGGGGTTACGTCCTCTACTGCGCGGCCGGTCGTGGCGACCGCGCTGGCCGGGACGTCACTGCCGGGTCGCTGCCTCCGCATCTACGTCGTAGCTGACTCCGGCCACCCGCAGCCCGCGCAGCACAGCGTCGGGGTCCACGTCGGCCAGGTTCGGGTTGGCGCTCACCGCGCCGGATGGGTCCACCTGCACCCCGAAGATCCCGGAGAGGACCAGTTCCACCCAGGACCCGGCCGACGAACAGGACCAGTCGATCAGGTACGGGAACTGCGGTGGGGTCTTGCGCGCTCCCCCGTTCAGCGACTCGGCTGCCTCCTCCACGAAGTGCGCCTGCCCGGGTGGGCCCTGGTTGGTGCTCCGCGCCAGACCGGGCAGCCACTGGGCCACCACGTCCGGGCGGCCCAGGTCGATCACCGCACGGGCGGCGTCCGCCGGCCACGCCGGATACGCGCCGTTCCACTGGTGGTCGGCGCGCAGCGAGTACCCGGCGTCGGCGTCATGCGGGGACAGCGCCCGCATCCAGGACGGGCTCTGCAGCTCGGAGGTGAAGAAGTCCACCATCTCCGCGCGCACCTGAGGATCCAGGTCGTCGGCGATCGTGGTGCCGACGGTGGCGAAGTCGTAGCAGTGCCGGGTGGGCACCAGCGTGCCGTCGGGCTGGCGGGCGTGGAAGAACCCGGCCCCAGGGATGTACAACTCCTTGACCAGCTCGACGAGCTCGTCCGCCTCGGTACGCAGCTGCGCGGCCTCGGTGGCGTCACCGTCCAGCTCGGCCAGCCGAGCCGCGGTGCGCAGACACCAGACGTTCGCGGCGTTCAGGCTGGCCACTTCGTGCACGTAGGAGGAGACGCACTCCAGCAGGTTGTCGATCTCGCCGTAGTCGGCCAACCCGCTCGCGGAGCGGATCCGGTGCCAGGCGCGGGCCCAGGAACGCACGTGCTCGCGCATCGGGCGAGTGACGCCGTCGGGGGTGGTGTGCTCCTCCCCCAGAAAGGTCTGGTCCCCGGTGTAGGCCACGTAGTCGCGCACCAGGCGGGTCATCGCGTAGTGGTTCACCGAGTACCAGTAGCCGACCGGCCCGCCGGTGAGCCACTCGGTGCCGAAGTGGGAGTCGATGTCCAGGCCCACCCAGTGCCCGAGCTGACGGCGCATCACGGCCGGGTCGAGCAGCGCGTGCACCTGGGAGGACAGCGAGTAGTCCCAGATGAACGTGGTGGTCTGCCAGTACCGCGGCATCAGGGTGTCATAGGTGCGCCCGAGCACGGAGGCCGGGTTGTCCCGGCGGAACCAGAGCACCCCGACGGCGCCCCACCAGTAGAGCTTTCGCAGCGCCTCGTTGCTGGTGTCCAGCACTGGCAGGCTGCCGGAGAACTCCTCGTTGTCGGGATCGAACATCGCCGCGATCTTGGTGTTCCAGGTGCGCTCGCTGACTGCGGCGGCCTGGTCCAGGCCGGCCACGAGTGCCTCCGCAGCGGTGCCGGCCTCCGTCTCGGTGGCGGCGATGGCGTGTACGTAGCCCCAGGTCACACTGCCTCCGGCGGCTACCTCCACCTCGGCCTCGACCACCCGGGGGCCGCCGTCGAGCAGTGTTGCTCCCTCGGGCAGCACCAGCTCCTGCACCGACCATGCGCTCTGGTCGGTGCCCACCACTCGTGCCCCGGTGCGCGTGGTGGTGTTGACGGCCTGCGGCGGCTCGGCCGCCAACCAGGCCTCGCCGGAGCGGGTCACCGTGGAGGTGAGCCAGACCCCGAGCCGCAGGGTCCGGGCCGGTCCGGTGTTGCGCACCTGCGCCTGCACCACGACCCCGGGCTGTCCCGGCGGGCAGACGGTGACGGTCTCGATCTCCCAGCCCTCGATCGTGGTGCGCCGTTCCACCCGGTCGGGGCGCCAGCGCACCCGCACCGGCTGACCGTAGGAGCGGGCCAGTCGCCCGCCGAGGTAGAGCTGGCCGGAGATCGAGTCCCCTTGGGAGATCGGCGGCACGTTCAGGCTGCGTACGGCGAGCACGTCGTGGTCCACCTGGGCGGTGGCCCAGTGGTTGGTCAGCCCGGGTGGGTTGACCATGTCGTCGAAGCGGTCCAGGTCCTCGTCACCGGCCAGGTCGGCGCAGGTGGGGATGAGCGGGTTGGGCACGTGGTCTCCTCTTGCTCAAGTCGGGTCGGTCGGTCTGGGTGGTGCTGAGTCGCCCTCAGCCGGGCAGCTGCTGGTGCAGCC
>DXBY01000002.1 GCA_019116305.1 Candidatus Ruania gallistercoris | reverse complement strand
AGGCGGTGGCCGGTGGGGAGCGTGGCCGCCAGTCCGGGACCACCTTCCTGAACGGGCACAGCACCCAGTTCCTGGCGATGAACCGGAACAAGCGCTCGATCGCGCTCAACCTCAAGGACCCCGAGGGGCTGTCCATCGCACAGCGCCTGGTGGAGACCGCTGACGTGCTGGTACAGAACTTCCGGCCCGGGGTGATGGATCGCCTCGGCCTGGGCTGGGAAGCAGTGCACGCACTCAACCCGAAGCTGGTCTACTGTTCTGCCTCCGGTTACGGCCCGCACGCCGAGGATCTGCGCAAACCTGGTCAGGATCTGCTCGCCCAGGCCCGTACCGGTGCACTCTGGCTCACCGGGACCGAGGAGGCACCACCTACCCCTTGTGGTCCGTTCGTGGCCGATGTGCACGCCGCGACCATGCTCGCGATGGGTGCAGTGGCAGCTCTGTTCGATCGGGCGCGCTCCGGCGTCGGGCAGTTCGTCGAGGTCGACCTGGTGGGCGCCATGCTGCACCAGACCACGCAGGAGGTGGTGACCGCCCTGAACTCCGGTGCGGCGCCGGTCCGGCCGACAGTCCCCGGGAGCCCGTCGATCGAGGCGCCGTACGGTGTGCACGCCACCCGGGACGGCCATGTGGCGATCTCCTTGACCACGATGGAGAACCTGGCGGCGGGCCTCGGGGACAGTGACCTCCTGGCCGAGTTCCCGGACAAGCAGGCGGCCACCGATCGCCGCCAGGAGCTGAACGAGCGGGTGAGCGCTGTCGTGGCCACCCTGACCACCCAGGAGTGTGTCACTGCACTCGACGACGCAGGGGTCTGGTGTGCACCGGTGAACGACTTTCCCGCAATGACCACCGATCCGATGGTGGCCTGGCCGCGGCGCCGGCTGAGCGTGGACCACCCCGAGGCCGGCCCGCTCGAGCTGGTCGGCAATCCGATCCAGGTCAACGGTGCTCAGCTGCCCGCACGCCGACCTGCACCGCTCCTGGGCGAGCACACGGTGGAGGTGCTCGATGAGCTGGGGCTGTCCGCTGAGGTCGACCGGCTGGTCGACCAAGGAGCTGTGGGGGCGCCGGCCAGCACGGATGCCGCCGCGGCAGCAGGAGGTGTGCAGCGATGACCATCGAGCGAGCGGACGGCCTGCCGCCGGTGGGCGCCGCCACCACGTTCCGCAAGACCGTCACCGAGGCCGATGTCGGCATCTTCGCCGGCATCACCGGGGACCTGGCTCCGCAGCACATCGACGAGGAGTATATGCAGACCCACCCGGCCGGCCGGCGCATCGCGCACGGCAGCCTGGTGCTGGCGCTGACCTCCACTGCCGCAGCACGGCTGTGCGAGCAGGAACAGGTCACCGCTGTTTCCTACGGGTACGAGCGGATCCGGTTCATCCGCCCGGTCTACCTCGGCGACACGGTCAGCATCGACTACCGGATCGACTCGGTGGAACCCGACAGCCACAAGGCGTTCGCACAGCTGCAGGCCACCACTCGGCGCGGGGAGGAGCTGGTGCTCGTGGGCACCCACATCCTCTACTGCTATCCCGACGCTGACGCTTATCCCGCGGGGGAGGAGCGATGACGGCGCTGGCGGAGTTCATCGCCGACCGGGTGGCGCCGCGGGCGCAGGCGATCGACCAGGAGGGAGACTTCTTCGCCGACCTGCTCGACGATGCCGCCGAGCTGGGTCTGCAGCGGCTGATGGTGGCTGCGGACGGCCGCCCGGACGCGACCCGGATGCCCCAGGCTCTTCAGGTCACCGAAGCCCTCTCCGCGCACTCACCGGCGGTGGCGCTCGGCGTCGCCGGAACCAGGCTGTCCTGCTACCTGCTCGGCAAGTACGCCCCGCAGTCGCTGCAGGACCGGTGGCTCGAGCCCACGCTGGCTGCCCGGACGTTCGGCTCCTTCGCGATCACCGAACCGGAGGCCGGCACCGACGTGCGCGGGCTGACCACCGTGGCCGTCCCCGAGGGCGAGGACTATCTGCTCACCGGAACCAAGTGCTGGGTCGGTTTTGCCCCGATCGCCGACTTTGCCATCGTCCTGGCCAAGGAGGGCAGCGCCGATCGCGATGCCCCGATGGTGGCCCTGGTGGTGGATATGTCCAGCCCCGGCGCCCACGGCCGGGCCGGCCCCGAGCTCTCCGGGTTTCGCGGGATGCCCAACGGTGAGCTGCACTTCACCGGCGTCCGGGTGCCGCGTACCGATCGGTTGAGGATCGAGGGCTTCACCGGAATGATGGACGGGCTGAACATGGCCCGGATCGATGTGGCCGGCTACGCCAGCGGTCTGCTCCGATCTGCGCTGGTGGCCAGCCTGGAGCGGGCGAATGCGCGCTCGGCATTCGGGAAGACCCTCGCGCAGCTGCCGATCATCCAGCGCAAGATCGGCCGGATCGCCGCGGACTACCATGCCGCTCGCGCCCTCGGGCTGCGGGCTGCCGAGTCCTTCAGCCACGGCAGTGGGGGAGATCAGGATCTGATCTCGATGGCCAAGATGTTCGCCTCGGACGCAGCCCGCCGGGCCACTGATGAGGCGATGCAGATCCACGGAGCGCTGGGGATCGTCGCCGATGAGGCGGTCAACCGGATGCACCGGGATGCCAAGGTCACCCAGATCTTCGACGGCACGAGTGAGATCCACGAGACGATGCTCGGCCGCCGCGCTCTGCGCGCGCATGCGGCCGGGCACCTCGCACCGTTCGTCGAGTCGGCACAGTTCACATCGTCAGGAGCAGAGCACCGATGAGCGAGTCCATCCGGCACACGTCCACGACGGCGCAGGGCCAGCGTCCGCTGTCCGGCAAGACCGCTCTGGTCACCGGGGCGGTGGGTGCCCTCGGCACCGAGATCTGCCGAAGCCTGGTACGGGACGGGGCGAACGTCGTCGTCCATCACCTCAACCAGCACGAGCAGGCAGAACAGCTCTGCCACGAGCTGGAACAGCTCGGCACCAGGACGGCGGAGATCTCTGCCGACGTCTCCGACTGGGCACAGGTGGAGGAGAGTGTCGAGCAGGCGCGCACCGCTCTTGGGCCGATCGACATCCTGGTGAACAACGCCGGCTGGATGGAATCACGCCAGATCCTGGACACCGACCTGGACAGCTGGCGGCAGACCATGGCGGTGGACCTGGACGGGGTGTTCGTCCTCTCCCGGCTGCTGCTGCCGGAGCTGATCGAGCGCCAGGGCAGGATCGTCAACGTCAGCTCGCAGCTGGCCTACAAGGGGGCGCGGGACTTCGTGGCGTACTGCACGGCCAAGGCCGGGATCCTCGGTTTCACCCGGGCGCTGGCCCGCGAGGTCGGACCGGGGGTGCGGGTGAACGCGATCGCACCAGGGCCGATCGACACGCCCATGGTCACTCCGCATGCCACCCCGGAGTGGGTGGCCGAACGCACCCGCGACTCGGTGGTCCAACGGCTCGGCCGGCCCGAGGAGATCGGTCCGGCGGTGGCGTTCCTGGTGGGCCCGGGCGCCGAGCTGATCCATGGCCAGACGCTGCACCTGAACGGCGGTGGGGTGCTGGGATGACCGGTATTCGTGCCCGCCGCAGGGGCGGGCACGGATAGTGTCGGTGCTGCAGATTCGACGACTTGGGGGTTTGGGCGCATGACTGGACGGGCAGGTGATGCGGAGGACATGGCTGCTGAACCGCGCCGTCCTGGCGATGCGCACGACCCACGGGGCCGGAGCACACCCACGATCAACGATGTCGCCGAGCGGGCCGGAGTTTCCAAGGGCACCGTCTCGAAGTACCTGAACGTGCGCTCGGGGTACGCCGTCTCCGCCGCCAGCCGGAGAAAGATCGAGGACGCGATCCGCGAGCTGAACTACCGGCCGAGCGCGATCGCGCGCAGCTTGACCCGCGGCGCGACCCTGAACATCGGGCTGGTGATCGCCGACATCAAGAACCCGTTCTTCCCGGACCTGGTTGCCAGCGTGCAGGAGGTGTTGGCCGAGCGCGGGTACAAGGTGCTGCTCGGTAGCTCCGGCCGAGACACGGGTCGTGAAGTGGACATCATCCACTCGATGACCGAGCACCGGGTGGACGGCCTGATGCTGGCCTCGGTGCAGGGCGGGGTGGAGGAGCTCCGCTTCCTGGAGCGCCTGGGGGTGCCGTGTGTGCTCGCCAGCCGCGATCTGCCCGAGCTCATCTGGGACACGGTGGTGGTGGACAACGTGCGTGGCGCCCAGCTGGCGGCCAAGCACCTACGGGATCTGGGTCACACCCGCATCGGTTACGTCGGCTCCGACCCGAACGCGAAACCCTTTGCCGATCGCCTGCACGGCTTCC
>DXBY01000123.1 GCA_019116305.1 Candidatus Ruania gallistercoris | reverse complement strand
GCCTCGACATAGCGGCGCGCGGCAGCACCTGTGCCGCGGAACAGGATCACCCCGCCCTTCATCCTGGCCTCCCTCATGAGTCGTCTCATGAAGGAGGTGCGCACGCCCCACCCGCGGTGGCATACGTGCATGCTTTGGTAGTTGGGCTTTGGGCTGTCTGGAGGGCGGATTCGTCTGCGGCGGTGCCGCGCGGCTTCGAGGGAGCGTGGTGTCAGCCGGAGCAGCGCGAAGGCAGAGGCGAGGCATACGGTACAGCCGTCATGGAGAGCTGTGGCGACTCACTATGCGGGCATCAGGTCCGAGTCGGAGCAGGACAGTCATGGCCCCTCGCCGACGGACTACGGGACTTGGTTGGATGGAGTCGCGACCAGAGTTGTTCCAGGGATCGGAGAGGTCACACGGGGTGCGATGACCGCGATCCGCACCAGCATGGACGAGGCGACGACGGGTACGTGCAACCGAGGCTCGGCGGCGTTGCGGGGCCGGGCTTGGAAACGAGTTGCGCCGGCTGGGCTGATACGCTGGCTGTGTGAGTTCTCCCGAAGCAAGCAGAGTGGGGCTATCGGTCCGCCGGTAGCCCGAGATGCTGTAGTTCCTTCCTGATTCCCAGCGCGCGCCCTTCCGGGCGGCGCTGTTCTTTGTGAATCCTCACGCATCCGAAGCGCCTGCGGTGCCGACCGCGCCGTTCACTCTCGTTATCTCTTTGCTTCGGAAGGCATCTTCATGCCCATTGTGTTGTACATCCTTGCCCTCGCTGTGTTCGCGCAGGGCACCTCTGAGTTCGTCCTGGCCGGCCTGCTGCCCGGCATCGCAGGTGACCTCGATATCTCGCTGGCTCAGGCCGGTCTGCTGACTTCGGCCTTCGCGGTCGGCATGGCGCTCGGGGCACCGGTGATGGCTGCGGTCGGTCGCGGGTTGTCACCTCGCTGGACCATGAGCGGGTTCTTGGCCCTGTTCATCCTCGCGCACGTCATCGGTGCGACGGCGGAGAGCTTCGGGCTCCTGTTCGCTACCCGGGTCGTGGCGGCGCTGGCGAACGCGGGTTTCCTCGCGGTGGCCCTCTCCACGGTCACGCACCTCGTCCCGGCTCACTCGCGTGCCCGTGCACTGGCGGTCATCCTCGGCGGCACGACGCTGGCTCTTATCGCCGGTGTGCCGGCGGGAGCGTTGGTCGGGAACGCCCTGGGCTGGCGGGCCACCTTGTGGGCGATCGCCCTTGTCTCGGTGCCGGCGCTGATCGCGGTGCTCACCGCCACCCCGACACGCGCGGCACGGACAGACCAGGCCGTCGCAGGACGGTCTCTGACCGGTGAGTTGCGAACGCTGCGGCTGCGACCGGTCCAGGTGAACAGCGTCATGGCGGTGCTGGTCAACGCAGCGACGTTCTGCTCCTTCACCTACCTCGCCGTCATCGCCGGCACACGAGCCGGGGTCAGTGAAGCCTTGGTCCCCCTGTTGCTGGGCGTGTTCGGCCTCGGCGCGTTCCTCGGTGTGACCGCGGCGGGTCGGCTCGCGGACCGGAGCTGGCGCCAGGTGATCCTGGTGACCGGCCCACTGCTGGTGCTCGGCTGGGTACTGCTGACCCTCATGGTCGGCAACCAGCCGGTGGTGTGGGTGCTGGCCCTGCTCCTCGGGGCGCTCTCCTTCGCGCTGGGCAGCACGCTGATCGGCCGGATCATGGCAACCGCGGGCGAGGCGCCGTCCATGAGCGGCTCGTTCGCCACGGTCGCGATGAACCTCGGCGCGGTCCTCGGGCCGATCGCCGGCGGGGTGGCGATCGAGCTGGTCGGTGTGCGCGGCCCGCTCGCGGTCAGCGCGCTCCTGGCGCTCGCCGCCGTCGCCCTCGGATGGGCCGCGGGACGCGTCGGCGCTGATCGACCGCGAACGACAGTGCCCGTGGCCTGAGCGGACACGCTGGTCGCGGCCCGGCCTGACATGTGCATCCGGCGGTGGGTCTGACAAGGCATCGGACCCACCGCCTGGGGCCAGCTCGTCGCTGTCGTGGACGACGCGTGTCCGCGGGCGGCAAGCACCTGTGCGGTGGCACGGGCCGGGCGTCGCGTGCTAACGTTGATGGTATGTCGACCCCGATCGCAGACAGAGCCTAGCCACCGGAAGGATTCGGTGGCTAGACCTCGCTGACCGCCCCTTTCTTCGGCGTGACACAGGTCTTCCTCAGGCATATCGTGCCAGTTCGACGGAACATTCTGGACCCTCTTTCTGTGGTCCGATTCCGCTCTTGAACTGAATTTCATCGGCTGCTGCCACGCTGCTTTGTCCTTCCGCTGAGTCGGTCGCGTCCACCCGCGCGATCTTCCTCACCACCCCGGAAGGTTCTTCATCGTGGTCACACCCACCTATCCCACCAATCTCGCTGCCGGTATTCCTGCACGGCGAACGGGAAGCCCGGCCCTGCCGATTCCTCCGCCCAATAGCCGCCTCGAACGCATTCACCGTGTTCTCTACGAGCATGGTCAGCCCGAGTATCAGTTCACGGCGCTACTCCACGGTCTCCGCGCGGGCCGGGCCGCACGGTTCGGCGACGCCCACCACCTTCCAGGCTCCGTACGCGACGACCTCGAAGCACGGCTGGGTTCGACGATCCTGCCCGCGACGGTGGTGAGCAGCAGCGAGGACGCGTCCGTAGAGAAGGTCCTCTTCTCCGGCGACAAGCCCGGCTATTTCGAGGCAGTACGCTCACGCTTCCGCGACGGCTGGTCATCGATCTGCCTGTCCTCGCAGTCCGGTTGCGGCCTGGCCTGCACGTTCTGCGCCACCGGTGCGGTCGGGCTCGTCAGGAACCTGGACGCCGAGGAGATCCTGGCCCAAGCCCTCTACGGACCCTGGCAGCGCGACCGTGCGTTTCCCGTGAAGAGCATTGCCTTCATGGGCATGGGCGAACCACTCGCCAATCCCCGCATCTTCACGGCACTGGACATGCTGACCCACCCACAGGTCGGCGGCTGGTCCCCTCGACGGATCACCGTGTCCACAGTCGGATTCGCGCCACGACTGGCCCAACTCGTCGCCGAACACCCGCACGTCACCGTCACCCTCTCGGTCCATTCACCGTTCCCGGACCAGCGCTCCACCCTGATCCCGCTACAGAAGCGATTCCCGCTCGAGGCCAGCGTGGACATCCTGGACCGCCACGTGGCTGCCACCCGGCGGCGCGTGTTCCTGGCCTACCTGCTGATCGATGGCGTCAACGACAGCACAGAGCACGCGGAACACCTCGCGCGGCTGGTGAAGCGTCGATCACGACCGGACCTTTTCAAGGTTAGCGTCATTGCCTACAACGAAGCCGCAGGCGTGACCGCACCGTATCGGCAACCAGCCGCCCGAGTGATCCAGAGGTTCGTCGCGCACCTGAGGTCGGCCGGCGTGACAGTCAGCCGACGTCAACAGTTCGGTGCGGGCATCGATGCCGCGTGCGGGCAGCTCCACGCCGACTACCTCAACACCCGCGACGCTTCACACGCCTCACCGACCCCGCCCCCGGCAGTGACGGGAGGTGACACGCCGTGATGCCACTGGTCGGCAGAGACCCGCCGGTCTGCGGGCTCTTTCCCACGACCACATCAACATACTTGAAAGGAGAACCGCCATGGCATCCTCGGGATTCCGGCGGAAGTCACGCTCGCGCACCAGATCACGCCGCTCGCAGTGGAAGGCGACCCCGCCGCAGACCACCGTGTGCCCCAACCCCGCGTGCGGTAAGCCCACGCTGCCGCACCGGGCGTGCTCTAGCTGCGGCCAGTATCGGGGCCGTCAGGTCCTGACGCCGCAGACGATGCAGCGCTGACCACCACCCCAAAGAGCGCGGCGGCGGCCCCACCGGAATGACGGGGTCGTCGCCGCGTCACGTCCAGGCCGAACACCCACGGCCTCGACCGGGTTCCGGCACCATGCCCGGCACCACGGCAAAGCGGCTCCTATCCAACGGCGTTCACCTGTTGTCACGGCGGGGACGGCGCCCCGACTGACTCCTCACCGGTCGGTGATCCGCGCCGGGGAGATGCACCTCCCTTCTTCAACGGCCGGCGAGGGAGAGTGGCTGCCTTTTGACAGGTTCGTGGCGCGTCGACAGGACCGTTGCATTGCGCGGCGCAGACGGCGCTCTTGCTGACGGCAGGCGGGCGTAGGGGCGCTCTGGCGGACGGCCTGATGCGGGTGCCGGTGGCGCACCTCCTTCACGGGAGGCGCCACCGTGACCGAACACACTCCACCCGCCGCCAGCGACGATGCAGCGGACCCGGCTGGCCCGGCCAGCCACGGGTTCGAAAGCCCGGAGGGGCTGCGTGCCCTGCTGATCAGACTGCACGAAGCCGGGGCTGGGGCCTGGCAGCGTGACCGTGACGCAGCGGAGTTGATGCGCTACACGGCAGACAGGTACCGGCGACTGGCCCGCAAGTACGAGCTGGATGCCTGGGAGGTCGCCTCGGCCGCGTTCGAGGTGATGCTCGCCCCCTCGACACGGAAGGCGGGTAACCCGTGGGCCGTGGTCACCCGCGCGGTGCAGATCACCTGTGGCGTCGAGATGAGGGCTGCGGGAATGCTGGTCTCACCCGGCAAGGTCCGCCACGCGGCCAGGATCGCCGGGTTCCACGATGCCATCCGGTTCGCTGAACAAGAGCACCTGGCCGACTACCACCCCGCCTTCGCCATCCACCCCGCCACCGACGATGACGATGACCCCGACGACGAAGACAGACTCCGCGTCGCGGCCGCCCTGACAGACACGGTGGGGTTGTTCGTGACGGCGGGCTGGGACGCCGCGCTCGTGGCCGATTGCGTGGAGCACGTCGCGTCCCGGTTGGCCGATCTGTCCTCACGGTCCCGCGCGGTGGAGGTGCTACGCCGCGACCACACTGTTCCGGTGCTGCTGGGGCTGCCACCACGCTCATGGACCGGACTGCTGCGGATCGTGCTGGGGCATCCCGCCTCGAAACACACTGGCACCCCGACCGGCGACGGCGTCCTGCTGCGCCTGCTCAGCGGCGAACCTGCCGACTCGCTACGCGGCGACGGTGCTCTGGCAGATGCGATCCGCGCCGCCCATCCCGACAAGCACGCCGCGCCGCGGGCGGGGCGGCGCACCTGACCGCATGACCACTCCCGCCGCTGCCGCGTCCACCGTCGCCACGCCGCCGACACCTCCGGCGGGTTCCACCACGTTGGGCGCGCGCCTGGCTGCCGCCTCTCGGCAGACGCAGGGTCTTGCCTCGACGGTGGACGACCCGACCGTACTAACTGAGCTGCGGAGGCTGTGCGCCGCGCCTCGACCCACGAAGCAGACCGCAAGCAGGACGCGGGAGGGCCCCGCACCCTGAACCGTTTACGCCGGTCGGGATGCTGGGCCGACAGCACGCCGTGAGCTGCGAGGGTCAGGCGCGCCAGACGAACTCGACCCGGTGGGCGAGGATGTCGGCGCGGTACACGGCACGGCGGATGTGGAACGCGTCGACGCTCTCGTTACGGCGGCGCGCTGGGGTGGCACCATTCATGCCGTCCGGCAGGGCGTGAACGAGCACGGCTTCCAAGATCAGGCTGGTGGCCCGGTACTGCCATAGCGGGGTACGCCCAGCCCATTCGGCGGCGACGGTGGTCATGTCGATGCCCGCCCCGGCGTGCTGTTCGGGGAGGGCGGCGGTGTACTCGCGGCGCGTAGCCTCGATCCTCTCCGCGATCCGCGTCCGCTGGCGCACCCACATCGCCTTGTCGATCAGCCCGTCATAGTGGTCATCGTCCAACCGGGCCAGGCGTTCTCGGTCAGCATCGAGCCGCGCGGCAAGACCGACCCGCGCCGCCACGCCAGCACCAGGGGCCTCGCGCTTGGTGGGGTTGAGGGTGATCTGCTCGAACGTCGCCAGCACCGCTTCTTCCACGAGCCGGGTGATGTCGGCGGAGCGGATCGAGCGGTGGCAGCCGCCCCGCGTGGCCTGCACACACTGATACACGACGCCGCGGTGAATCATCGACGTGCCGCAGGCCGAGCAGCGGATCAGACCCGAGAACGGATACATCCGTTTCGCCGCGCCAGTGCCGGGCTGGTGGAAGTTCCTGGCCTGCTTCCGAGCATCGAGCACGTCGGAGACCTGCTGCCAGGTGTCCTCGTCCACGATCGCAGGCCACGCCGCCTTGACCTGCATGAGCGAGGTCTTCGCGCGCGTGCCGTCCGGGAGGATCGGGCGGTACTCGCGGATTCCTTTGTTGGAGGGGTTGCGCAGCATCAGCTTCAGCGTGCGATCCGACCATGCGCACCCGTGCGTGGTCAGCACCCCGCGCTCGTTCCAGTCTTTACGAATCCGGTACAGCGACTCACCGGCCAGCACCCGCTGGAACGCTTCGGCGACCATCGGCCCGGTGATCGGGTCGATGACGAGAGCACCGGACTCGGCGCGGTACCCGAACGGCACCCTGCCCCCATGCCAGGCACCCTCGACCGCTTGCTGCTTCGCCGCCCGCGCCACCCGCCTTGCGGTGTCGGCGCTGGACTTGTTCGCCATCGCCACCAGCACCCTGGCCATCGCCACATCCGAGTCCGTGTCCAGTCGCAGCGAGCCGGTCACCGAGCGGACACCGAATCCGGCGAGGACTTTCGCGTCGATCAAGTCCTCCAAGTCGCGCGGGTCACGCACCGCGCGGTCGAGGTCGTACGCGATCATCACCTGCGCCTGCCCGTCGTTGAGGTGTTTGAGCATGGCGCGGAACTCCGGGCGAACCACCCGCCGTACCCGCTCACCCGAGGGCAGGGTGATCGTGCGCTGCTTGAACGCCGAGGTGTCGTTCTCTCGGAACACCGCTACGACTTCCCAGCCGTGGGCGGCGGCGTAGGCGCGGCAGTCGGCCTCCTGCCGATCCACCCCACGCTCACTACCTTCCGGGTCGTCACTGATCCTGACGTACACCACCGCCCGCAACGGCGATGCTGATCCCGTAGTCTGTTCCTGCTCGTTCTGGCCCATCAGTCGGCCCACCTTCCTACTCGTGTGAGAGGTAGGTGCGTTTACAGAACCTCGGCTATCCGAGATCGACATACTCGGCGACATAGGCCGCAGGCAGCACGATCGCGCCGCCGTAGGAGCGGCCAGGTCTGCGGATGGTGATGCTTCCGTCGTCTCGAACGTCGGTGATTGTCCAGATGTCGCCGTTGCGCACCCAGTCGTTGCCGTTGCTCGCCGTGATCTTCCGGTCGTTGCGGCGGGTGATGACGGTGTCCCCGATACCGGCATGGGTTCCGTCGCGCAGCTCAACCTCCCGATCCTGGTCGAGGGTCCCGTCGATGAGGAGATCAGCTCGGGCGCGCTCATTGAGCGCGGTCACTTGCTCGCGGGTCTCGGTGATCAGGACGGTGATGCGTCCGGCGTCTCGGTCTGCCCGCCAGGCCGTGTAGGCGGCGTCGGTCATGGTCTCGGTGTCGCCGTCTCGGATGCGGCCGTGGGCGAGGTAGGTGTCAATCACGGAGGTGTGGCCGTGACGGAGGTCGAGGGAGCCGAGTTTCTCCCACGGCTGGTGGAAGCGGTGGACGTCGATGAGTTCGACGGTGTCGGTGCGGTCGTGGGCGAGCATCGAGAACGCGCCTCCGGCATCGACCGATTGAAGCTGGGCGTAATCGCCCACGAGCAGCACCTTCGCCCCGACCTGCTGGGCGAGGCCGGTGATCCGGTCCAGGGACAGAGTGCCGGCCAGAGATGCTTCGTCGACGATGACCAACTGCCCCGGCTGGAAGGTGAGTCCTTTGGTGAGGTGGTTCTGCCACCACATCGCGGTGTTCTCGGTCTCGATCCCGAGATCGTCGGCGAGGACCTGCGCGGCCACCGCCGACGGGGCGAGCCCGACCACGGAGCCTTTGCCGTGTTCGGCCTCCCAGGCTCGGCGGAGCGCGTTCATGGCGGTGGTCTTGCCCGCCCCAGCCGGACCGACAAGAACGTCAAGCACCCGTCCCGACACTGCGATCCGCGTCAGCGCATCGGTCTGATCCTCACCCAACAGCAGACCGTCCGTGTCTGGCTTGCGGGTGATCTTCTCGACGGTCGCGAGGGAGACTGTGGGACCGGTGAGGTCGCGGGAGCGGTCCAGGAGCCGGTCCTCCGCCAGAAGCTGGACCTCGGAGGTGAAGATCGTCGAGTTGACAGGTCGGAACACCGACGTGCCGTCGTCGCGTCGGAACACTACGGGAGAGAGCGAGAGCTCGGGTGGTGTGAGCCGGAGGGATGCGAGCTGGGCGGCGTCGGTGACCATCGCGATCACCGACTCGCGATCGGTGGTGGTTGCGAAGCGCCAGCCCATCGTCTGCCTCGCGGCTTCGGCCATGAGGTTCCACCGGCGCCAGGTCGAACGCTTCTCACCGACCGCCTCGACGACTGATCGACCGATCTCGCGGATCACATCGAGAGGGATGTCGTCAGCCCGCAACAAGAGCGGCCGGTCATTGCCGGTAGCGTCCATCGCCCACCTGGTCGCGTCCCCGCCGAGGATGGTGGTGGCTCGAGTTCGCCACTCCTCGGTCAGGTCGGCCAAGGATCGGACCTGCTTGTCAGGCCGGGTCGAGAGCGTTGCCTGTGCGCGGAGCTTCAAGATCGTGGCATTCGACGGCTGGCGGCCGTGAGCGGTGACGTACTCGTCGATGAGCCGGTTCTTCTCGGCGTCGATGTGGCGGGCGCGGCTGGAGAACTCCACCACCAGGGTCTCCGGAACAGCGGTGATCGCCCAGGCGGGGTTGCGGTCGCGGCCCATGTCCCGGGCCTCCCATTCGACGCCGAAGATGCGGGTCATGTGGTCCGCGAACACCGCCTCATGCAGCTCGGAAAGCACGACGACGGCGGCGTGCATCGGTCTGCCATCGAGTGAGCGCCACTTTCCGTCGAGGATGGTCTTGGCCTTGTTGCTGATGACGACGTGAGTGTGGAGGTGGGGGTCGCCTGCGCGGGAGTCGAAGTGATCGAACGCGGTCGCGATCAGCCCCTCGACCTTGACCTGTGCAACGGCTCCATCACCTGCGGTAGCGCCGGTGCGGGTCGCCGCAACCTCTCGTTCCATGAACGCAACCACCTCCGCAACCGCCCGGTGATGCGCGGCCCCGATCA